>NZ_JASJGN010000456.1:0-7895 GCF_033791525.1 Desulfosarcina sp.
AAGAAATTGAAAGAAACTGGATGTATTTTGTTGCGGCATGGTGGAAACCACGATTGGTATCATAACCCAAATACGAAAATATCACAGCCGGTTCCTCGCCACAAAGAAATCAAAGAATACCTTAGCCAAGCATATTATAACCCAAGCTAAGCGTTTCCCATTTTGGTTTTTAAAAAAAATTAATACAATAAGTATGGATTATGTTGTTTGCCGACTTAAAAATGGAAAACCCGTTAGGATCGCCGATCTTACCGCATCTCCGGCGTCAGATATCTTCCCGCATAGGCGACTATAGCGGAAAGACATCTTCCTTGTATCTGCGGCAAGCTCAACAATCGCTCAGTTTGGGTTACAATAAGGAAAAAAACCTACTGGTTTTCTTTGACGGCAATCCATCAGGTATCGAATTCAGCTATTTTTTTCGTTCATACCCATTCGAGAGGCACTGGCGATGGCAACCCAAGTGGATAAAACCTCACCTGCAAAAAGGGCTTCTTCAAAACGACACGCCGGCTTCCCGATTGTCGGCATCGGCGCCTCGGCCGGTGGTTTGGAAACCCTTCAACTCTTTTTTTCCGAAATGCCCCCTGAAACCAACAGTGCCTTTGTGATCATCCAGCATCTCAGCCCGAATTTCAAAAGCATCATGGCCTCGCTTCTGGCCAAATATACGCGGATGACCGTCTGTGAGATCGAAGACGGGATGACCCTTGAAAAAAATTGCGTCTATCTCAACCCGCCCAATAAAAACGTGGCCATTTTCAATCGCACCCTTCATCTGATGACGCTGGTCAAAGGCAGCGCGATCAACATGCCGATCGATTTCTTTTTCCGATCGTTGTCGGAAGACCAGAAAGAAAAGGCAATCGCCATCATTGTTTCAGGAACAGCCTCGGACGGGACGCTGGGTATCAAGGCCATCAAGGGAGAAGGCGGCATGGTCATGGCCCAGGACCCGGATACGGCCAAATACGACGGGATGCCCCGAAGTGCCATCGGAACCGGCCTGGTCGATTTTATCCTTGCGGTGGAACGGATACCCGACGCGTTGATCGGCTATGTCAAACATCCATTTTTAAATTCGCCCGGCAAGATCAACGTCTCCCAGAGCAACGTTAAACATCAGCTCCAGAAAGTTTTTTCCCTGATCCGCAGCGCCACCGGACACGATTTTTCACAGTACAAGAAAACCACCATCCGGCGCCGGATTGAACGCCGTTTAGCGGTCCACCAGATCGATAAACTGGCTGACTATATTATTTACATGCAGAAAAACCCCCTCGAAATCGATGCCCTGTTCAAAGATCTGGTGATCGGGGTCACCAGTCTTTTCAGAGATCCCGAAGCGTACCAGGTGATCGAAGAAAAGGTGCTTCCCCAATTGCTTCAAGTTAAACAATCAGACGAACCGCTTCGCTGCTGGGTCGTGGGATGCTCGACCGGGGAGGAAGCCTATTCGCTGGCCATTGTTGTTGCAGAGGCGATGAATAAAATGGGGGAACACCTCAACGTACAGATTTTTGCTACGGACATCGATAAAACGGCCATCGAGAACGCCCGCATGGGACGCTTCCCGGACAGCATCGCCACGGATGTTTCAAAGGCGCGTATAGATCAATTCTTCACGAAAGAAGCGGGTGTTTTCAGGATCAAAAAGCAGATCCGGGATATGGTCGTTTTTTCTTTGCAGAGCATCATCAAGGATCCGCCCTTTTCACGACTTGATTTGGTGAGTTGCCGCAATCTGATGATTTATCTGGACCATTCGCTTCAGAAAAAGATCATCCCCTTATTTCACTATACATTGAATCCGCAAGGGGTTCTGTTTTTAGGCACCTCTGAGACCATCGGCGAATTTACCGATTTATTTCGACCCCTTAACGCCAAATGGAAGATCTTTAAACGCAAGGAGAGTCTCAGGGAAGGAATCATCGATTATCCGAATAGAAGCACGCTTGGCGGTCCGGTTCATCTCGACCCCGATGGCCCCATGAGTCTGCCCGTTACAACCGATATCCAGGCCGTCACCGAAAAAGCGATTCTCAGCGAATTGTCGCCCACGGGGGTTTTGATCGATGACAAGCATGAAATCCTGCAATTTGTCGGTCAGACG
This sequence comes from Desulfosarcina sp., assembly GCF_033791525.1. GTDB lineage: Bacteria > Desulfobacterota > Desulfobacteria > Desulfobacterales > Desulfosarcinaceae > Desulfosarcina. The sequence continues at coordinate 2,114 of NZ_JASJGN010000456.1, forward strand.
GAAAAATTCCTCGTGGTGCCGACGGGCAAACCCAGTTTCAACATTATTAAAATGGCCAGGAAGGATCTAAGATATAAATTAACCTCAGCGCTTCACCAGGCAGTCCGTTACAAAAAACGCATCGACTGCAAGGGTGTTCGGGTCAACTACAGCAACACGGTTTGTATGGTTGACATATCGATCCGTCCCGTGACCGCTGAAGGACTGCCACCGGATCTCTTCCTGGTCATCTTTGAGGAAAAGGCAAACAGCGGTCTGCCGGATGAACTTCCGGGGAAAGCATCCGTTGGGAAAAAGTTAGATCCATCGCTACATCAACTGGAACAGGAGCTGCAATCGACCCGCGAATATCTGCAGGCCACCGTCGAGGAATGCGAAGCCTCAAACGAGGAGCTAAAATCCAACAACGAAGAGATGCAGTCGGTCAATGAGGAGATGCAGAGCACAAATGAGGAGCTGGAGACATCCAAGGAGGAACTTCAATCGACAAACGAAGAGTTGGCTACGGTCAACTCGGAGCTTCAAAACAAAGTGAACGAGCTCTCAAATGCCAGTGACGACATGAACAACCTGATGGGGGCCACTGAGGTTGCCTCCATCTTTATGGACACCCACCTTCATATCAAGCGCTACACCCCGGCGGCGGCCCGGATCATCAAACTGATACCCACCGATCTCGGCAGGCCGTTGAGCGATCTTACCACCAGCTTCCCGGGGGTCGATCTGGTTGACTATGCAACCACAGTCCTCAATGATCTGAACACCCTGGAAACGGAAATCTTGTCTGAAGACGGGCGTTGGCATGCCCTGAAGGTTCTGCCGTATCGAACCGGCGACAATGTCATTGCCGGCGTGGTGGTGACGGTGATGGATATCCACCGGGTCAAGCACGCCGACAAAATCCGGCGGTTCGCCACAGTCTTGGAGGACGCCAATGATGCCATTACCGTGAGGGATTTTAAGGGGCGCATCCTGGCCTGGAACAATGGCGCCGAACGGATGTATGGTTGGACCGAAGGTGAAGCACAGAAAATGACTATCGACGAACTGGTTCCCAGGCAAAAAATGAAAACTGAAAAAGCCTTCATGGACAAACTCAAAAAAGGCGAATCCGTAAAATCACTGAGAACCCAGCGGCTGACCAAGGACGGCAGGATTTTGGATGTCTGGCTGACTGTCGCCGTGTTGAAGGACGAAAGCGGCCAGCCGATTGAGATTGCGACCACGGAGCGGGATCTGGCGTGGTTGCCATCGGGCAGGAACCCTGGCAAGAAATAGTTGGAACGATAATGACACATGACCAAGATAAAATAGACCGCTCCAAACTTAGAATGCGTGCCGAAAGGCGGATGAAAATAGAGCCTGCAGGCGTTGGGGAGACGCAAGGGATGTCGGCCGAGGAGATGGCGAAGACGATCCACGAGCTTCGTGTGCACCAGATAGAGTTGAAAATGCAGAACGACGAGCTGCGCCGCATCCACGAGGAACTTGAAGAGGCCCGGGATCGATATTCCAATTTATATGACTTTGCGCCGGTTGGATACCTGACGGTCAATGAAGGAGGAATCATAGAAGAGGCCAATCTCACTTTCGCCACACTGATGGGGATGGAGCGATCGGCATTCATTGGAAGACCCTTCAGCCGTTTTGTCCAACGTAAGGACCAGGATGTTTACTATCTTCGCTACAAGTACCTTATTGAATCCGGAAACCTGCAGTCATTCAGATTAAGGCTGGTGAGAAATGACGGCAGCGATTTTTACGCGAACCTGGAATGCATGCTTGTCAGCCAGAACGACAGAAAGCTGAAGCAATCCAGAATCATCGTCAGCAATATCACTGAACAGAAGAAGCTTGAATGGCAGCAACAGCAGGCGCAAAAGATGGGGGCAATAGCCAAACTGGCAGGTGGGATTGCCCACCAGTTCAACAACGGGCTGTTTGTGATCGTGGGAACCCTTGACATGCTTGAAATGGATGTGCCCAAGGATGAGAAAACGTCGCAGTATATTACCTCGATACGGAAATCCGCGGATCGAATGGAGCAGCTGACGACCCAGTTGCTTGCCTACGCCCGAGGAGGCAATTATGAGGGCAAAGATATTTCACTGGTTGACTTTATACGCAACACATTGCCCCTGCTCGAACACACCCTTGGCGCATCAATTGATTTAGAGACCAGCCTACCAGAAGTCATCTTGAAAACCAAGGGGGACCCGTCCCAGCTTCTGATGGTATTGTCGGCGGTTCTGGCCAATGCAGCAGAGGCAATCGAAGGGAAAGGCCGCATTAAAATCGCCTGCAGAAATGAACTGATCACCAAGGAAAATGCAAACGCTTTCCCGGGATTGTTCCCTGGACCCTACGTCATCTTAACCGTTGAGGATAGCGGGAGGGGAATGGATGAGGCAACCAAAAAACGGGTATTCGAACCTTTTTTCACGACAAAAGAAGTTGGCCGCGGGCTCGGTTTAGCAGCGGTTTATGGAATCGTGAAGAACTATGGCGGTTGGATATCCGTTGAGTCACAAATAGACCGGGGAACCCGCGTGTGTGTTTACCTGCCTGCCGCACCCTTGGCGAGGTTGGGGAAAAATGGGCGCAACGATTGACACCGTGGACATGGCGGTTTGAGGGAGAATGGGGTGAACATGAACGATTATCACACCAACGGCTTTCGGGCCGTCATCTTTGATCTGGACGGCACACTGCTGGACACGCTGGCGGACATCGGGGATTCGGTCAACCTGATGCTGACGGAATATGGCTTTCCCGGCCATACCACGGATGACTACCGTCGCTTTATCGGCAACGGCATCCAGATGATAGTCACCCGGGCGCTGCCCATCGAAGGCCGTTCGGAAGAGATGGTCGATGCATGTGTCCGCCGGGCACGGGAACTCTACTGGGAGAACTGGAACCGCAAGACCCGGCCATACGAGGGCATCACGGATCTGTTGGACCAACTGAAAACCAAGGACCTGCCGCTGGCGGTGCTCTCCAACAAGCCTCATGATTTTACCGTGCGCTATGTGAACGCCTATTTTGACAGGTCGATTTTCAAAGTGATCATGGGGCAGAACGACCATTTCCCGGTCAAGCCTGACCCGGCGTCGGCGCTGGACATCGCCCGGCAGATCGGCCTGGCGCCGGAAACATTTATCTTTGTGGGGGACAGTGCCGTGGATATGAAGACGGCTGCGGCTGCGGGCATGCATGCCGTGGGTGTTGCCTGGGGATTCAGAGGCCCGAAAGAGCTGACGGAAAACGGTTGTCAAACGTTGGTGAGCCATCCGGAGGAGATCATTGCGCTGCTGGATCCACCATAAATCGCATCCGTTAAACACACCCTGTTCGATGGTGACGGTTAACCCACAATGATATCTGATCCATGCAAACCCTCTTGAACCGCAATAGCGAGCGCATTCCCCGCGGCTTGTCGGAGCGAAGCAGAAACCCCGCTCATCGGGGCTGCGGGTCGAGTTCAATCCTTTACCGTTAAAACGAAAATGAAAGGGAACCATTGGCTATGGAAAATTTACTGGACGGCATTGAAGACATCCTTTTAATGGGGCCCGGCCCCTCCTGTGTGCATGATAAGGTGTACGAGGCATTGGGAAAAAAGAGCATCGGGCACCTCGATCCTTATTTCATCCGCATCATGGATGCCATCAAGGCCAACCTGCGGACCCTGCTCAAGACCGAAAACACGCTGACGATCCCCATGTCCGGAACCGGTTCTTCCGGGATGGAAGCCTGTTTCGTCAACCTGATCGAAGAAGATGACCCCGTGCTGGTACTCATTAACGGTGTATTCGGCATGCGCATGCAGGACGTGGCCCAACGTCTGAGAGCCAATGTCGATACTTTAGAATTTGATTGGGGCACGCCGGTGGTGGTCGACCAGGTGAAAAAGAAGATCTCAGAAAAACAATACAAGATCGTTGCCGTTGTCCATGCGGAGACGTCCACGGGTGTGAAAAATCCCGTGGCGGAAATTGGCGCATTACTGAAGGGTTCCGAAACGATTTATCTGGTGGATGCCGTCACCAGCCTCGGCGGCGTGGAGATCGCCATGGATGCATGGGGCATCGATGCCCTCTACAGTGGCACGCAAAAATGCCTCTCCTGCCCCCCCGGCCTGGCGCCGCTCTCCTTTTCCGACAAAGCCGTGGCAGCTTTGGAAAGCCGAAAGACAAAGGTGCCCAACTGGTATCTGGATCTTTCCATGATCATGAAATACTGGAAAGGGGCCACCCGGGCCTATCACCACACGGCTCCCATCAATATGCACTATGGGCTTTACCAGGCGTTGTTGCTGATCCTGGAGGAGGGGCCTGACAACGTCTATCAGCGGCATATGACCTACCACAATGCATTGGTGCAGGGCCTCGAGGATATGGGCCTATCAATGCTGGTGGCGCCTGACAGTCGGCTGCCCATGCTCAACTCTGTTAACGTCCCGGAAGGTGTCGACGAGGCCGCTGTGCGCAGCACCCTGCTCAAGCAATACAAAATTGAAATCGGAGCCGGACTGGGGCCATTGGCCGGGAAAATATGGCGAGTCGGGCTTATGGGGCATACAGCCAGGCAGGAAAATGTCACCCGCCTGCTGGCCGCCCTGAAATCCACACTCTCATGATCGCTGCCGCAAGACCTCCCGGACTGCTGCCAACCACGAGAACATCCGTTTTGGCCCAAACCGTTTTTCTCCAGGCGGCCTCGGCAATCGGTTTTTCCGTTTTGCTTCCATTTCTGGCGTTCGGCCCATTGCGGAAAACCATTTCTTAATTCATAAGCCTTGGAGAAAAAGCGCCTAACCCGGTTCCAACTTCAGCTCCGGGGATGGAAAAACTCCCGATACCACGAAAGGCCCTCTTCAAAAGAAGTGGCAATCGGTCATATGCTCGACGTTCCCATCTTTTTCCGCACAAATTCTGAAAAGCGCTCTCTATTGGGTATCTCGAAATGAACATCGTCTATATTCTCGGGGATAGGTAAGCGGCTGTAGGCGTGACATGCCGCCACGGCAGCGTGAACATGTTCCGGTGAGGTCTCGGCGGCAATCTGGTTCAGATGGATCATGCAGCGCCCATCCCGTGCCATTTTATCAATATAGAGCTTGATCCGCTGGACAATGGCCTCAACCGGTCCATCCTTGAGCAGTGTCGCATCAACCCCTGCGGCTACCGATAGATCGTGTTTCCGGGCAAACCGCTTCACCCGTTCAGGCCCGACCTCATACAGATCAGGATCCAGCACACTCAAGGAGCCGGGGCTGCATCGGCATTTTTGTGAGAAGAACCGTTCCGGATCACGGCTTTTGGCATCTCCCCAATTCCCTCTGGTTATCAGATTGCCACCCAGGTTACTTCTCAACCTCTCCGTATATGCGACCACATATTCATCCATCATATCCAGGTTGAGCATCGGTGGAGAGGCCCATGCATCGCGGCCGTCCATGAGCAGGTCGGGGATATCGATTTCTTCTCGCATGGTTTCAAGATATGGAGAGAGGACATCGTCGCAAAGGAATTTAAAAAGCCGGTGGGCAAATTTGGGCCTCTCGAACATATCGGTCACGAGATTCTCATATCCCCGGATGTTAACGGCCAGGCTGAATGGAGCGGTGAAATAGACACGTTCGAGCTTGCCTGCCATTTCCTGGTAATTCTTGTTGATCTTCAGGACCCAGGGCATTCGACCGGACCGGTATGGGTCCGGAGGTGAAAGGCGATCCAGATCCGAGGGTGTCCCAATCAGTGGTCGGGTGCGATCCGTA
>NZ_JASJGN010000457.1:0-15474 GCF_033791525.1 Desulfosarcina sp.
ATCCGTGAACTGGCCAAGCAATGGGGTCTGGTCGTTGCCGTTGAACAGGTTTCCTTTACGGTTGCCAAAGGCAGCCTGACGGTGCTGCTGGGTCCGTCCGGCTGTGGGAAGTCCACTATCCTGCGCCTGATTGCCGGCCTGGAAAATGTTTCCTCAGGATCCATCGCCATCGGTGGAAACGAAGTGACCCACATGGACCCGGCCAAGCGCGGGGTCTCGATGGTTTTTCAGTCCTATGCGCTGTTCCCCCATCTCAATGTCCAGGAAAATATCCTTTTCGGACTGAAAGTGCGGGGAATTTCTCAGTCTGAGCGGCGTTCCCGTCTCGATGAATCCGCACGGATGGTCGGCCTCGAAGAGCTGTTGAACCGAAAGCCTGCCCAGCTTTCCGGCGGACAGCGGCAGCGGGTGGCGCTGGCACGCTCCATTGTGTCGCGGCGGCGGGTGTGTCTCATGGATGAACCGCTGTCCAACCTGGATGCCAAACTCCGGGCGGAAATGCGTGACGAGATCCGCTCCCTGCAGCAAAAGCTGGGCCTGACCATGGTATATGTCACCCACGATCAGGTGGAGGCCATGACCATGGCCGACCAGGTGGTTCTGCTTAAACAAGGACGGGTTGAACAGATAGGACGCCCCCACGAACTATACGAGTGTCCCCGGACGACCTTTGCCGCCCAGTTCATGGGGTCGCCTCCCATGAACCTGTTGAAACTCGATCTGATTGAAGAGCGATCCGCATTGGCCGTTGCCTGCGGCGGCAACCTTCCGGCAGAGTGGCTCATTGACGGGTATATCGGGGTGCGGCCCGAGCATGTCCAGGTGAGGCCAAGCGGCCTGCCGGTGCGCGTTTCTGCGACCGATTATCTGGGTGCCGAAACCATCCTGCGATTGGCCCATGGCAGGCAAACCCTGTTTGGCAAGGTCGATGGCCACCGCCGTTATAACCCCGGCGAACAGCTGCATGTCAGTTGGTCTGAAGAGGCGGTTCACCGATTTGGGGCCGATGGCATCCGAATCGAAGACCCACAACGGGTGTCATCTTGATTGCGTGGGCCTGAAAAATGGCAACCCGGTCCGCTTTCCGGCGGACAACCAATCGAACCCGATCGAAAAAGAGGAGGAGCATTATGTCCAAAGGAATCAAATGGCTTTGCATTGGGGTGATGACGACGGCGTTGTTGATTGCGGCCGTTACGGCTGGTTCGGCCACGGAATTGACCATGTATTATCCAGTGGCCGTTGGCGGTCCGCTGACCACGGTCGTTGACGGCATCGTGGACGATTTCATGAAGGAAAACCCGGATATCACGGTTAAGGCCATCTATGCGGGCAATTACAATGATGCGCGTATCAAAGCATTGGCCGCATTAAAGAGCGGTCAGCCGGCCCAACTGTCGGTGATGTTCTCCATCGACATCTACGAAATGATCGAACAGGACGCCATTGTTGCCTTCGACGACGTGGTGGAGACACCCGAAGAAAAGGCCTGGCTGGACTCGTTCTATCCGGCACTAATGGAAAACGGGCGTACCGCCGGAAAAACCTGGGGCATTCCTTTTCAGCGCAGCACCATCGTCATGTACTATAACAAAGACGCTTTCCGCGCCGCGGGGCTGGATCCGGACAAGCCGCCTGCAACCTGGGATGAACTGGTAGCCATGGGTAAAAAACTGACCAAACCCGACGGTTCCCAGTGGGGCGCCATGATTCCATCCACGGGATATCCGTACTGGATGTTCGGCGCCCTGACCATGCAGAACGGTCAGGTGCTGATGAATCAAAACGGAGACACCACCTATTTTGATCATCCGGCCGTGGTCGGGGCACTGCAGTTCTGGAAGGATATGGGAGAGAAGCATCAGATTATGCCCAAGGGAACCATTGAGTGGGGAACCCTGCGACAGAATTTCCTCGAAGGTAAAACCGCCATCATGTGGCACTCCACCGGCAACCTGACGGCAGTTAAAGACAACGCCAAGTTCGACTTCGGCGTGGCCATGCTGCCGGCCAGCAAGCGCCGGGGCACCCCCACCGGCGGCGGTAATTTCTACATTTTCAAAAAGACCACCCCGGCGGAACGCAAGGCGGCCATGCGGCTGGTCAAATTTATGACCAATCCGGAAAGCTCTGCTGAATGGTCCATGAAAACGGGATACATGGGTGTCAGCCCCGCGGCCTATGAGACCCAGAAACTCAAAGACTATGTGAAGATTTTTCCCTATGCGGCTGTGGCGAGGGATCAGCTCCAGTACGCTACCGCCGAACTGTCCACTTACCAGACCGGCCGTGTGCGAAAGGGGCTGGATGATGCCATCCAGGCAGCACTGACCGGGTCAAAGACGCCCGAGGCGGCACTGAAGGAAGCGCAGTCTCAGGCAGACCGGCTATTAAAGCAGTACCGCTAACTCATCTCCACCCAGAAACGGCATCTACCAGCCCAGGCCTGCGTTCTCCCGCTTTTGAACCGCGATAGCGAGCGCATTCCCCGCGGCTTGCCGCGGGGAGGGTTCAAATCCTCGACGTAGCGCTGCTACACCTGTGGGTTCAAAATCGTTAGGGCCTTGGCCTGAACTGGAACCTACCCTTTCTGAAGAGAGATCGGAAAAGAAAAATAGACGACAATGAGCGGACGGGCTGTGCGGTTGCCCGCCGCTCGTTAGCGCTATTAACCGACCGTAACCATATGCGAACAACCGCTTCAAGAAATGTCCATGGCTGGCTCCTGCTGATGCCTGCCGCGATTCTGCTGATCGCCTTCACCCACTATCCGACGGTGGCGACGGTGATCGACAGCCTTTTTTCCAAGGCGACGGCAATCCGGCCCTCCCGCTTTGTGGGTATGCTGAACTATCAGCGCATGCTGGACGACCCCATTTTCTGGAAAGTGTTGATCAACAACGCCTGGTTTGCCCTGGGAACCATTCCCACCTCCATCGCCTTGGCCATCCTCATGGCGCTTTTTGTAAACCGCTCCATTCCGGGTCGATCGCTGGTGCGAATGGCCTACTTCACACCTACCATTTTACCGATGATCGCCGTGGCCAATATCTGGTTGTTCTTTTATACGCCGGATATCGGGCTGATCGATCAGATTGCATCATGGTTCGGCTTTTCCGGGCACAACTGGCTGGGGGATCCGGGCACGGTGCTGCCGGCCATCATGGTGATGACAGTCTGGAAAGAGGCCGGCTTTTTCATGATCTTTTATCTAGCGGCCATGCAGAACATCCCGCCGGAACTCGAAGAGGCGTCCCAGCTGGAAGGGGCCACGCGATGGTATTACTTCCGCCGGGTGATGTTCCCGCTGCTCATGCCCACCACCTTGTTCGTGTTGATCAATGCGGTGCTCAACTCGTTCAAACTGGTGGATCATTTGTTCGTGCTCACCAAAGGCGGGCCGAACAATGCCAGCAATCTGTTGCTATATTATATCTTTGAAACCGCCTTTTCATTTTTTGAAACACATTTTGCCGCCGCGCTGACGATGGTGCTGTTGATTCTTTTAGGGGTTATGGCACTGCTGCAGTTTTTCATTCTGGACAAACGGGTGCACTACCGATGAACCCTTCGCGATCATTTTCTCAGGTGTTTCACGCGTCTTTGGAGACCGGCGCCGCATGGCTGCTGGCGGTGCTGTGGATTTCACCCCTGGCATACGCCTTCTGGGCAGCCTTTCATCCCGGTGAATATGCAGTCAATTTTAATTTGCTGGCGCCATTGACGCTGGACAATTTCCGTGAAGCGCTTTCCCAGGCGCCGTTTCCGCGCTACGCCCTGAACACATTCATTCTGGTCAGCACGATTCTGGTTGCCCAACTGGTGCTTTGCACCCTGGCCGCCTATGCCTTTGCACGGTATCAGTTCCGCGGCCATAAAATTGCCTTTGCCCTGGTGCTGGTTCAGCTGATGATCACCCCGGAAATTCTCATCGTCGAAAACTACAGCACCCTGGCACGGTTCAGCCTGGTGGACACGATTCTTGGCATCGGCCTGCCATACATGGCCAGTGCCTTCGGGATATTTCTTCTGCGACAGGCCTTCAAATCAACCCCCAAGGAACTGGAAGAGGCCGCCCGCCTTGAAGGGTGCGGGAGCATGGGTGTCCTGTGGCGGGTATATGTGCCCCTGGCCCGCCCCACCTATTTGGCTTATGCGCTGGTCTCCATCAGCCACCACTGGAACAATTTTCTCTGGCCCCTGATCGTGACCAATTCGGTTGAAACCCGTCCGCTGACGGTTGGCCTGGGCATCTTTGGCGCACCCGAATCCGGGGTGAATTGGTCCGTCATATCCGCAGCCACCCTGCTCTCGGTGGCTCCACTGCTCATCGCTTTTCTCCTTTTTCAGCGGCAGTTTGTACAGTCGTTCATGTATGCGGGTATCAAATAGCACCTACAGCCGAACGAAGATTGTATTATGCCGGCACGGTTTTTGAGTAAATTCTTAGATGACAGTTTTACCAAATTGTTTCTATCGGGAACGGCTAAAGATACGGACAACGTCTGAAAAGGAGGCATCAATGGCGGTAATCCGGGAAAGGCGTCAAACCGCTCGTTTTCATTATGACGGGGAAATCACCATCGAGCGTCCTTTTACCAGAAGCAGAAAAACGAACGCACGGCTGGTTGATTTCAGTATACAAGGCTTATGCATTCTCAGCCAAAAGGCGTTTACACCGGGAACCGATTTAATGGTGCGGATATCGATGGAGAACTACCGACACATATCTTCCGACGCAGATTGTCAGCCACCGACGATGGGGCTGGTGACGGTCAAATGGTGTGAGGATGGTACGTGGCAGGGACGTCCCTGCCATAAAATAGGAGCGATGAATCTGGTGCCCTATTAGGCGATGTTGTGGCCATTATATTCTTGTAAGCGTTCACAGGTTCAGAGTTCACCGTCCTGGGTTTAAGTTCATTCGTTGACCCTGTTCATCGGCTACCAAGTTCCTAATGAAACCGCCAATCGCAACACGAGTAACTCCGCCATGTAACTATCCACCAGATCAGCGTTTACCGTTAAATGATACTTTGGGTGAGGCGATAGTACACCCTCAAGCGCTGAATCCTAAACCGTTGAACCTGTGAACGGCTTCCATTGATTGAATATCCTAAGATACCCCTGCCACTGCACTGGGAAAAGCATTCAGATCCGTGTGGGGCAGGAACAGGGCCGAGGTGAATTCGTCCATGTAGCTGGGGTTGCTGGAAAAATCGACGTAGGTCATGCTGTTGCAGATCGTCCGGGCCTCCTGGCGATACGTGGTGGACAAAAGGGCCATGTAGGCGCCCACGATGGAGCTGTTGCCCATGTAAGCGAATCTGCTGCGGTCGATGTCGGGCAGCAGGCCGATGGTCACGGCCTTTTCGATGTTCAGATACTGGCCGAACCCGCCGGTGATAATCATGCGGTCGACCATTGAAAAATCCATGCCGGCCTCTCCCAGCAGGGTGGTAAAGCCGGCATAGACAGCGCCTTTGCTGTAAATCAGGTTTTTCAGGTCCGATGCGGTGAAGACGATATCTTCGTTCACGGGTGTTTCATCGGCAACGGTCAGCACGTAAACCCATTCATCGCCCTGTTTGCGGACCCGGTCATTGCCCAGTTCCGTGGCAAACTGGCCGCTGCGGTCAACGATGCCGGTTTTCAGCAACTCCGCAATCAGATCGATCATTCCCGACCCACAGATCCCACGGGGAGGGGCATCGCCAACCGTTGACAGGGTCGGCACCAGCGTCTGCGGGTCGATGGTCACCTTTTCGATGGCCCCTTCCTCGGCCCGCATGCCCCAGCGAATACCCCCGCCTTCGAAAGCCGGCCCGGCGCTGCAGGCAGCAGTCATCAGCCACTCCTTGTTGCCCAGGACAATCTCGCCGTTGGTGCCGATATCGATGAACAAGGTCACGGGATCCTCCCGGTGAAACCCGGTGTACAGGATCCCGGAGACGATATCGCCGCCCACATAACTGGCCGGTCCGGGCATGATGAACACGGCCGCCATGGGATTGGCTTTCAGGCCGATCTCACCAGCTTTGAGGATGGGGAAATCCGACACCGTGGGAATGTAAGGGTCCCTGCGGAGGTAGCGGGGCTCGATCTGCAACAGCAGGTGAGCCATGGTGGTGTTGCCGGAGACGACCACGTTGCGGACAGCTTCCCTCTTGGCGTCGACGCTGTCCAGGGCTTCCCCGATGAGATCGTTGATGGTGGCCAGTGCCATGCGACTGAGTTTCTTGACGCCGTCTTTTTCCGCACAGACGATGCGGTTGATGACATCGTCTCCGCAATCCGCCTGGCGGTTGTGGCCGGCAGTGGCTGCCAGCACCGAGCCATCGGACATGTCTATCAGATAGACCACGATGGTGGTCGTGCCCACGTCGATGGCCAGGCCCAGTGATTGATGCTGCCCGTTGCCGGGGCGCACCTCTAATATTTCATTGGCGCATTTGCGGCGGACCACCGACACGGTGATGTTCCAGTTGTCCCGGCGCACCACCTCGGTCAATTGGCGCATGACCTTGATGCCCACGTTGAGCCGGTCCACATCACAGCCCTGCTTTTTCAATCCTCGGTTGAGCCGGTCCAGGTCGCTGACCGAATCGTCAAGCGAGGGGTGCTCCAGAGTCAATGGGATCTCTTGGAGCATGGGATCGATGTCCGTGACCAGTCTGTTAAGCCGGTCGGTGACCGCCTGACCCATGCCCGCGATCTTGAGTTTGCGCGCCAGGGTTTCCTCGGGAATCTGCACCGAAACATCGCCGGTAATCTGGCTCTGGCAGGCAAGCACATAGCCCTTCTCTTTTTCTAAGTCTGTCAACAAAGGCGTGGATTGGGTGCTAACCTCACCGGAGGTCACGACGAGTTTGCACTTGCCGCAGGAGCCTTTGCCGCTGCATGAGGCGTTGACATGGATCTCCGCGGCCTGGGCCGCCTCCAGCAGGGTGCTGTCGGCGGGTACGGAAACCGTCCGACCGTCGGGCAGAAACGTGACCGTATGGGTTGCCGCGGCCTGCTTGTCTTCGGCCTCCCAACCCGCCTTGCGTTTGCTCATGAACCAGATGGGGCAGGCGGATCGGTGTTTACAATAGATCTTTGGGTCTCTGCATTCCAGGCACTCCTCACATAAGTAGATTTGATGCTTCATGCAGATGTAGGGGGTCTCACGATCCGGATGATTGATACACGTTCCCATGCAGATGATCTCCTTAATAGCGCGAAAATGAATTGCCGATATCAGGTTAGCCGACCAATCGTTGCAGGGCCTTGGCGAGGGTCTCGTTATTTTGGAGCCCGATAAAGCGGTTCATCTCCATGCCGTCCTTGTAAATGATGATCGTGGGGATGCTCTGAATGCCCAACTTAAAGGCGATCTCCCGGTTTTCATCAATGTTCAACATGGCCACTTTGGCTGCTCCGCGATAGATTTTTTTGAGCGCACTAATGATGGGTTCCTGGGCACGGCAAGGCTTGCACCAAGGCGCATTGAAATCGACTAATGTTACGCCTTTAGAAATGGAAAGGTCAAAATTTTTTCCAAATGACCGATTTGTGGCCATTGCCTTTCTCCTGGGAACGTCAATTGATGATGGGCGGCAGCCATGGTGGCCGCCGCCCTGTTTTGACTACATTACGAGATCAACCACCGAAGTCGCCGCCTCCCAGTCCCCGCATGGCTTCTTCAGTTGTTACGCGAAGCGTAGAGATTGACTTGTTAAACGCTGCCCGCTCAGACTGAATGTCGTCCATGCCCGTTTCCGGCGTGCAGTTTTCCCGGATCTGATCGATCCGGTCGTCCATTTCCGTGATGAGGATGTGCAGGTCTTCGATGTTGGGCAGAATTTTTTCTTTTTCGCCACCAGGCAGCGAGTCCATTTTACGAGCGATATCGTAAACGATGGCTTTCCAGCCGGTGAGTTCCATTTCCATGGTTTTGCAGCAGTTTTTTGCCTTCATAACGCGGTCCTCCTTTTTTATGGTTTGCGTTCTTGTTCAAGTGATAATCGAAGCCGATTTTCGTTTCATGCCGGCCCAGGCACAAGTGACGGCGGTATGACAAGCACGGGACACGGAGCCCATAAAATAATTTCCTTTGCCGTCTCACCGAAGGTCCCGACATTGGTGCTGTCCCCTATCCCAATAGGGGCGTCTGTGGACGTTCCCATCACGATGAGATCCGCTGCTGCATTCCGGGCCAGTTTGGTAATCTCGCTGATCGCATCTCCATCTGACACGTTGATCATGTAATTATTGAAGTTTCGCTCTTTCATCATACCCACATAAGCGGTATGTACCTTGGCTTCGGCATCCTTTATGGCCTCCTCCACCTGGTGCTGGTTCATCTTCATGCGGCCAAGCCCATGATAGATCCACAGTTTGGCATCATTTTCGATCGCCATTTGGAGTGCATAGCTAAAGATTTGGTCACAGTAGGGTTTCAAGCATGTGGGGAACAGGATTTTTTTATACATTTTCATTTGCTCCTTCCGTTTTTGTCCGGGAAGGTTCGGAATAAACTCGTTTAAACCAACAATCGGTTTTTCTCCGAATTCGGTTATGAAGAAACGAGACGTTTTTGAGGCCTCAATTCAACAACTACTATTAGCTATACTCAACTTTTGTGCCACAATGGCGAAGCGATAACAAAAATAGAGAAGAACAATAAAACACTTTAAAGACTAATGGTTATCGAGTTTATTACTGAATGATCAAGTTCTTTGAGAGTCCCACATAGGTAGTTAAAGTAAATTGGCACCGTTACTTTCAGGCTGATGTGCTTAGGGTTAACGTTAGGTAACGTTTGTTGGGTGATGATTGTGCCGGGATGCATTTTCTCAACCATGTGCGTGAACGCCCGTGGCAGGCTTTGTGGAAAGCAGGCAGCGTCACGGTTCAACATCGTCCGGAGTGGGGCACTTCAAACGCATGAAGAAAAACAAAGAGGACACAACAAGAAGGGATGTGAAACTAAAAATGGCTTCGAATGTGGAGACGTTGATCAATACACCGGCAAGTATCGGAAACACAGCGGTTGTCAGGCTGAGGGCGCCACTGATTCCGGCATAGACGGCCCGGTTGTCGTTGGTGGTGATTTCAAGTAATATGCCTTCATAGGCGATTCTGACGCCAGCTATCAAGGTACCCGCCAAAAAAAAAGACCATTGAAAGAAGGCGGGCCCGAAACCGGACAACCCCAAGACCACAAAGGGAAGCAAACCACCCAATAGCGAACCACTTATCGCAACCCCTTTAAACCGGAACTTCCTGACAACCGCGTTCCAGAGAAACGTCGAAAGAATCATACCTAAAAATTGCATGAGCAGAAAATTGCCGATCATCGTAGGCGTCAACACGAACAGGGTTTTTGAGAGGACGACATAAAAAGGAATGATGGTTAAAGAAAGGCCCATCAAATTAATGGCGAGGATATAGTTCCTCAGGTTCGGATCGGCTTTCAGTATTCGCGGGATCGCCTTGAGGGTTCGAATGGTTCCGGAAATATGGCTGGCTTTTCCAGGATCTTCTTTGATGGCCAAAAAACCAAAGCCGGCGACAAACAACAGTCCTGCCGCAACGAAAAAGAGAATCGTATAGTTATGGGGGTAGGGAAAGGCAATGACAATGCGACGGACAATCAAGGCGGAAATCAGCATACCTGAAGAAGCGATCAGCTGCTTGACAATCAAGAATCGTCCCCTTTTACTTCTTGGAAGGGTTTTTCCCAAAATATCCGTATAGGAAATCCCCGCAAAAGCACCACTAATAGAAAAAACACCCAGCCAAAAAAATACCAACAGCATTAACCACGCGGGACCGACTGTATCAGAAACCGATAGCGTAAAACCCATACCCGCCAGCGTGATCACCCGTAGGTAAAGTCCTAAAATTAAAAATGGCTTTTTTCGAGGGCGGCCTGCCAAGAATCCGGCAAACAAGAGTTGGGTGATCAATGGCAAGCCGATGGAGATTCCCGAGAGGATGCCCACGTGGGTACTGGAGCCGCCAATTTTCAAGATAAATGAAGAAAGAATGGTATTGACGTCGATAAACGTGGAGACAAAGGCCAGAAAAAGTGCATGCCAAAGAAAGGCGAAAAAGTTTTGTTTTGTGATGCGATCGTGAGCGAATTCTCGGTTCTGCGAGGAAGGGCTGTCTGGTAAATTGGAAGTAGGCACATTGCTCACGCTAAAGCCTTCACGGGGGAGGCCATACAGGCAGATGAATCAAAAACCGCAATAAATTTCATGGGATCCTTCGATGTGACCGACCACCGGCGGCAACTCGGTTTGGCTGGTTTTCTTAAACGGCTCATTTGGTCAGAGCGTTTTTTGTTGCAAAAACATAAATATTATCAGATGGTTTTGCCGCCAGTTCGGGATGGGTCGCATATTGGTAATCCATGAGATCGTCCATGGTCGCACCCATTTGAATTGCAAAAGAGATAAAATCCACATTGTGGGCCGAGCAGTTTCCTTTCCGCAACACACTGCCGCCGACTATCTTTCGATTATCCCGGTTAAAAACCAGTTTGGTTCGAATGGTGTCCACCTGGTTCATCATTGGATATTTGCTCAAGACTTCGGAATACCCGGTTACGACATCAATGCCGGCATCCCTTGCCATTTGTTCGGTCAGTCCGGCGGATCCCAGACTCCACTCATATACCGCCGTGACATTGGCGTTGATGACGCCGGGGAATGTTTTCTTTTTTCCAAGAATGTTGTGGGCAACCGTTTTAGCCATGAAGACCGCGTTGGTGCCGAACTCGCCGCGGGTGGGTTGACCGGTGACAAATGATGTTTTTTCCGCGCAGTCCCCGCAGGCATATACATCCTTTGCATCGGTACGCATGTGTTTATCCACGCCGATCCCCAATCGGCTGGTTTTTATTCCTGCCTGGGCTGCCAGTTCGGTGTTGGGTGCAACACCCACCGAGAGTACCACAAAATCCGCATCCAACGACGCCCCGGAACCAAGCCTTACGACCACCTGGTCGTCCGATGGGTGGACGAATTCAACCACTTTTTCATTGGTCAAGAGGTGGACGCCCTTTTCCATCAGCTCGTTGGCTACCCGTCCGACAAATTCCGGCTCAGTCGTGGCCATAAGAATGGTCGGCAGCATTTCTACGACGGTGACATTGAGCCCCATTTGCTTGAGAACAACAGCGACTTCAATGCCGATATATCCCCCACCGACGATGACGGCGCGTTTGCCGGTTGAGGCCAGTTGCCGAAGAAAGGACAGGTCGGTAATGGATCGTACGGCGGATATGTTTTGCCCCTCTACACCGGGAATCGGCGGTATGACCGGACGGGATCCGGTGGACAGAACCAGATCATCATACGGGTATCGATCACCTGCTGTCGTAGAAACCGCTTTGTTGATGGTATCGATCCCTGCGACGCGGTCGATCACCAGTTCTGCACCATAATCCGTTACCAGTGCATTGGGTATCTGGAACTTTTCCAACGGTTTCTCATCCGGGATGCCATAAGGCACCGCACAGCGGTTTGCATTGATTCTTTCATCCTTGATCAAGGTAGCGGACACGTTTTGATCGGAGGTATGGAACATATGAACGATGGTGCGCCCAGCCGGGCCACCGCCAATGATAACGACCTGCCGTTTTTTCACTTTGCATCTCCCTGTGATGGATTTTCATCTGAAACCGTAAGCCATGGACGGATCGGCTATTCTTGGAAATTTCCTGGTCTTTTGACTCACGGACCGTTGACTCGGCTTGTCGCCGTGAAACAATTCATCCTCTTATCCACAAGTTGCGCAACCGCCGGCGCTTTCCGTGGTATTCAAATTTCCTGTGACATGAAACCCCATGGGGGTGAAATCGATATTAATCGGTTGGGCCATAGCAAGCAGATCCTTGTCGACGATGTATTGAAAGCCATCGACGACTAAGCGTTCATCCGTATCTTTTGGCTCATCCAGAGCCAAAGCCAGCGATGGCGGTCCTCAACCGCCGGCATTATAAAAAATACGCAGGGGGGTGATTGCATTGTCCTGAAAATATTCTGTGAGTTTAGCCCTCGCTGATTCTGTTACACTAAGCATAGGGGAGTTCTCCTTTAATTGAGTCTTTCCTTTGATAACCCGTCCAACCAAATATGGTTATGGGTAACTGCCGAACTAAAAGAGGGCTAAATCAACTTTCGTGCCATGCTGAAGATCCAGCCTGTGATTTTTAAAACTTATTGTTAAATCAAACGGTTTAGAATCTATTGGGTAGATGGAAAATAATGGCGAGGGATAAAAACGAGGAAAAAGCGTTACCAAGGTTTCGGATATATCAAAAAGGTAACGCAAGGGTAACGAACGGAAGCTATTTCAAGTCATTTTTTTCAACAATTGATTGGCGGCGGTGAGCAGTGGATCCCAGACCGGTCCAAAGGGCGGTGCATAGGCAAGATCGGTTTCAGAAAAGGCCTTTACCGACATCTGGGCCTGCAAAGCGACCGCGGCGGCATTGATACGATGGGCGACCCCTTCGCGCCCCACCATCTGGGTGCCGAGAAGCCTTCCCGTCCGGCGGTCTCCAATCAGGTTGACCCAGATTGGTTGTGCCCCGGGGTGGGCGTGGGCACGGGATCGGCTGTTGATGGTTACGTCAACCGGCTCGAACCCGCAGCGACGTGATTCTTCAAGTGACAGTCCGGTGCGGGCCACTTCCAGGTTGAATACCTTGAATACGGCCGTGCCGGCAACGCCCTCGAGCGATGTCTCTTTGCCGCAGACATTGTCCGCCACGGCCCACCCGGCCCGGTTGGCCCGAAGCGCCAGCGGAATCCAGGTCTTCTGGCCGGTGACCACGTGATAAGCGTCCGCACAATCACCCGCCGCATATACCGCCTCGTTCGAGGTCTGCAATTTATGGTTTACAGCGATCGCGCTGCCGACACCCGTTTCGATTCCGGCATCGGCGGCCAGCTGGCTGTTCGGTTCGATGCCGATGGCGACCAAAACCATATCTGCTGCCAGGATTCGGTCATTGCAGACGATGTGAAGATGGTCGGCGGTTTTGTCGATCCCCTTTATTTCACAGCCGAGGTGCAACCGGGCCTGGTTGGCGTCCAGCTCCCGCCTGACTTCCGCGGCCAGTTCACGCGGCATCCAGGGCAAAAGATCAGGGCCGGGTTTTACCATTTCGACCTCGATGCTTCTGGCTCGAAGCGCTTCAGCCATTTCCAACCCGACATATCCCATGCCGATGATTACTGCTTTTTTGACGTCGTTGTCTTTGATATAGTTTTTGATGCGTCTGCCATCGGCAAGGCTTTTCAAGGCCACCACACCGGGATGATCGAATCCGGGTAAATCCGGAATGATCGGCCGCCCGCCCGTGGCGATTAGCAAGCGGTCATAAAAAAATCGAAACGATTCCCTATTATCTATTGTACCGGTGACAGCGCCATTTTTTACGTCGATGGCTTCAGCACAACAGCCGGTAAACAGATCGATCCCCTGCTTGTTGCGAAACACACCGGCAGTCCTGACCACGAGATCGTCGATATCACGGTCCGCATCCGCAATGTTGTAGGGCATGCCGCAGGCGCTGTAAGAGACATCTTCGCTTTTTTCCAAAACGATGACCTCCATCTCCGGCACACTTCTTTTGGCCCGGCTGGCGGCACTCATACCGGCGGCATCTCCTCCGATTATCACGAATTTCATAATTCACCATTTGTTGTCACCAGAATTTCCGGTGGATGGACCAGGTTGCGTTTGACGGTGCACATCTGGGCCGCACGGATCACGGCCTTCTTATACTTTTGCGGAAAAGCGGGCGGCAATTTGACATCGATGGTTATTTTTTCCATCAAATGGGAGGATTCGTTTCTTTCAAAACAAAGGGTCATGGTTATATCCTCGGTGGGAATGTCGCGGCTTTCACAGAAATAAACGATATAAACCCCGGCACACGTGCCGATGGATGAAAGAAACAGGTCATAGGGTTCGGGTGCGGAGTCATTGCCGCCTTCGCTTTTCGGTTGATCCGTTTTTACGGTGAATCCTTTGTAGGTGGCGTTCACCCGTTTGCCGCCTGGAAAATTGATCAGCATCTCCATTTACGTATCTCCATTTTATTGTCGCTTTTAACTTGAATCGCAGGCTCAGCCCATTCGCAGCTCAAGTATTAATTCCTAATGCCGGCCGGGTCAAGATGGCCATTAAGGGGACAAAGGCCGTAAAAGTGGCCCATTGCATCGGATCGTGTTATGATACCGACCAGTTGCCCGTCTTCCACCACCGGCAATCGCCCGATGTCGTGTTTTACCATCAGTTGGGCCGCTTCCACATTCCATACCTGTCGGGCCATTTGAACAACAAGCGCCAGATTTTCTACATGCCCATCGACCTGCAATTGAATGATACTGACTAACCGGCCGTTCAACTTCGTCCGTTGCGCTGTTTGAAGCATTCTAAACAGCAACTTTTTTTGTTTCTGGCTATACGCAGGGCTGATAAATGCAGTCAGGATTTTTAGATCCGCTCCCCTTTCAAGAAAAAACGCAGCGGCATGGGCATCTTCAGCCGTTGTCGAGGGAAACGTCAGATTGCCGGTATCTTCATAAAGCCCGGCAAGAAAAAGGCTTGCATGAATCGGGGTTATCTCATTCTGTCGTTTTCGCAGGTGCCGAAGCATCAAGGTAATGTTGGCCCCTACGGTATCCTGACATTGCCATATTGGATCAAGGTCGCCTTCATTGCCATGGTGATCAAACAAATGTATTTCCAGATCTTTTTTATTTTCAAGTTGATTCAATCCACCCAAGCGGGACCAGCTGCAGGTATCCACAACGATCAGGCGCGTAACGCGATTGACATCGAGGTCTTTGGGTCGGGATACGTTAAACAGATTTTTGTGCAGCGAGATGAATGACCTGACGTTCGGGTTTTGGGGTTCAGGAAGAACACAAATCGATCCAGGATAGAGTAGATGGGCCGCCACGACTGATGCCAGGGCATCAAAATCGGTTCCCTTGTGTGTGGCTACGATTTCCATGGACTGATCCTTGCGAACGACCAGCCTGTGTGTGACATTCAGCTGGTGATAACCAAAGGCATGGTGTAAGCGTCGTGGAACGGCGACCGGCCGGGCACGCCGCTACACCAATCTTCCTTGCCTGGTAAGCGATGTCAATCCGTGTCTGAATGCGTCTCTCCATAGGGAACCTTTTCGCCCGGTTTCCAGGTTGAAAAGTCTCTATCGATCACCACATCTTCACGCTTTACCGTTCGTTTAACCCAGACAATGCGGGTGTCACATTCCTCCACTTTTTTGCCTAACCGGGCCATTCGTATTTCCAAAACACGTTCAGCTGTTTGCCGGGTTTTGTGCACGGAAAGCACTCTTTTTTGAGGTTTGTCCAATTCGCGGGTGTCATAGATCAATGCAAACATGCGGCACCTCCTCTGTTTTGGGTTCGGTTAGTTATTTCGTCTGCATTAATA
>NZ_JASJGN010000458.1:0-4692 GCF_033791525.1 Desulfosarcina sp.
GCACCAAAGACCCCCTCTGACATGAGAATGACACCGACCAGAGGAAAGATAAGTCAGCGTGTAATTTCCGAAGGACATAGGGGTCGCATCTTAATTATTAATTATTGACAGGTTTGGACCATACAGATTACAGATGCCCACACAGGGCAGATAGGCTGCCCGGCGGTTTCATCCTTCCCAAAGGTTCCCAGCCATGGCCAGGCCGCTGCGCGTTGAATATCCAGGTGCCTTTTACCACGTCATCAATCGCGGCAATGCCGGTGAAGACGTCTTCAAAAGCCTTCGTGACCGTGAGAAATTCCTCGAATATTTAGAGACCGCCTGTTCGCGGTTTTCCATTCGCATTCACACTTACTGCCTGATGACCAACCACTACCACCTGCTGGTGGAGACGCCTGAGGCAAACCTGAGCCGGGCCATTCAATGGATCAATGTCAGTTACGCCGTATATTTTAACATCAAGCGACACCGTCGCGGGCATCTGTTTCAGGGACGATTCAAGTCGTTGCTGGTAGACGCAGATGAATATCTCAAGCATCTGTCGCGATACATCCATCTGAATCCGGTTCGGGCAAAGATGGTTGAATCGGCATCCCAATACCCATGGAGCAGTTACCCTTTTTTCATCGGCAAACTGAAAATGCCCCCATGGCTTTGCGGGGATTGGCTTCTATCCCAGTTCGGCAAAAATCTCCGGGAGGCGAGAAAGAACTACCAGGCCTTCGTTGAAGCGGTCAATCCATGGACGCTTGAAGATCCCGGCAAATCGCCGGTGGGCGGTTTTATTCTTGGGGGTGTGGACTTCGTCAATTGGATTAAAGAAACGTTTCTCTCTTCTGAGCAAGCGAACAAGGAGAAGCCTCAGTTAACCGCACTGAAACCCGGAATTGACATAGGAGATATTATTTCGTTGGCCGGCGACGAGTTTGGCGTCGGTCCCGAGCAGATACTGGCCAAAGGGAAGAAGCGAAATATTGCCCGGGACGTTGCCATCTATCTATCAAGGAAACTTACTTGCCTGAGCGGCAAAGACCTGGGCCAACACTTTGGTAATATATCCGGCGCCGCCATTGCCATGCGTTACAAGGCTGTCGGCAAACAAATTCATAAGAATAAAAAGCTTAAAAACCGGATCAAGACCATGGAGGGGCAAATAATTAATAATTAAGATGCGACCCCTATGTCCCCGACCCCTATGTCCCTCCATAGTTTTTGGGCTTCTATGGCGCAAGGTGGCCTGGATGTGAGCCGCTGGCTCTCCCTGATGATAAAGGGTTGATGCCGTTAGATGTCCGACCACTCAGGTATTCGATTCCAACCCAAGCGCACCTTGCTTATATCCAGGGTCCACGATTGCCAGCCGTGATAGGCCGATTGCCGGATTGACATTTCGATCTTCATTCTTAATTTGGTCCTATTTGGGGGGCAGTTGGAGCATGGTGCCGCGCCAGCAACGGCCCGATATGTTGCCAATCATCCCAGCAGTCACACAGATCTGCCAGCCTTGGTTTTATTGCTTGATCCGCTCTCAAAAACTGAAATCTCATTCTTGACACCTCGGGCATCTGCATCCTCCCGTGGCAGGACGTTCACATGGCTCGGCCCTGAAATCCGGGCACCTGGAAAGGGTGCGGCCCGTCTGTTTGCGGAAATTCTGCACACTGACCGCCAAACACAATTGAGACACACCTGATGGAATAGGAAAAGGAACAGAAATGAATGCAACCCATGTAATTTCAACCCCCTTGCGCTACCTTGACAAAGCCCTGAACGGCCTGCGTGACCTTGGTCTGATGCCCGAAAAGCCGGATGAGATGCCGGTGGTCGCCCTGATCAACCAGATCAGCGACCTGGACGAGGAAAAGACCATCGCCATCGCCCGCACCCTCAGTAACACGACGGTCTTTAACGAGGTGGTGCGCGAGCAGATTACGGCCATGAACGTGGGCGAGCGCTACGAAACCATCACCACTGCCTTTAACAGCATCCGCGACGATGCAAAATCCATGGTCGAGCAGCTCGATGATGGCAAGATCGACACCATGGAGCGGTTAGGCAACTTCTGGATGAAGGCCACCCGCGGGGATATTCCCAGCCGTTTTCGCAAGATCAAGAAGACTTACCTGGAGGTATCGGCCGACACCAAGGATCAGATGGAACGCGAGGGCCAAATCCTGGAGTCCTACCGGGATTTTCGGGGAGCCCTGAAAGCGTCCCAGGTGATGGCCTTCCAGGTGCTCAAGAAAGCCGAGACCGCAGTCGAAGTTGCCAAGGCCCGCTTGGAAGCATCCGCCGAAGCCCTGGACACTTACACCGGACAGGACCGCGAGCAGATTGCCCGACTTGAGCTTACCCGCGATGAGCACCTGCGCGATCTGCAGGAAGAAGACAAGCGCTATCAAATTGCCAAGGATCTGGCCGAAAACCTGTCGGTGAGCTACAACACCACCGACGTAGTCATGGCGCGTCTGGCCCAGACCTCCGACGTCAAAGCGCGCGTTTACTCCCAATCGGTCTCTTTTTTCGGCACCAACGAAACTGTATTTACGGCCTTAAACGCCTCTTTTACCAGTCTGCAAGGGCTACACGAGGGCACCGAAACCCTGAATGCCATGAAAACGGGCATCAACCAGAGCCTGGAGAGCCTGGCCGATGTGGGCGACCAGGTGCAGGAGAAAGCCCTGCGTGCCGGCTACGGGCCCACCATCAAGGCCGAAAGCGTCAAAAAACTGCTCGACTCGGTGATCAATTTCCAGGAAAAATCGCACTCGCTGATTACCGAAATGCGCGAATTGAGTACCCGCAACGAGCAGGAGATCCGTCAGGCGGTGGAAGACGGCAAGCGGCGCATGGTGCAGTTGACCGCAGCTGGACAGTAACTGAGCCATGAATGATACCGATCAATCCCGCAAGATCGAACTCAACGAAGTCATGCTGGCCATGGACGTGGTGGACACGCTGCGGCACCAGCAGTCTATCGTCGACCGTGAATTGGGCGTCGAGGACCACGACCGGGCGCTGATCGAAAAGGTCCGCAACATTTACGCCGGACAGGGGCTTACGGTATCCGACGACGTTATCGCCGAAGGTGTGAAAGCCCTTCGCGAGGAACGTTTTACCTACAGCCCTCCCCAAAACAGTTTCCAGCTGACCCTTGCCCGCTTGTACGTCAACCGCGGGCGCTGGTTCAAACGGGGGGCGCTGGCGATCGTAGCCTTGTTGGCGATTGTTTTGGTCTACCAGTTCACCGTGGTGGCGCCGAAAAAGCGCGCCCGACTGCAGCATCAGCAATCCCTGCAGGAACTTAAGGCCATGCCGGCAAAGCTGGCCAACCAGCGGGACCAAGTACTGGCCGAGGCGCGTGAAGATGAGGCCCGGCAGCAGGCCGAAGGGCTTTACCGGGATACCATGGCTGCCGTGTCACGCCAGGATGCCGAGGCCGTGGACAAAGGCTACGCAGCCCTCAATCAGATTTACGCACAGTTGACCCGGCAATACGAACTGCGCATCGTTTCGCGCCCGGACACGTCCAGCGGCGTGTGGAGAGTCCCCAAGAACCAATCCAATGCACGCAACTACTACATTATTGTCGAAGCTGTTACCGCTGACGGCAACCGCCTTTCTCTGCCTGTTACCAGCGAAGAGGATGGCAAGACGAGCACCGTTGAGCAGTGGGGACTGCGGGTCGAGCCGGCCATTTTTGAGCAGGTCAAGCGCGACAAGGTGGACGACGGAATCATCGGGCGCAATGTGTTCGGGGTCAAAAAACGCGGCTACCTGGCCCCCCAGTTCGCCATCCCGACCACCGGCGGCGCCATTACCCAGTGGTAATCGTCCAACGCGGAGTTTCATAAAATGATCACCGGCAGAGACACGCTACAGGAAATCAACAACCATGTGTTGCAGGCCCAGTCCCGGATTGAAGCGGTCGATCGGGAAATGGACGGCCTGAACGCACAGTTAAACCAATCACGCATCGAAACGGCAGAGCAATACCGTGAGTTGGCAACGTTCAGGCTCGATGAGATCAGGGCCGGCAACGTGACGAGCCGGATGAACAAGGCCTATTTGGCCGTGCCGGCCTTCATGGACAAGCACAAACAGGTTCTATCGGCCCTTGAAAATGATATCACCCAGGAGCAACAACGCCAGCAGATGCTTGAACAGCAGCGCGAAACCTGCCGCGATGCACGCGACAAGGCTGCAGACGTCCTCTGGAAGCAGATCCAAAAGAGTAAATCGGCACTGGAAAAGAACGCAGACTATGGCCACCGGCAGGAAAAAGCGGCCGCGGCGGTTCAAGTGGCCGGCCGGGCCGATGAAAAAGCGTCCCAGTCCGAGGCCGACCTGGCCAGCAAGGGTAAGCCTTACCAGGACGATATGCTTTTCATGTACCTGTGGAACCGTCGGTACCTCACACCCGACTATCGGCACGGCGGGTTTACCCGCATGCTGGACGGATGGGTAGCCCGCCTGATCCGATTTAAAGAAACACGTGCCGACGACCACATGCTAAACGAGCTTCCCCAGCGTTTAAGAGAGCATGCCGACAAAGCCGCCGAGGAGGCTGAAGGCCAGCAGCAGTCCTTACTGGTGATGGAGAAACAGGCGGCCGAAAAAGACGGTGTGGCCACACTGCAGGCGGCACTGGATACGGCAGAGAAACAGCTGCAGCAAATCAATGATGACATC
>NZ_JASJGN010000459.1:0-7725 GCF_033791525.1 Desulfosarcina sp.
CCGGATGTCCGGCTGACCGTGACCACCCGCCCCAATAAATATCTGGCCGACATGGATGTGATCGTCACGGCCACTTCAGGTGCGGGCAAGAAGGTTCTGGATATCACCAAGGTCAAGCCGGGCTGCATCATCACGGACGTGGCCCGTCCGTTGGACCTCTCCCCGGAGGATGTGGCCAAACGTCCGGACGTACTGGTGATCGAATCGGGAGAAATTGAATTGCCCGGCAACCCGGAGTTGAGAAATATCGGACTGCCCGACAAAGTGGTCTATGCCTGCCTGGCCGAAACGATCGTCTTGACCTTGGAGGGTCGCTTTGAGATCTTTACCATTGGCCGGGACATCGAGTGGGAAAAGGTGAAAGAAATCTACAAACTCGGCCTCAAGCACGGCATGAAACTGGCCGCCGTTTCCGGCGTCAACGGTGTGTTTTCGGATGATGATATCGCCCAGGTGAAAAAGCTTGCCCTGGAAGCCAGAAATCAACAAATCGCCAGTTAGCGGAGGTTCATGTGAAGCATATCATCCAAATCAGTTTGGGACCCAGTTTAGACGACAATGAATTCGAAACCGGCTTTTTAAAGCAAACGTTTCACGTCCAGCGCCTGGGAACCGACGGCGATGTGGACAAAGCCTCCGACCTGCTGCTTAAGTGGAACAAAAAGGCCGATGCCATCGCCTTGGGCGGCATTCGTTCAGCCCAATCCTTGGGTCAGAAGCGCGCTTTAAAAAATGATTTGGCCCGGCTTTTAAAACTCGGATCCAAACTGGAGACCCCCGTGACATCCGGCGACATGCTTCGACTGGTGGGCCACGAATGGTCGTTGCGTCATATCCAGTTCAAGCTTGGCAATAACTATTTCAACAATGCCCGCGTATTTTTTTTCTCCGGGAGATCGAGTCGCACCATCGCCAGGGTCATGGCGGAATACAGCGACAACCTGACATTTGCCGACGCCTCGCTCGAAAACGGGATCCCCCGGTTGATCGACGGGATGAAGGAGCTGGAACGCTATAGCGGCCGCCTTCGGGATGTGCTGGACTGGGTCCCCGGAAAAAGCATGCTCACGGATAGCGAACCGGTGCGATCGATGATCGAGCATGTGGTGCGACAGGCGGTTCAGAAATCTCATGTTCTGGTGGTTCCCCATCACAGTTTTTTCAAATACCTGGACCCTTACACCGTCGAAGACCTCAATGGCAAAACGGTGATCACGTCCACGGTTTATGACGACCGGATCGATTACCTGAAAGACAAGGGCGTGGACGTGATCATCGACACCACGCCGAAGCTCTTAAGCAATGTCGCCGGCGTGAGCGTGTTGGAAGCGATGCTGCGGGTTGCATTCGATATCCCCAAGGGCGAAGAGAGCGACGACGAATTGCTCGAGATCATCAGCAACATGCAAATGGAACCACGCATCATCTATCCTTCCGGAAAGCCCAAACGGGTCAACCGATTCGCCTATGTGATCCATCCACCCAGCCAGGAATACCTCAAAAAACTCAAACCCATCGAGGTGTTGTCGGACATCGCCCCGGGCATGATGGATACGGTTGAAAAGGTCATGGCCTATGCGCCGCCGTTTGTCTACTCCACGGTCAGCGGCATTCGTTCGGAAACCGGTGTGGAGGCCGAAGGATGGTTGATCGCCCTTGGGGTAACGCCTGAGCAGATGCAGGCCCACGGACCCGATTTCACGACCAAACGGATCCTGGAGGCGGCCGAGATCGCCAAAAAGAAGGGCGCCCAGATCATGGGAATCGGTCTGCTCCCAAAAGCGATGAAAGACACCAGCCTGGACGTGGCCAAACACGCCGTGCTGCCGATTACTACGGGCAACAGCTATTTTGCCTCCTCAGCCCTGTGGGCCGGGGCCGAGGCCGTTCGCAAGATGGGCATGACCCGGCTTAAAAACGGGAAGCTGCTGCGCGCCAAAGCCATGGTTATCGGCGCCACCGGGGCGGTGGGGGTGATTTGTTCGCACTTATTGGCCAGGGCCTTCGAAGAGGTGCACCTGGTCGGCCGCAATATCGCCAAACTGCTGGCCCTGCAAGAGTCCATCCTAAAAGAAGTTCCCTCGATCAAGCTGCATGTCTCCACCCGGGCGGACAAGAATCTGAGCGAGATGGATATGATCGTGGCTGCCAGTTCCGGTACCCGGGACGTGCTGGACATCATGCAGGTCAAACCCGGCTGTGTGATTACCGATATCAATCTGCCGAGTATTTTCACCAAGGAAGGCGTTGCCAAACGACCCGATGTCTTGGTGATTCGTGGCGGAGAAATTCGCCTGCCGGGCGATCAGGTGGAGATGAAAGATATCGGCCTTCCGCCCGGCGTCGTCTACGCCGGACTGGCCGAAACGATCACCCTGGCCCTGGAGGGACGTTTTGAGGTGTTCACTGTCGGCACTTCACCCCAATGGGACAAAGTCCGGGAGATTTATCGCCTGGGCCTCAAACACGGCATGCAGCTGGCGGCCATTTCCGGGGTTGACGGCATCTACAGCGAAGAAGAGATCGCCAGGGTCAAGGAGCTGGCCATCAAGGAGCGCAATCGGGCATGATTTTCAAGACGTGGCTAAATCTGAACAGGAGCGCAATCGAGCATGATCTTCAAGAAATGGCGGAATCTGAGCAGCAGCGTGGTACGCTATTTGGTGAACGATGGACCGGCCTATTTGATTAACGGAAGCTATAACGCCTACAGCACGTTTTATCGCGGACAGCTCAGTCTGGGGCTTCCGGTGTCCAAAGAACTGATCGTCAGCCAGAAGGAGATCAAGACGCGGGCCGTGCAAAAATTGGCCTTGGTGCTCTATCACATGTTTTTGAATGCAACCGGTTTGCAGATTCCCAGAGATGAGATCAAAGCGGTCATCTACGATGAACTCAAAAAAGGACGCCTGCGCCTCACCGAAAATGTCATTCTGCTCACCGAAGATGAATTGGCCTATCTCTCCCTAAAGCGATTCAAGGTCCCCAAGAAACACTTGAAGGGTGTTTCGGAAATAGGCCGACGCCGCCTGATTCTAAGGGAAGCAGTGCGGGCCAATCCGGTCCCCATCTATTTTGAAAATGAAATCGAAGAAAAAGAACAAAACGGGCGGGGTGACTACGAAATCGTCCACTATCGAAATTTTACCGATGAGGGGAACGCCATCGGTTTTCGACGAATCATCAGCATGGAGGGCGTCACTGCCGGCGACGATCGACCGGCCGTGGTTCTGGTCCCGGGTTTTGCCAACAGCAGCAATTGCTTTAACATAAACAATCGCTATTCCCTGGCGAAAGATATCGCCGACAAGAATGTGTGGGCCTATCTTTTTGATTCAAGGGGCGTGGGGGTCAATGCAGGTCGTTTTGACCCCCTCTGCACCGTGGACACCATAAGCGACTATGATCTGCCCACCCTGACGCGCTTTGTCCATAAACGCAGCCACGGTAAGCCCTCCTTCCTACTGGGCCACAGTATGGGAGGCCTTGTTTCGGAGAACATGATTCTCAACTGGTCCCTGGCACGTCAGCTGGACGACATCGACATTGTCGATCAAGGACAAAAGGAGATCCTGGCGAGATCCCTACCAACACCGGATGCCGCCGAGAAATATCTCAAAATGGTGCGGTGCGTCATCTCACTGGCATCCCCTAAATTTTTCCACAAAAATTCCCATATCTTCTTTCCGGTCTCTTTGTGGCTCAATCATCTTTCCAGGGTATTTCGTTTCCAGAAGGTACCGATAAAAGAGGTTTCCAAATTATTTACCGAACTGCCGGTCTTAAAACAGATTTCCCGCTTTGTTTGGCAGCATAATGTGGGTGATTTAAATTTCCTCATTTCACCGGAAAATCATAAAAACGACAAGCACTTTGTAGAGCTCTATTTAAAGGAAGCCACGGAATCGATCCCATTGGGGCTGGGGTTTCAATGTTTAAAAGCGATCTATAACGGCGAGGGGTTTAAACGAATGGACGGTAGCGGTCTGAACTATTCCGATTGCTTGGCCTGGTTTCCGGATAATATCCCGATATTTCATTTTTGGGGGACCCGGGACAACATCGTGCCGCTGGAAAATATGCGCTACAGCAAGCACTATCCCCACAAGATCAAAAAAGTCTACCACATCAAGTCACCCGGAGATTTACGAAAAATAAACATAACTGCGGAATGCAGCCAGCTGGTCGATTTTGTCATAGAGGGGGCGAATCATCTGGATCTTTTATACGGCAAGGTGGCAGATGAAATTGTAAAGCCCCTCTTGATGCAAATCGTTGAAAACATCTGGGGGGATTGGACGTACGATTCTTCCTGTGAGTGGTCGGGCCGGAACGAGAGGCTGAAACGGCAGAAGAAAGCATAGCGTAGATGTTTAAACCGGATCAGTTTGTATAAGGAGAAACGAATGTTACCCGAGTTTTATCAATTTCACCACCCCACCAAAGTGATATACGGGGAAGGTTTGGTAAACGATTTTGCCCATGAATTGGAAGAGTTGGGCGTTAAAAACTATTTTATTGTATCTGATCAAGTGCTGAGCAGCCTTGGATTAATTGAACAGATTAAGACCGGGCTGGAAGAGGCCGGTTTCACCATTACAGGTGAATTCTATGATGTTCCCCAAGACGCATCGGTTGAAGCAGTGGAAAGTATCAGTCGTCAGGCGACGGATAGCGGTGCCGAAGGATTGATCGCCGTTGGAGGCGGCAGCGTCATCGATGCCACCAAAGCAGCCAACTTTGTTTTCTCAGAGGGCGGTGACTTGGTCGCGGACTACTCCGGGGCGTCCACGCTCACAAAACCCCTGAAGCCGTTTATCGTGATTCCAACCACCGCCGGCACAGGAAGTGAAAACACACTGATAGCGATGATTTACGACGTGGCCAACAAAACCAAACTGGCTTTTTCAGATAAGTTCCTGCTACCGGATCTGGCGGTGCTGGACCCAGTGATGACCCAATCTCTACCGCCCGGTTTGACGGCATCCACCGGTATGGATGCCCTCACCCATGCCGTGGAATCCTATGTGGGGGTGGATACATCTCCTCACTCCGAAGCCCTGGCGGTCGCAGCCATCAGGCATATTTTTAAATATCTTGTGCGGGCCACGCAAAAAGGAGATGACTTAGAGGCCCGGGGGGGTATGCTCATTGCCGCCAATATGGCCGGCAGCTCTTTTTCGCACTCCATGGTGGGCTGCGTTCACGCCATGGCCCATGCCGTGGGCGGCCTGACCCGCGTGCCCCACGGAGTGGCCAATGCCATCCTGCTGCCCCATGGTATGGAATACAATTTTGAAGTCTGTAAAGAAAAATTTGCCGAGTTGGCGCCTGTTATGGGAGAGAATGTAACCGGGAAGTCGATTGACGAAGCTGCCCGTGGGGCCATAGCGGCAGTTAGGCGCCTCGGCCGGCAGTTGAATGCCTTGAATGCCATGGCTGTGCGGCTCAAGGATGCCGGGGTTCCTGAAGAGAGCTTGCCCGCCATTGCTGAAGCCGCAACCGAAGATGGGGCGATCGTCTACAATCCTCGGGAAGTAGTCGCTGAAGAAATATTGGTTCATCTGAAAAACGCATATTAAAGCTTGCAACGTCATTAATTAAAACGAGAGGGAACCAAGCATGAGTGTTTTTGAGAGTCATGAGAAATTTAAGGAAGTTATCGTCGGGTTTTTTAACCTCCTTGGTGATACGCCCCTGGTTGCGGATAAATTGATGGCATCCAAATTGGTCATCCGTTTTATCTATTCGGACCCGGATCTGGCGGTGGTTGTGGATTGCTCCGGTGATGCCGTGGATGTACGTCCGGATGACACAGATACCAAAGCTCTTGTTGAATTAAGCATGAAGGCCGACATTGCCCATAAATTCTGGTTCGGGAAGGTCAATCTCACCATGGCATTGACACGTCGGCAGATGGTTGCCAAAGGTCCGGTTCCCAAGATTTTAAAGCTATTGCCGGCCATCAAGCCGAGCTATGCCATGTATCCAAAATATTTGGATGAAAACGGATATTCCCAGTACAATATTCACTAAGCCAAGATCTTTATCAAATAAAGGAAACAGACAAAATGGGTGGCTATGCCGGCAATCTTCTCTATGTCGATCTGACAAACGGTCAGGTCCAGGTAAAACCGCTTGATATGGCATTCGCCAGGGAAAATATCGGCGGCCTTGGATTTGGAACCCGTATCTTTCTGGATTTGATCAAGGATAAGCCCCAATTTGAAGCGCTTTCCGCCGACAATCCCTTTATCCTGATGACCGGTCCTTTAACCGGGTGCGGGATGGATGCTACGGCGAGATGGTCGGTCTGTTCAAAATCACCCCTCACCGGATATTGGGGGGATGCCAATGTGGGGGGACATTTTGGATCCAGATTAAAGCTCGCCGGTTACGATGGGATCGTTATTACCGGAGCTGCGGAAAAGCCGGTCTGTCTTTTTATCAACGATCAAGAGGTTGAACTGCGCGATGCATCCGAATATTGGGGCAAGGATGTTTATGCCACCACCGACGCGTTGACCAAAGACTTTAGAGATCAATCGCCCAAACCGGGACAGGTGCTCACCATCGGGCCGGCAGGTGAGAAACAGGTTCGGTTTGCCAATCTGATCAACAAGAAGGGACATGCGGCCGGTCGTACCGGCCTCGGGGCCGTATGGGGGGCAAAAAAATTGAAGGCCATCTATGTGGCCGGTAGCGGCAAAATCGATATCGCTCAGCCCGGGAAATTAAAGGCGTTGCGCACGGAATTAAAAGAGGTTTATGCTGATAGCATCTATATCAGCTCCCTCCAGTCGGCCGGAACTCCCGCCCACCTGGATGTCGGCATTATTGCCGGCGATATTCCCATTAAAAACTGGCAGATGAGCGATTGGGATGAGATTGATGAGCTGGGTCCGGCATCCATCGAAGAGAAGATTCATGCCGGTGGACGCACCTGTTACGCCTGCACGGTGGCGTGTAAGAAAAACGCCGAGGTAAAAGAGGGGCCGTTTAAAACCAAAAAAGGACCGGGCCCTGAATACGAAACCGTTGCCGCCTTTGGTACTATGTGTTTGAACTCCGATATCGAATCTGTGGCCAAAGCCAATGAGATCTGCAATCGCTATGGTCTGGATACCATATCCTGCGGGGCAACCATTGCATTTGCCATTGACTGCTTTGAAAATGGTTTGCTCACCACCCAAGAGACCGATGGGCTCGAATTGCGTTGGGGAAACTCGGCTGCCATCGTTGCCATGGCTGAAAAGATCGGCAAAAACGAGGGTTTCGGTGCTATACTTGCAAAGGGCAGCGTCAAGGCCGCGGAACACATCGGCAAAGGCGCCGACCAATATCTGACTACGGTCAAAGGTCTTGAAGCCCCCATGCATGACCCCAGAAACGCGCACGGCTTCGGGCTGGCCTATGGCATATCCCCCCGGGGTGCCTGCCACGAGGCGAGCCTGGTTTATGAGGTCGAAGGCGGTGCCATGTATATTCCGGAACTGCCCGAGTTGGCCGAGGATCTACCCGAGGGCAGTCAAGGACGGGCCCGATTAAATGTGGCCTGCCAGGACTACGGCATGTTTTTTTCCAATTGCGCCATCTTTTGTAATCTGGGCGCTGCCCCCCTCAATGCAACCCAGGCCGTGGCCATGCTGAACCATGTGACCGGATTCGACTATACCTTGGAAGAGGTGATGAAAATCGGTCGCAGAATCTGGTACCTAAAGCGCG
>NZ_JASJGN010000460.1:0-6185 GCF_033791525.1 Desulfosarcina sp.
GGGACCGTGTCATGAGACATGCATCAGCTGTGCGGCGCGGCGGTTCGATTCGGGCCAGCGGTCAACATTGCGGAAGGATAATTGTGACTATTGTTTGAATGCCCTTTATCCAGGACTATCAGTGATCGTCCATTGTGGCAAATGGAAGCACGAGTTAATTGGTTCCCGGGGCCGGCGACATTGAGGTGTCGCCGGCCCCGGGAATATCTGCAGACGGCCCGTATGGTAGGGACACATCGACTCAGGCGCATCATTCACCCAGGTTGACCACTACCCTGCCCTTTTGCATGCCTTTGAGGATCAGGTCAATGTTTTCGTTCAGGCCGTTCAGGCCGATCTCCTTGCACAGATCGTGGAGGCCATCGACCTTCCAGGCACCGGCCAGATGTTCCCACACTCGGAGCCGGATGCCCATGGGGCAGTTCTGCGAGTCGATGCCAATCAACCGGACACCGCGCAGGATGAAGGGAAAGACGGTCAGCGGCAGGTCGGGCGAAGCCACGTTGCCGCAGCAGGTGACGGTGCCCCAGGGATGCGTGGACTTGATGGCCGTAGCCAGGATCTCCCCACCCACGGTGTCCACCACCCCGGCCCACTGGGCCTTGAGCAGCGGCCGGCCGCTGGTGTCGGCGGCGTCCTCCCGGGCAACGATCTGCGATGCGCCGATGCCGTTGAGAAATTCCGCCTCAGCCGTTTTGCCGGTGACGGCCGCCACCGTATATCCCAACTTGGCCAGCACGGCCACGGAGACGCTGCCCACCCCACCGGTGGCGCCGGTGACCAGTACCGGGCCGTCTTCGGGCTTGACCCGTTCGGTGAGAAAAAGAATGCCCATGCCGGCGGTGAAGCCGGCCGTGCCGAAGATCATGCTCTCTTTCAGGGAGAGACCTTCGGGCAGCGGAACCACCCACCCGGCCGGCACCCGCACGTACTGGCCGAACCCGCCCGACGTGTTCATGCCCAGGTCGTAGCCGGTCACCAATACCGGATCACCCTTTTTGAAGGCATCGACCCGGCTGTCGGCAACGGTTCCCGCCGCATCGACACCCGGCGTGTGGGGGTAGCTGCGGGTAACCCCTTTGTTGCCGATGGCCGAAAGTGCGTCCTTGTAATTCAGGGAAGAGTAGTTCACACGGATAAGGACGTCCCCGTCGGGCAGATCGTCCACCGCTCTCTTTTTGATCTGTCTGACATAGGTTTTGTTTTCACCGGCTTCCACGACCATTGCATTGAATGTTTCAACTGGCATGATTCAGATCTCCTTTAAGTGCTTGCAATAACGTTTTGGGGTCACAAACGGGGTGTATACTGACGCTTAAGCCACGATGCCAGGCCGTCCAGACCCGGAAACAGGATTCGCTCGGTAATGTTGGCCTGGTCCAGCTTGTCCCGGATCTCCCACTTGAGTTCCTTGGGGATGATGATCCGGCCGTAAATGTCCGGATGCTTCTCCAGCCACAGGTCCAACTGCGCGGTGGGACTGGACATCACCGAGAAAAAGGCGAACTGGTTGACGATGCGGGCGTCGATTGACGGGGGTTCGTAAAAAAGCACCAGGTCTTGGCCCAGGGCATCGAAGCCCTTGATATCGCCCAACGCGTGTTCGAGCATTTCCAGGGCGAAGGCATTGGCACCGACGTTGATCAGTTCGTCTGAAAGGGGACGGGGAAGCATCTTGTTGATCTTGACGTAGTCGGCAAACCAGATGACACCGTCGCAGTCGAACCGGTCGGTTTCCGCAGTGGCGAAATGGGCTGCCACAAACGGGGAATAGGTCCAGTCCAGAAGCCGGGTGGGCAGGCCGTGGTGCTGGGCTACCGTCAGCCAGCGCCAGTCCGAGGCGTTGTCACCGGTCCAGGGCATTTCGGCATATTTACTGAAATTACGCAGCAGGTGGTACTCCAGGTGTGAGTGGGCACCGCATCGCCGTGTGAAACTGGTCTTCAGGTCATAGGCCGTGTCCGAAAGCCCCCGGAAGGCGTAGTTGGAGCGAAAGCGCATCAGGTTGGCCTGCCAGGATTTATCGTAGAGGCGTTCGCACAGCTCGCACCAGCTCTCCACCCGCACGTCATTGCTTCGTTTGGATGCGTCGGACATCATAGACTCCCGGCCCCGTGCCTGATAAATGACCCGTCCCGATATTGCTGAAAGGCCAGATCCAGTTCCGCCTGGGTGTTCATGACTATGGGGCCCTGCCAGGCCACCGGTTCCCCGATAGGCTTGCCGGAGATCAGCAGGAACCGGAACGAATCGGCGGCGGTGGCGGCGGCGACACGGTCGCCGTCTTCAAAGGCCACCAGGGTGCCGTTTTCCAGGGCCGGGGAATCAATTGTCTCTGCAAAACCGCCTCGGCCTGCCACGACATAGGCAAAGACCGTGTATCCCGGGTTGACGGAATGGCTGAAACGGGTGTGTGGCGGCATGGACACGTCCAGGTACTGGGGATCGATGACGATATCGGTGACCGGTCCGTTCACCTCGCCCACCCGGCCGCATACCACCCTGACGCGAACCCCGCCATCGAAAAGAACCTCGGGAATCTGACGGGACGGAATCTCCTGATAGCGTGGAGCCATCATCTTGTGGCTGGCCGGAAGATTGGCCCACAGTTGAAATCCCCCCATTTTGCCAGTTGCGTCGCCACGGGGCATTTCCTGATGAACGATGCCGCTGCCGGCAGTCATCCACTGCACGTCCCCCGGGCCGATGGTTCCCGTGTTGCCCATACTGTCACCGTGCGCCACGGAACCGTCAAGCATGTAGGTAATGGTCTCCATGCCCCGGTGGGGGTGCCAGGGAAAACCCTTGAGGTAATGATCGGGACGCGAAGACCGAAAATCGTCCAGCAACAGAAACGGATCGAACCCGGGAGCCTCGCTGTGGCCGAAGGCCCGCTTGAGATGAACACCGGCACCCTCGATCACAGGCTGACTCCGGGTCGTTCGTAGGGACTTTCTAAGGACACTCACATGGACACCTCTCCTGTGGATTGGATCATTTAAAATAGTCCAAAGAAGCGCTGCCGTCAAATGATTGTCTTATGGCATGGGAAAAGCACGGGTGGGGGAATTTGCCGCGGATTGAACCCTCCCCGCGGCCCCGATGAGCGGGATCTCTGCTTCGCTCCGACAAGCCGCGGGGAATGTTCTGCCTGAAACGGCAGTGCTGCGCAGCAACGTAAGGATGAAAGTCGATTTCCAGTCCGCTCGCTAACCCGGTTCAAGGCCGGTAAGGCGGCGCGTCCTGCAGACTCGACGTTTGTGTTTTCTCGGGTATCGACCAACCGGTCAAACCGTTTCGTCATGCATGCCGCCGTGGCATGCATGCATGTTTAGCGGTTCACCGTGTGCATTGCATGCATCGATACGCTGCAAGAGATGGCGGTCGCCTCTTGTTCCAATCGATCACCGCTTTTTTACCGGCGGCACCGGCCTCTGTCAGACAGATGCGACCAGCACCGCCGGAGGGTTATCGCGGCGGCATGGACTACCAGTACCCCTTGGCATTGGGTTCGGAGGTCAGCTTGACTTTTCCGTCTGCAAACGCTGCTACCGCTTCACGAACCGTACCACTCACATCACCGGCAACCTTGACCCGTGCCGCTTCCAGGGTTTTGAATGCATTGGGGCCGCAATACCCGGTGAGCAGAACATCGGCGTGTTGGTCACTGATCATGGTGGCGGCCTGAATACCGGCCCCTTTGAAGGCGTTGACATTCTCGGAGTTGTCCAACACTTCGACATCCAAGGTATCAGCGTCGATGATGAGGATAAAGGCTGCCCGTCCAAAACGGGGATCCATGGGTGAATCCAAATCCTTTCCCGTAGATGTAACTGCAATTTTCATCGAATTTCCTCCCTCTCTGAGGGTTGATTGTGCAAAGCTATGCCAAAGCGGCACCATTCGGTATGTCAGGGTGGGAGTGATAGCGAGTTCCCTGACACAAACATGCAACTGGGTTCATTTATGATTAAACCGGCTCGACGCCGTCGGTTCATTGCCCCCCACCACCACCACACACCTGATTGTCGGCAATCATGGCCAGCCGTCCAGAAATCAGGTCTTCGACCACCGGACGGATTTCCTGGCGCTGGTCGTCGTGGTATACATCGATGCCTGCCTGACGGAATCCCATGAGCGGGCGCATACCGATGCCGCCCACGATCAGGGCATTGACCTGGTTTTCTGCCAGCAGGTTCACCGGCACCATGCAGCCGCCCTGAACGTGATCTTGGTTGGCGATGGTGGAAATCTTTTCGATGACTCCGTCTTTCACGTCCACCAGGGTAAACGTGTCACAATGGCCAAAATGCCCTGCCCGTTTGCCGTCCAGACCCCCTTGTTCCATCGAAGGGATGGCGATTCTTCCTTTTTCCATGATACGGTCTACTCCTTTTCTTTTTTTTGAATGGTACTATTGATTATTCGGCCGTCATGGCCGCAGTATGCATGATTTTTCCCCATACCTGTCGAAGATGCTCGCCGGTCGAACTGTTGCCGTCGAATTCCAGCAGCGTCTTTCCCTGCACCATGGCCCGGGTAAACGCCTGATCGAAGGGAACACGGCCGACCACCGGCAAGCCCCCCTCACGGGCCATCCGTTCAATGGTTTCGCTGTTGTCCGGGTTTAGATCGAACTTGTTGATGCACACCATCACCGGCACCTTGAAGTGCCGGCACAGTTCGATGGCCCGGCCCATGTCATGGATACCGGAAACGGTGGGTTCGGCAACGATCACCACGCTGGTGGCACCGCCCACCGAAGCGATCACCGGGCAGCCCACACCCGGAGGGCCGTCAGTCAGGATCAGGTCAAGGCCTCTCTCTTCGGCCAATTGCCTGGCCTGCTGACGCACCAGGGCCACCAGCTTGCCGGAATTTTCCTCGGCAATGCCCAGCCGGGCATGCACCATTGGCCCGAAACGGGTGTCGGAGATAAACCACTGGCCACAGGTTTTAATTGGAAAATCAATAGCCTGCTCCGGACAAAAATCCACACAGACCCCACAACCCTCGCATCCTATCTCATCGACGATGAAGTCCGTTCCGATGGCCGACCACCGGCACATCTCGATGCAGGTGCCGCATTCGGTGCACCGCTGCGGATCGATCACCGCCACCCCGCCGCCCTGGAAATCGGTTTGCTTGCGAATATCGGGGTGCATCAGCAGGTGGAGATCCGCCGCATCCACATCCGCATCGCACAGCAGGCAGCCGGTGGCGAGGGTGGCAAAAGCTGCCGTCAGGCTGGTCTTGCCGGTGCCCCCTTTTCCGCTCAAAATAACCAGTTCCTTCATTGTGTACCGGCCCCCTTTCCAGTCATCGTTTCAATTTTTTCAATCAGTTCCCGAAAACGGGCCTTCCATTCGGGAAGGGCCAGGGCGAACATTTCCCCGCGGGAATAGCTTTCAGCGATCTGCCGGTCATAGGGAATCTCCATAAGGATCGGGAGCCCTTCGGCGTGGGCATAGTCCCTGACCTTGTCGTCACCCACATCGGCGCGATTGATCACCAGTCCCATGGGAATATCGAGTATTTTCACCGCCTCCACAGCCAGTTTCAGGTCGTGAAGGCCAAAGGGGGTCGGTTCGGTGACCAGCAGGACGAAGTCCGTATCTTTCATGGCGGCGATCACTGGGCACGAGGTGCCCGGCGGGGCATCGATCAGCGTCAGGCCGTCGGCCCAGGTTCGGTCTCGAACAGCCCGGATCAGCGGTGGAGACATGGCTTCCCCCACCCGCAGTCGCCCGTGGACAAAGGCAACGCCATTCATGGCACCGGCTTCCAGAACGCCCAGTTCCCGTCCCGTCTCGGTGATGGCCCCCTCCGGGCATACCGCCATGCACCCGCCGCAGCTGTGGCAAAGCTCGGGAAAAGTG
This sequence comes from Desulfosarcina sp., assembly GCF_033791525.1. GTDB lineage: Bacteria > Desulfobacterota > Desulfobacteria > Desulfobacterales > Desulfosarcinaceae > Desulfosarcina. The sequence goes on from NZ_JASJGN010000460.1 coordinate 5,880, forward strand.
AGCACCGTATCGCCGAGAACGGCGATGGCCCGGAACCGACATATTTCCGCACATTTCTTGCATTGGGTACATTTTTCCAGGTCAATTTCAGGAACCGGCGTAGTGACGGTTTTGGTTTCCTGGATGGATGGCCGTAGAAACAGATGGGCATTGGGTTCTTCCACGTCACAATCCAGCAACTGGACCGGGCCGGATACCGATACGGCAAGATTGGTGGCCACGGTGGTCTTTCCCGTCCCCCCCTTACCGCTGGCAATACTGATGATCATTGGGTCTAACCTCCCTGAATAACAATCCTGCGTGCAT
>NZ_JASJGN010000461.1:0-4977 GCF_033791525.1 Desulfosarcina sp.
GCTCCGTCGATGGCGCCTAACATGCTCCGATGGGAAAACCCTTCCACGATGGATGCGCTGTTGGGGCAAACCGTGGCACAATCTCCGCATCCCTGGCACATGGCCGTGTTGACCTCGACACGCTGCCCGGTCTCGTCCAAAAAACGGGCCCCATAAGGGCAGGTGTCAATACAGCGCAGGCACAGGGTGCAGAGGCTGTGGCGCACCATGGCAGTGGTCCGGGCGGCCGGCAGCCGTTCGGCGGCCAGGATGGCCAGGGCGCGTCCGGCGGCGGCCTCGGCCGTGCCCACGGCCTCGGGAATGGATCGCGGTGACAGGGCAATACCGCAGCCGAAAACACCTGCCTTCAACGCCTCCACCGGACGCCATTTGGAATCCGCCTCCTGAAAAAAGCCGTCCCGGTCCAGCTCGGTGCCGTAGGCCTGGGCCAGGTTTTCGGGCAGGTGGGGCTGGATACCGGTGGCCAGTACCAGCAAATCGGCGGAGATTTGCACCGGCGCGTCCAGGATGGGATCGTGGAGCTTCACTGAAACCGGCATTTTTTGATCGGTATTGATGCTGACCGTTGGTTTACGCTCCGGCCGGTACTGGAAGAAGAGAACGCCTTGCTTGCGGGCTTCGGTGTACCAGGCTTCATTCAGGCCGCAGGTCATCATGTCCCGGTAGAGGATATACACCTGAATATCGGGCTGGCGGCTTTTCAACCAAAGGGCCTGTTTCAGGGCCGTGGGGCAGCAGACGCGGCTACAGTAGTTACGTGGTTCTTCCCGGGAGCCCACGCATTGAATCATGACCACGGTGGTTATCCCCTCGATGTCCAACCGGTTCTCGTGAATACGCGTCTCCAGTTCCCGCTGCGTGACCACCGCCTCGCTGCTGCCATATCCGTAGGCATCAGTCGTAGCTTCGATGCCGCCGGTGGCCAGGACCACGACCCCGTGTTCCACGGTTGTGGTCGGTTTTCCGGCCGTCTCGATGGTGGAAAAAAAGTGTCCGGCCTGGCCGAAGGCGCCGACTACGCGGCTGCCTGTCATCACCTGGATTCCGGGATGGTTGTCGATCCGGCCAATCGTGTCATCCATGTAGGGGGCGATGGGCGTGCCGTCGATGGTCTGATGCAGCCAGACCAGATTGCCGCCCAGCCGGTCGGATGCCTCCACCAGGGTGACGTCGACACCGTGGTCGGCCACGGCCAGGGCCGCGTGCATGCCGGCAATACCCCCGCCCACCACCAGTGCTCGGTTGACCACAGGCGTATAGTGGCTTTCTTCTATAGAGATGTTTTTCAATTTAGAGATCCCGGCCGTGATTTTGGCAACGGCGCCAGGTAGGACCTGCCCCTGGCGCATATCCATGGCCACTACTTCGATCAGGGACGCATGCAGACCAAAGGCGGCGGCCAGGCCACGGGCCTTTTTGCCATAGACGAAGGTGGGGCAGGCACACACCAACACTCGATTGACATCCGCGGCGTCGGTTTGTGTCAGGGCCTCCCAGCCCTCCATCGTGCAGATGCGGTTCAGGATCACCATCCGGGCAACCGCCGGATCCTGCTGCAACAGCGTCGACCAAGCCTCCTGATCCATATCCGTTTGTGTGGAGGTGTCGCAACGGCAGAGAACCACAAGGATACGGGGTGGCTCTCGCGACACGTCCCGGTAAGCATCGGAGACGGAGGTTTTTTCGGCCAGGCCGCCCCCGGCGCGGTGAATCGTCCGGGAGGCGTTCACGGCTGCCGAGGAGGCGCGGATCACCGATTCGGCAATATCGGTGGGGCCGGTGAGGGTTCCCCCGGCAAAAATGCCGGCCCGCGCGGTGCGGGTGTCGGAGAAGGGGACGGTCTTTACGAAACCGAATCCGTCGGTGTCGATGTCCAACCCTTCGGCCAGGGATGCCGTATGCGCGTTGGCCCGCTGGCCGGTGGAGAGCACCACCAGGTCGAAGCGCTCCTCGTGGATTTCTCCGGTCGCGGATGTCCAGCGAATAGCCACATCGTCACTGCCAAGGGTGGGGGCAATGGAGTGGACCCGTCCCCGTTCCAGCCGAACGCCTTTGGTGGATTCGGTGTGTTGCCCATAGCGCTCGAAGGATTTGCCGAAGGTGCGCATGTCCATGTAAATGATGGTGGCTTGAAAATCATCGCCGGCGACCGTTTTGGCCACCGCCGCCTCCTTGAGGGCGAACATGCAGCAGACCGTGCTGCAGAAATCGGCACCGGACTGCAGGTCCCGGGAGCCCACACACTGGATCCAGGCGGCTTTTTTCACCGGCTGCTTGTCGGATGGGCGCAACAGGCGGCCGCCGTCGGGTCCCGTGCCGCTGAGCATGCGTTCGAACTCCAGGCTGGTGACCACGTTGGGCACGACACCGTATCCCATTGGGTTTTTCCCCACGGACGGGTCAAAGCAGGTGGTGCCGGTGGCCAGGACGATAGCTCCCACCGTCTCTTTGCGGTAGCCGGCTTCTCGAAAAGCGTCATACACGGTCGTGACCTTGGGGATCAGGGCGTCGGGCTCGAAGGGCTTGATCAGGTAGTCCATAGCCCCTATTTTCATGGCCTCCACGGCGGTTTCCACGGTGGCGTAGGCGGTCATCATCAAGGTCTGAAGAGCCGGTCGAATGACCATGGCTTTTTCAAGCACCGTTACGCCGTCCATGCCCGGCATCTTGATGTCCAGGAGCATAAGATGAAAGATCTCGGCTGCGAGTTTTTCCAGGGCCTCGGGGCCCGAGGCCGCCATTTCAACGCTGTAGCCTTCCTCGTCACCCAGCCAGGCTTCCAGAGATTGTCGAATGATGGACTCATCGTCCACCACCAAGATGCGAAAGGCCTGGCGACCCATGGCCGACAGGTGGATGGCCCCGGTCGGGCAAACGGGCTCACAGGCTCCGCAGCGGGTGCAGGCCACCGGGTCGATGGTGTAGGTATTGGGAATGTTGTGGGGCACCGGCAGATAGATCGCCTTGCGCTGGGTGAGACCGGCGTTGAAGGCATCGGGGAGCATCACCGGACAGACCTCGCTGCACTGACCACACCCGATGCAGCGGTCAGGATCGACGGGGCTGGGTGCCTGGTTAAGGGTCACCTCAAACCTTCCCGGCTCGCCTTCAACCGATGCCAGGCTGGTGCCCAGCAAAATGTCGATGTTTTCGTGAAAGAGCCCCTTTCTCAGGCAGGTCTGGATGCCGGCATCGCGGTCAAGCATGGGCAGCATGCGACACATGCCGCAGCGGTCCGTGGGAAACTGGTAGTCCAACTGGCTTAAAATACCTCCCATGTGCGGTGCCCGGTCGGCCAGGGTCACCCGGTATCCCATCTGGGCCAGGTCGATGGAGGCCCGAATGCCGCTGATTCCGGCGCCCACAACCAGGGCGCTGCCGATTTTCCGATCCATATTTTTCTCCCATACAACTGAGTTGATAGGCTCAAAGCCGATAAGCTCAAAGCTCAAGGCTGAAAGCTGAAAGCTGAACCGGGAACACGGAACCCAGAACCCTGAACCCGAAACGCTGAACCCAGAACTATTCCATCCCCACCACCTCGCCGTACTCCTCCTCCTTGAAGCCGCACATGGGCGGGCGTTGAGACAGATCCAGGCCCGCGTCGTAACCGAAGGCGCCCTGGGTATGCCGGGCCACCATAGTGAACAGGTCGGACAGGGGGATGTCGTTGGGACAGGCATTGGTGCACTGGCCGCAACCCACACAGGCGGTGCTGATGTGGGCCATGCGGGTCAGGTGAAAAAAAAGCGTGTCCGTGGGCATCTTGACGCCTCCCTTGCGGCGGGCCCACTGCAGGTATTGAAACGGTTCGTGACGAAAGGTGTCGGTGGTAAAGACACAGGTGGAGCAGTAGCACACCGGACAGGCCGTACGGCAGTTATAGCAATTGACGCAGTCGGCCAGATAGGTGGACAGCCCCTGGATGCTGCCGGTGGCCTTCGCCACCGTGGTTAACATCTGCTCCCGGTATTGTTTGCGCTGTTCCAATATCGCTGCGATGACGGACTTGCGCTGCGGTGTTTCCGCCTCCGCCGGCGGGAGGTCAAGATGGGTGAGCACGGCTTTTCCCGCCTCCGTGCGTGCCCGGGCCGTCAGCCCGTCGGTCGGGTCGCTGCCGAAAAGTTCCACGGCGATGTCGGCACCGTCGGGGATCGGGTGGTCGCAGGCCCGGCAGGCGGAGGTAAGGGTTACAGCATCGTTGCTTGGGTCACCGGAAAGGGCTGCCGCGCAAAAGGCCTGGGTGGCCGCATCCGGCGTTTCGTGCTGATCGACAAAGGCCCTGAAATCGGTATTGGAAAGGGCGCCCGGACAATCGAGGCCGACGATCACCACATCCTCCCGCTTCCCCTGGTTGAGCTTGACCAGCTCATTGAAGGCGCGAATTTCACAGGGCCGCAGGACGGCGGCCAATCTGCCACCGGCCGGCAGCCGGGTGAGCCTGGCAAGCTGTTGGGACCCGTTTATCGGAAAGGCTGGCGACAGTGGGTCGGCTTCTGCCAGTCGTTTGGGATCCGACACCAGCATGGGCATGATGCGGTTCTTCACCGCCAAGCGGGTGGGAACCAGCATGGCCTCGATTTCCGTCTTTTCCATTACCGTGGCCAAAAAAGATCGAAGGCCGGAAAGCCAGTCTTGGTTGTCGATGTCGATGCGAATTGCCTGTGTCATTACCCCTCCGTTCAGATAACCATCTGCAGATCGGGAAGTGCCGGTCCCAGTTCACGGGTCTGGGCTACCAGATCGCCCATGATACCGGCGAACTGGATGCCGTCGCTGGCGCCGATCCAGGTCAACCGCAGCCGCCGGTTGTCGATGCCGAACTGGGGCAGGATCTCCTTGAGCAGCTTCACCCGGCGGCGGGCCTTGTAGTTGCCGTTGATATAGTGGCAGTCGCCGGGGTGGCACCCGCTGATCAGCACCCCGTCCGCCCCCTCCAAAAACGCCTTGATGACGTATTGGGGATCAACCATCCCC
>NZ_JASJGN010000462.1:0-34610 GCF_033791525.1 Desulfosarcina sp.
AGCCATCTGAAAAATGGCAGCCTGCGTTTCATCATGAGTCTTCGGGCAACCGGTGAAGGCCATATTTCGTCAATTGTCTTTCGCAGCGGTGTTCTCGATCGATACAACAAGTTCCTTTTCGACCCGATCAGTGATTATGTAGAAACGCCGGATCTCCAATTGGACGCTGTATACAAGCGCAATCCGTTCCAGCTCAAGCTAAACGAGATGGGAGCAGGCGATGAGATAAGCCTACATATTCTTAACCAGCTGCCGGAAGATTTTACGTATAATCAGTTAATAGAAAAAATTAGAAACCTTCGCGAAAAACCGCAATTTCCGGAAGCGAACCAAAACAGAACCTTCCATGTCATGAGCTGGCTTGCAAATTCCAATTATGAGGTCAGTTTCCACCCCGATCACAGCGTATCCGAACGGGTGATATTTCCCGTTTCCAAAAACGAAAGCAGAGGCATTGAAGATGCCCGCTTCGTTCAATTTTTCGATAACCAGCAGGAAGGCACCTATTATGCAACCTATACCGCCTATAACGGCCATACGATCTTACCGCAACTGATCGAAACCAAGGATTTTATCAACTTTAACATTGTCACCCTCAACGGCAAAGCCATCAAAAACAAGGGTATGGCGCTTTTCCCGCGAAAAATTGGCGGCCGCTATGCCATGCTCTCGCGCCAGGATGGTGAAAACAATCATATCATGTTTTCGGACAATCTCCATTTCTGGCAAACGTCCCAAATCATCCAGGAACCTGAATATCCCTGGGAATTCATCCAGATCGGCAACTGCGGGTCTCCCCTGGAAACCAATGAAGGCTGGATCGTACTCACCCATGGTGTCGGGCCCATGCGTAAATATTGCATCGGCGCCATGCTGCTTGATCTTGAAAAGCCTTCAAAAGTTATCGCCCGCCTGGACGAGCCACTGCTTTCCCCGCATGAGAAAGAGCGCGAGGGATATGTTCCCAATGTAGTTTACTCCTGCGGTGCGATAATTCACAATGATAAGTTGGTCATCCCTTACGCCATGTCAGATATCAATTCCGGAATAGCAACTGTTGACGTCAAAGAGTTGCTTGGCTCTATGCGTTCGGTCGCTTAGCGATTTAAAGATTGATGAAACTGTCAAGATTGATGAAATCGTAAAAAGTCGCCTTTCCGACGGATTCGTAAAAAGCCCGAGATCAAGGCTTGCGAATCCTGAGGAATGAGGCGTACTTACGGTACGCCGCAGTGACGAAGGATGAAGCGTAACGCAGATATCGGACTTTTTACGAATCCGTCAAATCTAAAACAAGATCAAAAGGTCTGGAATTTTAGTGTAGGCATTGTTGTTTGGCTTTTGGCTATTGTTATTTGTTTGTTAATTGTTTTTTGATTTTTGTAATTTATTTGCTATTTATATTTAAGTTTCTAACATAGAAAACAGTAATTTAGATATTAAGGGGTTACACTGATATTCCACCGGGACAGTTCCCGCAGGGTGTCGTAATCGGTCATGTCGCATTTGATGGGCGTGATGGAAATATACCGGTCACCCAGGGCGGCCCCGTCAATATCCGACTGGTCGTAGGCCTCCTGGCCGTCGCACCCTTGCCAGTAGTAGATCCGGTCACGCGGATCCCGTCGTTTTTCAAAGTGCTGGGCAAAAGTCCCGGTTCCCTGACGGCTCCAGCGGACACCGCGAATCTCGGTCATCGGCAGATCGGGAAAATTGACATTGAGAAAAGTTCCCCGGGGCAGCCCCCTCTCCTTTACCTGCATTGACAGCGATTCGGCAAACCGGGCAGCGGCATCGACATGCCGGTCACCGGGGGCAATGATGGATACGGCCATGGCGGGAATGCCGGCCATGGCGGCCTCTTTGGCAGCGGCCACGGTTCCGGAATAGTTGAGATTGATGCCCACATTGGCGCCCGGGTTGATACCGGAGACTACCAACTCGGGGGGGGAATCCAGCAGCTCGGTCAATCCCAGTTTCACACAGTCCGCCGGGGTTCCGTTGACGGCAAAACCGCTCAGGCTGCCGTTGACACGGGCATTTTCGAAACGGAGGGGCTGGTGCAGGGTAATCCCGTGGCCCACAGCGCTGCGTTCGCGATCCGGCGCCACTACGGTCACCTGGTGCCGGGTCGAAAAAACCCGGTGCAACGCCCACAAACCCGGTGCGTGGATACCATCGTCATTGGTCAGCAGTACGCGCATGAACACTCATTTTTCATCTGAAAGATCGCCTCACAACCCGGCTTTGCCCGGTCGATAGCCGACGTGTAAAACTGTTGTTGCAATTTCAAACAAGATAGCTTTATATTGAATTTTTCATTTATGTGCAAGTGGTTATCCTGCATCCACCCTCGCAGGATCCATGCTGAAACCACCTTTTTCCCCCATAACGCCTATGCTTTTATTCAACTGATGCGATCGTTCATATTCAGACCACCATCTCCCGTCATAGGCCATCCGGTAGTGATCCTGACCTTCCTCTTTTTGACGTTTGGGTTCCTGACGCCCTGGGTGCCGCGTGCCCATGCCCAGTCGATCACCGACCGGCTCAGCGGCAGCCCGAAGGTCCCCTGGCAGATCAGTGCAGATACAGTGGACTACGATGCCGCGTCCACCACCTATCATGCCAGGGGTAATGTGATCATCGAAAAGCAAGCCACACGCCTGGTGGCTGACTCCGTCTCCTTCAACCAGAAAGCCATGACGGCAGTGGCCGACGGCCACGTGGTGATGACCGTTGGTGACGATATTCTTACTGGAGGACGCGTGGAACTGAATCTGGATCAAGAGACCGGTGTGGTTCACGATGGCACGGTTTTCCTGAAGGAGAATCACTTCTACATCCACGGCGAACGCATCGAAAAAACCGGCAAGGATACCTACCGGGCGGAAAAAGGATCCATTACCAGCTGCGACGGCGACCAGCCGGACTGGGTCATCACCGGTCGAAAACTCAAGGTCACCATCGATGGCTATGGCACCGCCACCCATGCCGTACTAAGGGCCCGGGATGTACCGGTCCTGTACACACCCTATCTCCTGTTTCCGGCCAAGACCAAGCGCCAGACCGGCCTGCTGCTTCCGGAAGCGGGCGTTTCGACCCGCTGGGGATTTAACTGGGACCAACCCCTTTTCTGGGCCATCAGCGACAACACGGATGCCACCTTATATACCCAATACATGCAGAAACGCGGCACCAAGATCGGCCTGGAATACCGCTACGCACTGACAGACAGGTCCTTCGGCGCCATCAAGGCTGACGGCCTGCAGGACCGACAAGTCGACGACGGCACCCCCGAAGAGACCCAACAATGGGGCTACCCCGGCGATGCCTACGACCGACCCAATACGGATCGCTATTGGCTGCGGGCCAAAGTGGATCAGGAACTGCCCTGGGGGGCCAAGGCGCAACTGGACCTGGACATCGTCAGCGATCAGGACTACCTCACCGAGTGGAAGGACGGATACAGCGGATTTAATGAAACCCGGGATTATTTCCTGGAGGCCTTCGGACGTGACCTGGACCCCTACGATGAAAACACGCGCACCAATCGCCTAAACGTCAACCGGAACTGGTCGCGTTATAGCCTGAACGGCAGCCTGCTGTGGAATGACAACGTGATCAAACGGCGCTGGGAAGAGACCGACGATACCCTTCAGCAACTCCCGGTGATCGAATTCGACAGTGTCAAACAGCAGGCTTTCGGGACCGGCGTCTACTGGGACCTGGATTCCGAATATACCTATTATTATCGAGAGGACGGTGATCAGGGCCACCGTACGGACCTTTATCCCAGGGCCTATCTGCCGCTCAAGTGGAAAAATTACCTGTCGGTGGAACCGTCGGTGGGCTGGCGCCAGACCGCCTGGGTAATGGACCGCCAGGAGGACGACAGCCTGGATCGTTCCACCTATCGGCAGATCTACGATGCACGGCTGGACCTATCTACGGAGTTTTCACGAATCATGGGATCTCCCGTGGGGTCGATTGACCGCATCCGCCACAGAATCAAACCCCGCGTCGTCTATGAATACATCCCGGATCAGGACCAGTCGGACCTACCCTTTTTTACCGATCTGGACCGCATCGGTGAGAAAAACCTGGTGACCTATTCCCTCACCAACACCTTTACCTCAAGAACGGCCACGGCTGTCCGGCCCACCCCAGCGACCGGCGTGGGTTCCATCTTTGCAAAAAAAAACCGGCTGACGGACCGTGTGCAGGCAAGTCCTTCGGGTCTGGTACCTTTTGACTATCATCGCTTTTGCCGCTTTTATGTGGAGCAAAGCTATGACATTACCGCAGCCAGGAATGATCGGCCCGAACCCTTCTCAGACATTTTTGGCGAGCTGGAATTTAATTTCGGGCGTTATTTATATGTCGATTCAAACTCCAGCTACAACACTTATGACAACAATTTTTCATCCCACAGCATCGGCGCCGCCATCGCCGATCGTCGGGGGGACCGACTGTTGATGACGCACAGTTATAAAAAAGACGACTATGAATCCATAAGCGGCGCCTTGTCGGTCAAGCTGACCAGCCGCCTCACCGTCAGAGGAGAATACGAACGCAATCTGCAGACCCAAAGGGACATCAGCAAGGGGATCGGTTTTCTCTACAAGGCCCAATGCTGGGCTGTCGATTTTTTCTATGGCAGAGAAGGTGAAGACAATCAATTCTTATTTTCAATCGATCTGATGGGCATCGGCGGATTCGGAGAGTAAGAGATGCGAATGCCATTTGCCTTTTGGCATTAGGGATGATAAACGAACCCCCTTCTGATAGCCTTGTCGGATGAACTGGCGGGACGCTGCCAACCAGTTGAATCATTTTAATAACCAACGGAACCACGCCCAATGGCTGGAGATAAACTGACGCGTGCCTGGTACGCGCTGCATACAAAAAGCCGTTTCGAGAATGTGGTCAATGACGGACTGGCTAAAAAGACGCTGGATGTCTTTCTGCCGAAGATTACCGTAAAAAGCCGACGGCGGGATCGGCACAAGATGATCCGCGTGCCCCTTTTCCCGGGTTATCTCTTTGTCAGGACCGATCTGAACCCCTATGAACACATCGAAATATTAAAGACCACGGGGGCGGTGCAGCTCCTCGGCAGCACCCGGGGGCCGGCACGGATCGCCGATGCAACCATCGATTCACTCAAGATCATGGTCTCCACGGAAGGAGAAGTGATCACCGGAACCCGGTTTAAGAAAGGGGATCGGGTGATGGTGGTCAACGGGCCCTTTTCCGGCGTAACAGGTATTTTTTCAAGCTACCGCGGTGACGGCCGGGTCATCGTCAACATCGAGGCCCTGGGCCAGTTCGCCGCTGTGAACGTGGATGCCGCCGATGTGGAGAAACTGCCGGAAATATTATCATAACTACTTGACTTTCTATTAAGTTCTATTTTATAGAGTCACTTTCAATCCCGTATACACTACCGATCGTTGAAGGAGGGTACATGAACAAACTGGAACTCATCTCCGCTTTGAAGACCAAGGCCGACATATCCAAATCCGAAGCGGCAAAAGTGGTCCAGATCTTTTTTGACAGCATGGCCGACGCCATGGCCGATGGAGAGCGTGTTGAAATTCGTGGACTGTGCAGCTTCTTCGTGAAAGAGTACAAAAGCTATACGGGAAGAAACCCCAAAACCGGCGAAAAGGTCACCATCAAACCCAAGAAGCTTCCTTTTTTCAAGGCCGGAAAAGAGCTCAAGGAACGGGTAGATCAATAGACGGCATGCTAAGGGCCGAACGCCTCGTCAACGAGTCCGGGCCGAACCAGGTGCCGGTCCGATCCAACCGCCCGAGATTCATTGAAAATGACGACGGCAACCGTATTTAGCGCCATCGTTGGCCAACCGCACGCCACCCGGTTGCTCAAGACGTTTCTGCGCAACGGGACACTGCCTCATGCGCTGCTTTTTACCGGTGATGAGGGTGTGGGGAAAAAAATAACGGCCACGGCATTTGCCATGGCCTGCAACTGCCTGAAGTTAAAATCGGCGATTCGCCACCACCGCCCCCATCTGGATGCCGTCGATGCCTGCGGGGATTGTGGCCCCTGCAGGAAGATTGCCGGGAACCACCATCCAGATATCATCCACGTCGCCCCCCTATCGTCGGTTATCAGAATCGCCCAGATCAGGGCACTGCTTCAGGCCCTGAGGTTGAAGCCCAATGAGGCGGACCGACGGGTGGTCATCCTGTCCGATGCGCAGACCATGAATCCGGAAGCGGGCAATGCGCTGCTGAAAGTTCTGGAAGAACCCCCGGACCGAACCCTGCTGGTGCTGACGGCACGCCAGACATCCGACCTTTTGCCCACGATCGTCTCACGATGCCAGCACATCCGGTTTTCCCCCCTTCGCGCGGCAGACATAAAACAGCTGCTCGCTGCAGCCGGCGGGATTGAACCGGAATCGATGGAGACGGTTGCCGCCCTATGCGGCGGCAGTTACACCCGTGCGCTAAAATGGGTCGACAGCGGATGGCTCAACCACCGGGACTGGATTATTCAGGCCCTGGGAAGCCAAATGGCCGATAACGGGACGACGGGAATTCGGGCATGGCTGGCATGGTCTGAGATGTTGGCCAAGAAAAAGGATCTTATTGAAGAATCGCTGGAAATCATTACAATGTGGTTGCGGGACATGCTGGTCTTCAGGACCGACCCGCAATGGGTATTGAATCAGGATCGGCTGGAAGCGCTTTCAACGGCTGCAAGACAGGTCAGCCAGACGCAGTTGCTCCAACAGATCGATGCGGTAGATCGCGCGTTGACAGCACTGCGATCCAATACGAACGCAAGATTGACAATGGACGCCATGGCCCTGCAGATGGCAGGTGCCTGCCTCAAATAAAAGAGACGCCATGAAAAAAAAAGTGGGAATCCGGTTCAAAGCCGGTGGTAAGATTTATGATTTCAGCTGCGGGGCCTTTGTCCTCAACGTGGGCGACCAGGTGATCGTGGAATCGGAAAAAGGGCTGGGTTTGGGAACAGTGGAGACACCGCCCGAGTTGATAGACGAGGCGGGTAAACCCGGCAAGCCGCTGAAAAATGTATTTCGCAAAGCCAATGAAAAGGACTTGAGCCAGGTCGAACAAAATATGGCCCTGGAGCGCGAAGCACACGCTTTCTGCATGAAAAGTATCAAGAAACTTGGGCTGAAGATGAACCTGTTTTCAGTAGAGAGCACGTTCGACGCCAGCCGACTCACCTTCTTCTTCACGGCCGATGCGCGGGTGGACTTCAGGCAACTGGTCAAAATCCTGGTCAATCGATTCAAGGTCCGCATCGAGATGCGGCAGGTGGGCATTCGTAACCAGGCCAAGATGTGCGGAGGCCTTGGACGCTGTGGGCGAGCCTTTTGCTGCTCATCTTTCATGGAAAAGTTCGAACCGGTATCCATCCGCATGGCCAAACAGCAGGGGCTCTCCCTGAACCCCACCAAAATTTCTGGTCAGTGCGGCAGACTCATGTGTTGCCTGACCTTTGAAAATGAGACTTACCGACAACTCAAGCAAGGCTTCCCCAAAATTGGGAAGGTCGTGACCACCAAGAACGGTCCGGGAAAAGTAACCCGCCACAACGTTATCTGCAACCGCCTGACGGTTCGGCTGGTAGAAGGCGGTGATGTAGAAATCAGCCTTGATGACATTGTCAACGACAGGAGATAAATCCATGGCCTCGCCGTTTTATATCACTACGCCCATATACTATGTGAATGCACGACCTCACCTGGGCCATGCCTACACCACCATTGCAGCGGATGTGGTCAGGCGGTTTCACGCCATGTCCACTGACCAGACCTATTTTCTCACCGGTACGGACGAACATGGTGACAAAATCGTGCGCGCCGCCAAAAAAGAAAAGCGGACCCCGCGGGAGTACGTGGACCAGATCAGCGGCCTGTTCAGGAAATTGTGGCCGGAGCTCAACATTTCCAACGATTACTTTATCCGCACCACGGACCCGGCCCATATGGCCGTAGTAGAGAGCATCCTTCAGCGCATCTACGATGCCGGTGACATCTATTTCAGCGAATACGAGGGACTTTACTGCTTTGGATGCGAACGGTTCTACACCGAACGGGAGCTCGTCGACGGCTGTTGCCCGGACCACCAGACTCCACCGGAAACCATCAAGGAATCCAATTATTTTTTCAGGATGAGCCGATATCAGCAATGGTTGATCGACCACATCAATCAACATCCCGACTTTATTCGTCCCGAACGCTACCGCAACGAAGTGCTGGCATTTTTACGCGAACCACTGGAGGACTTGTGCATCTCGCGGCCAAAATCGCGCATCAAGTGGGGCATCAACCTGCCGTTTGACGCCGACTACGTTACCTACGTGTGGTTCGACGCCCTGCTCAACTATGTGTCGGCTTTAGGCTACCCGGATGGCGAATTATACAAAACCTATTGGCCAGTGGCCCAGCACATCGTGGCCAAGGACATCCTCAAGCCCCACGGTATCTATTGGCCAATCATGCTCAAAGCGGCCGGGATACCCGTTTACCAGCACCTGAACGTTCACGGCTACTGGAACGTCGACCAGAGCAAGATGTCCAAAAGCATCGGCAATGTGGTGGAACCCCTTGAGATGAAAGACGTCTATGGTCTGGACGCCTTCCGTTTTTTTCTCATGCGGGACATGGCTTTCGGCCTGGATTCCAACTTCAATGAAGAGGCCCTGGTCCAGCGAATCAACGCGGACCTGGCCAACGACCTGGGCAATCTCTTTTCCCGGGTGCTCTCCATGGCCCACAAGTATTTCGGCGGCGTGGTTCCCGCACCGGACCCGGATGTGGATAAGGAAATGGACCTCGGGCTGGAAAGCAATTCCCGAGCCGCCATCGATGCCTACACGACCAGCATGGGCGAGTTTGCCTTTCACAGGGGCCTGGCAGCGGTTTGGGAGTTCATCTCCCACATGAACAAGTATGTGGACGTCACCGCCCCGTGGGTGCTGGCCAAGAACAAGGCCACCCGGAAACAGCTGGAAACGGTAATCTACAATCTGCTGGAAGGGCTTCGCATCATCTCCGGTCTGATCTATCCGGTGATGCCCGATACTGCCGCCAACATGCAAAAGCACTTGGGATTTAAAGGCGATGACGATTTTTTCAAGCTGGACCGCCTCTCCACATGGACAGGGATGGAACCGGGGGTAAAGCTGAGAAAATCCATATCCCTGTTTCCGCGCATCGACCTTGATAAAAAACAACCGCAACCCCTGGAAAAGGCCGCACACCCGATCATGGACAAACCCATCAAACCGGAAATCACCATCGAGGATTTTGCCAAGATAGACCTGCGTGTGGCCACTGTCGTGTCTGCCCAGGCCGTTCCCCGGGCCAAAAAGCTGCTTCAACTGGAGGTGGATCTGGGCGATGCGCGAACCATCGTCTCCGGCATCGCCGGCAGCTACACCCCCGAGGATCTGGTGGGCAAACAGGTCATCGTTGTGGCCAACCTCAAACCAGCCAAACTCATGGGCGTGTTGTCAAAAGGCATGCTCATTGCGGCAACGGACGAAAACGGCGTCACCGTGGCGACACTGGATCATTCGGTCTCGCCCGGAACACCGCTAAGCTGATCGCCGTCGGGGGCTCTATTTTTGAAAATGACCCGTTTTTTTAAACGTGATACGCAGTCGTTACCCCAGCCCAGCTGGAAAGCCTATCAGGAAAGCCTTAGGCGTCAGTACTTCCCGACCCGACACACCCGGCTGGAACGCAGCAGGCCGTGGTGGGCGGTGGGGTTGTTGACTCTGGCGATTGCAGGGATCGGGTGGGTTTTCACCACAGGCATCAACCAGGAGACGGGTGAGGCTGTCGCCGATTCAGTCCCGCCGCACCAAACGCGAGCGGCACCGGAACTGATCGAAAAAGCAGATGTTCATATCCTATTGGGCAAAACCCGGCTGATCAATCTGGAAGCGGATCCGATAAAGGTAGACTTCGACGGCCGCCCCTACCAGGTAAGCACCAGCCTGGATCTGGGACTTCAGCAGTATCTGCTCAAACGCATGGACCGGGTCAACTCCCGCTATATCGGCATCGTGGCCATGGCGCCGGACACGGGCCAAATCCTGGCCATGGCGGGATTCAACAAGATCGATCCCGACCAGGACCCATGCCGGATGGCCGAATACCCGGCGGCCAGCCTCTTCAAGATCGTAACGGCGGCGGCGGCGGTTGAAGAAAAAGGCTATACGGCCGGTTCCCGGTTCAAATTCAACGGCTATAAACACACCCTTTACAAGCGCCAGTTGACGGACAAGACCAACCGCTATACCAATTCGATCTCCCTGCGGGATTCCTTTGCCCAGTCCGTCAATCCGGTGTTTGGAAAGATCGGAGCCCTGATCCTTAAACGGAAAACCCTGGAAGCATACGGAGATGCCTTCGCCTTCAACCGGCAGGTGGCTTTCGAGCTCCAATGGCCCACCAGCCGGCTGGCGGTAAAAGACGAATCCTACCACTGGGCGGAAATTGCCAGCGGGTTCAACCGTCAGACCACGCTATCCCCCCTCCATGCAGCGGTGATCGTATCGGCGGTGGTCAACGGCGGAAAGCCGGTGGAGCCGACCCTGGTGGAGCGGATCACCAACCATGACGGCAAACCCGTCTATCGCACCGAGCCTCATTTTTTAGCGGCAGCGGTATCCCCGAAAACGGCCGACGTGCTGAACCAGCTCATGATCGCCACCGTGACCTCAGGCACCGCGAGAAAGATATTTCGCGGTCACAAGCGCAGCAAGGTGCTGTCGCGCCTGAAGCTGGGAGGTAAAACAGGCTCCATCTACAACCGGACCCATGATGCCCGCTTCGACTGGTTCGTAGGCTTTGCCACGGAAAAAAAGGGGGCCGAAAAAATGGTGGTTGCGGTAATGGTGGCCCATGAAGATTATATCGGCACCCGGGCCGGACAGTATGCCCGCATGGCCATCGAACACTATTTCAAGGACTATTTTACCAAAAAAGAGCAGGCCAAGAAGGATTCCAACGGATAAAGCCCAAACTGGACAAACCGACCGTTGTTTTGAATTTTAGCGATTGGGATTGAGTTGTCATTTGTTTTTTGGTTATTGTGTTTTTTCCAAAAGGAGGCATGAATGCCCGGTTTTGAGATATTCGGCGACGAAGAACGCAAGCAGGTCAACGATGTGTTGGAAACAGGGGTCCTGTTCCGCTATGGCTTCGATGGGGCCCGCAAGGGCCACTGGAAAGCCAAAACCTTCGAAACGGAACTGGCCCGACGAGTCGGCGTTAAACACGCCCATTTGTGCGCCAGCGGCACGGCGGCCCTGTCCACAGCCATGGCCGCCTGCGGCGTTGGCGCCGGTGACGAGGTGATCGTTCCCCCCTTCACCTTCGTAGCCACCATCGAGTCGGTGCTCATGGCCGGAGCGATACCGGTGTTTGCCGATATCGACGAGACGCTGTGTCTCTCGCCGGAGGGACTGGAGGCGGCCCTGACCCCGGCCACCAGAGCCGTCGTTCCCGTTCACATGTGCGGGGCCATGGCCCGCATCGACGAAATCAAGAAGATCTGCGATCAAAAGGGCCTGACGCTCCTGGAAGACGCCTGCCAGAGCCTGGGAGCCACATACAAGGGCAAAGCGTTAGGCAGCTTCGGCAGGGCCGGCTGCTTTTCTTTCGATCCGGTTAAAACCATCACCTGCGGCGAAGGCGGCGCAATGGTTACCGACGACAGGGATGTCTATGTCGCCGCCGATGCCTATGCCGACCACGGCCACGACCACATCGGCAACGACCGGGGGGCCGAAGACCACCTGATCATCGGCGCCAACTATCGGATCAGTGAACTCAACGCCGCCGTAGGGGTGGCCCAATTGAGAAAACTGGATTGGATACTGGACGTCCAGCGGCGCAACAAAGCGGCCATCAAATCGGCCATGGCAGCCATCCCCGGGATCGCGTTCCGTCAGTTGCCGGACCCCGACGGGGACTCGGCAACCTTTCTCTCTTTTTTCATGCCTGACCTGGAAACCGCCCGGCAGGCGGTCAAGGCGCTGGCCGCAGCCGGCGTGGACGGCTGTTTTCACTGGTATGACAACAAATGGCACTACATCCGGAAATGGGACCATTTCCATACCATGAAGGCCGCGTCCCGCCTGCCCGTTCAGACACTGGCCCAATGCCCGGATTTCAGCGCCATCTCCGTGCCCCGATCCGATGCCATCATGCAGCGGGCCATCTCCATGCAGATCAAGCTGGGATGGACACCGGAACAGGTGGACCAGCGCATCCAGGCAATGGTAAAGGCGTTGAAGACATTCTTGTAGGCGTTCCAAGGTTCAAGCGTTCTGGGTTCAGAGGTTAAGGAGCCCTATTTCATAAAAAGGAATGGCAAGCAACATTGACGAAAAGACCGTAACCCTGAACCTTTGAACGTTGAACCGTTGAACCCTAAACGATTCACTTTCTCCTGGCTTAAGAAAACTGAAGCCTAACCGAAAAGGATATTGACATGTTTCGTAATTTTAAAATGGTCTCCAAGGTGGTCTTTGGCCGGGGCTGCGCCTCACAGCTGGGGGATATCCTCAACGAACAGCGTCGGAGCAATAAATCGGTGATGATCTTTTTGGTTGACGACGTCTTTGAATCCGGCACATTGAAGGATCGGCTTCCCGTAAAAACCGACGATCTGATCGTCTGGGTCAATGTGGACGATGAACCCAAAACCAGCTATGTGGACCAGCTCACCACGCAGGTCAAAAAGCATATGGTCGGCAAACAGGACCACCACCCCTCAGGGGTGATCGGTATCGGCGGTGGCAGCGCCATGGATCTGGCCAAAGCCGTCTCCCTCATGCTCACCAACGCCGGCTCGTCTGCTGACTACCAGGGATGGGACCTGATTAAAAAGCCGGCCGTGTACCACGCCGCCGTACCGACCCTTTCCGGAACCGGTGCCGAAGTATCCCGCACCACCGTGCTCACCGGCCCCCAGAAAAAGCTGGGCATCAATTCTGATCACACCGTCTTCGACCAGATCGTCCTGGACCCGGAGATGATCGCCGACGCCCCCAACCCGCAACGGTTCTACACCGGCATGGACTGTTATATCCACTGCGTGGAATCGTTGACGGGCACCTATCTCAACAGCTTCTCCCAGGCCTATGGCGAGAAGGCCTTGGACCTTTGCCGGGAGGTCTTTCTGGCCGGTCCCGGGGATGCTGACGACCGGCTGATGATGGCCTCGTACTGTGGCGGCATGAGCATCGCCTACTCCCAGGTGGGCATCTGCCACGCCCTCTCCTACGGCCTCGGCTTCGTGCTGGGGCTGCACCACGGTATCGGCAACTGTGTGGTCTTTGACACGCTCGAGGACTATTATCCTGAAGGGGTACGGGAATTTCGGCAGATGATGGCGCGAATCGGCATCCAATTGCCGCGCAACCTGACCGCCGATGTCACCGATGCGCAGATGGAAAAAATGATTGACGTGTCACTGGTGCTGGAACCCTTGTGGGAAAATGCACTGGGCAAGGACTGGAAAACGATCATGACCCGGGATAAAATCAGGGAACTTTACTTGAACATGTAACCGCCCATCCGGCTCCCCCGGAGCTTACCATCGATAAAGGAGCCTTATGAATCGATATCTTATCGCCACCGTGGCCAGGCCTGCCGCGTGCATCGTCGCGCAGACGCTTCATCTGATTCGCAACCTGCGACGTCCGATTTCACGACTGCCGGGGATTCATTGGGGACGCGTTCCTGCGGCGGTGGCCGGACCGGCGGTGATCCTCTTCCCCTGCTCCGCCAACCGCCTGTGCTGCGGTCTGGCCGGCATCATCGCAGTCAAGGGAAGAACGGGCCGGGAATATCCGATTGACCTTGCCTCCTTGGCAGCGCTCGTCGACAGCGCCGAGGCGGATGCACGGGAAACGCAGTCCCAGCAGACGGATGCCGTACCCGTTGACTATTCGACTGGACAGGCAACGCTGGACAGCCTGCTGGCAGAAATCCGAACCCTCAAGCAGGAAGCGCCGTTTCTGACCCTGTTCAAAGATCCGGCCGCTCAGAAGACGGTCGCCGATCTGTCTGTTCGACTGTCGACGCTTCTGCAGCGTGAACAGGTACAACTGTCCCAACAGGTGGGCAGCCTGGAAACCCATGTGGTGGATCTCATCTCCACGCGTATCGAAACCCTCAAGGACATGCTTTGGTGCCTGGATGTTGAACTGACCGGCAACATCGGACGGATCCGGTCGCTGATACCCGACAGCGCCGACCCTGGGCCCGACAGCCGCATCACCGTTTTGCGACAGATCAACGCCGTACTCAACAGCATCGACCGGCTTGAAGTCCGGGGACGGGATTCGGCGGGAATTTCTATTTTGTTCATCATGCCGGCTGAGGCCTATGAAACCATTTCGGCCGAATTGGATCAAAAGGGCCTCACCACGGATTTCCAGCGCCGCATGGATCGTGACGTGCTGAGAAACAACAGCATCAGCCTGAATCGATCGGCCACCGACGACGGGCAGCCGATCGTGGCCCTGACAGCCGTCTATAAAATTGCCGCCGAAATCGGCAGCCTGGGGGACAATGTTCGCTTCCTGCGCCTGCAGATTCAACAGGATGAGATCCTACAGCTGATCACCGCCGCACCCCACAGCTTTCACACGGTATCGTCCCATACACGCTGGGCGTCGGTGGGTGCGATTACCGAACCCAACTGCCACCCGGTAGACAACACCGTGACCGGCGCCACCTTGAAGGACCGTCCCATCATCCACGCCTGCCTCAACGGGGACATCGACAACTACCTGGAACTCAAAGCGGCCATGGAAGCGTCCGGGCGTACGATTCCCGAGCCGATCACCACCGACACCAAGATCATTCCGCTGCAGATTGAGCATTACCTGCGGTCCGGCGTCGACGTGGCCGAGGCATTCCGTCTGGCGGTGGGTGATTTCCAGGGGTCCCACGCCATCTCCATGCACACCGACCTGGCCCCGGGGAAATTCTTCCTGGCCCAAAAGGGCAGCGGCCAGGCCGTTTTTGTCGGCCTGGCCGAAGACCACTATATGCCGGCGTCCGAGGTCTATGGCTTCATCGAGGAGACATCCCACTTCCTGAAGATGAACGGAGAACGGGTGGTGGACGGCAAGAAGGGCAAAACCCAGGGCCAGATCTTCATTCTGGATCAGCGCTCCCCCGGAGGACTGGCCGGCATCACGGCCATGTACTACGACGGCACCCCAATCACGCTCACGGAGGACGATGTCAAGCACACGGAAATCACCTCGCGGGATATCGATCGGCAGGGCTTTCCCCACTACTTTTTGAAAGAGATCTCCGAAGCGCCTCAATCGGTGGAACGCACCCTGCTCAATCGATGGAAGATTGCCGACGACGGCGAGGGCCGCCATTACGTCATCCATCTCGACCAGCGGAGCTTCCCCCCTCCGCTGGCGACAGCTTTGGAAGAAGATCGGATCCGGCGGGTCTTTTTCGTGGGACAGGGCACCGCGGGTGTAGCCGCCCAGGCCTGCGCCGACATCCTGAAATCCTATCTGGCCGATCCCGCCATCCAGCTGCGCGCCCTCAAGGCCTCGGAACTCAGCGGATTCGAATTGAACGAAGGGGACGGCGACACCAGCATGGCCGACACCCTGGTGGTGGCCATCAGCCAGTCGGGAACCACCACCGACACCAACCGCACCGTGGACATGGTCAAGGCCCGTGGCGCCCACACCCTGGCCATCGTGAACCGTCGGGATTCGGACATCACCTTCAAGGCCGACGGGGTTTTGTATACCTCCAGCGGCCGGGATATCGAAATGAGCGTGGCCTCAACCAAGGCCTTTTACTCACAGATCGTCGCCGGGGCCCTACTGGGCCTGAAAATAGCCAGCGTCAAGGGACGCCGATCCACTGAGTTTCTCTCAGACCAGATAGCCGAGTTGCTGCGGATCCCCGATCACATGCGCACCGTCCTGGCCATGGGAGAGCAAATCCAGGCGTCGGCCCGTCGACTGGCGGCCACCAAGACTTACTGGGCCGCGGTGGGCAGCGGTCCCAACAAGTCCTCGGCGGACGAGATCCGCATCAAGCTCAGCGAACTGTGCTACAAGACCATCTCCTCAGACTTTGTGGAGGACAAGAAGCACATCGACCTCTCCTCCGAGCCGTTGATCATCGTCTGTGCCGCCGGGTCAAAGGGAACGGTCATCGGGGATATCATCAAGGACACCGCCATTTTCAAGGCCCACAAGGCCGCCCCGGTGGTTATCGCCGACGAGGGTGAGGAGCGTTTCGGGCCCTATGCCGAAGATGTCTTTCACGTGCCCCAGGTGAGCCCCCAGTTTGCACCCATTCTTAACACCCTGGTGGGTCACATCTGGGGCTACCATGCCGCCCTGGCGATCCACGAGGGCTCCCGGTTCCTCCACGATATGCGTGAATCCATCTACCACACTCTTGACGATCTGGCCGAGCAGGGCCTGGACATCTATGAGGTGGTCCTTGAAAAAACCTTTCGTGAGAAAATCGCCGGGTTTTACCAGGAATTTCGCAACAGGCGCAAGGCCAAGCAATTTCCAACGGCCATCACCCATGCATCGGATTTGACGCTGCTGTTCAAATATCTGTCTGGCCGGCTGCCGCTGTCCGATTTCGAGATGGATTTCGGGCTCAAGGGCACAGCTAAAAATATTTTCGACACCCTGTTCCGAGTGCTGGGAGAGTCCATCAACCTCATGTCCCGCCCGGTAGACGCCATCAAGCATCAAGCCAAGACGGTCACCGTGGGCACCAGCCGCATCAGCGAGCGGGTCGAGGGTGTCCTCTTCGACACCCTGGCCGACCACGAGTTGGAGGTCTCGCAGGTCGTCAACCGCAATGTCATCGTCATGAAAAACATCCAGGGCGTGATCGACCACGTCAAGGGCAGCATCCTTTACTGCATCGATGGTCTGGGTCTGCTGGGCGACCCCACGGATCAGACCACCATTGCCATCCTGAAAAAGACGGGCATTCTGGCCCAGCTGCCCTCCCGGGTGGAGAAAGACGCTGAGCTTAAAGGCACCAAACGCATCATTGTGGGCGAGGGTAACATCTATATCGGCAAGGGGAGAAAAGACGGGCGCAGCATCCTGGTGATTCCGGCCACCTCCAACGATCCCACGGACAGCAGCCGCATCCGCTACCTGCTGCTGTTGAACATCGGGTTTAAAGAATCGATACCGCTGGAGAAGAAAATCAAGGCGCTGGGCGGGAAATACGATCACATCAAGAACCTCGTCCAGGAAAACAGCGTCCCCTGGGCCGACGGCTGCCTGGACGAGGTGGCCGTGGACGACCTGTTCGGCCAATCAGCGGAAAAGCTGGCCGAAGCCATGGTAGCCCGAACGCAGAGGACGGCGGGATGAGAATAGAAATTGGAGAATGGATTACTTTCCCAGCAGTCGCGCCAACTCTCCAACCGATCGTGGTTTATGGAATTTAGGTAGGCACCGCAAGATCTCTTCAACGGTGGTGATACCCAGGGCGGCTTTATGGAAACCGTCTTCGAACAATGTAACCAATCCCGTCGTTTCCTTGCAGATTCGACGGATCTGATGGCTGGTCTTGCCCTCGATTAGCCCATCTCTGACCGAATCGTTGAGTACCAGCACCTCGAATGCTGCCACTCGCCTGCGGTAACCCGTGTACCGGCAGTGGCTGCATCCCTGCCCCTTAGAGAAGGCGGCCCCCGCCATCTGGTCAAATTCGCATCCAATGCGCCGCAGATCCATGGGGGTGAGTTCGTAAGGGCGCGCGCAGTGGACGCAAACCCGTCGCAGCAGCCGTTGCGCCACCACACAAGACACCGTAGAAGAGGTCAGAAAGCCATCGATGCCCATGTTAGACAGCCGCAACAATCCACTGATGCTGTCTTCGGCATGGAAAGTGGTGAGCACCTTGTGGCCGGTCAGCGCCGCCTGGACGGCTGCTCCCGCCGAGAAGGAGTCCCTAACTTCGCCGATGACGATAACGTCAGGGTCCTGCCGCGCCATATGCTTGATGGAGTCCGCGAAGGAGAGGTTGATCTTCGTATTGATGGCGCATTGACCGATGCCGTCGATAACATAGTCCACCTGATCTTCAGCCGTGATGATGCTGGTTTCCATTGTATTTAGGTGCTTGATGCAGCTGTATTGGGTCGTTGTCCTTCCGGATCCGGTAGGGCCGGTGAACAGGATGACGCCACCAGGGCGATCAAGTACACCCTCCCGAAAGCGGTGCATCACCCGTTTGGACATGCCGATTTCGTCAAGGCTAAAGAGCTCCGTCTGCCTCTTCAGAAGCCGCATGACGATCTTCTCGCCCCTTACGGTAGCGTAAAAGGAGACCCGGATGTCCATTTGATGGCCGCCATGATCGAAGCGGATCCGACCGCCGTGGTGGCAACGCTTTTCGGCGATGTCGCCTCGGCACAATACGTGGAGCCGATTCGATAGCGCCTGGGCAATACTCCTGGGGTAATCCTTGTGCAGAGCCAAAACGCCGTCCATCCGGAATCTGGCGCGCAGCCGATCGACCATCGGATCGATATGAATGTCGCTGACATCCGCCGCTTCGATGGCACTCACTATCATGGTATTTACGATGTTCACCACCGATTCACCCGTTTCTGCAGCGATCTGCATGCCGACCTTCTTGTCGTTCTCGAGATGCGCGATGGCCGCATTGATGGACAGTTTAGTGGTGATGGCTGGGATGACCGGCATGCCCATGGCCTCGGTTGCTGCATCGATATCCTGCGGATCCATGGGGTCGGCAAAGGCCACGATTATCTTTTCGCCGTCAAGCCGGACCGGGAAAAAGCTGTGGGCCTGGTATTGGCTGATGGAACCGCGCTTAAACAAGTTTGGGTCGATTTTAAGAAAGTCGGGCTCGATAAAGGGGAACCCGAGCAGAAGGGAGAGCTCGGCAATCAATTTGTGCTCTTCGATTATGTTATGCGCAACCAAGACTTCGCCCAGCTTTCGCTTGGGCGTCTCCTTCTTTTGCAGTTGGAGGACCAGATCCAGGTCCCGGTTGGTGATCAGGCCTAATTCCACTAAAAAATCACCGATGTGCATGGACAGGGGATTTTCCCTTAACACTTTCCGAAGCTGGCCCTCCGTCAGGTAGTTGAGTTCCTTGATGATCTCGAGCAGGGTTTTTTTGGTTCGCAGCTTGGATTGGACGCGGCTTGCATACTGAACCTGTGTTTGGGTTAGCAGCCCGACGTCTATCAGAAGAGCAATTATTTTGCCGTAGTCCGATGTTTTCTCCTTATTTTTCGGTTTTGAATTGCTTTTTACCGCCTGCTTCACGGTGCCAATGGTCTCGGTTGTGGTGTGGGTAGACATGTTAAGCACCTATTTCATAATCAATCCGTTGTTGACAGACAGCTTCAAGAAATACCCTATAAATGATGATCTTATCAAAAAAGCCATGTGCGATACAAATCTATTGTTCACCGAAATCATTTCGAGAGCATTATCCGGAATTCTTGCTTGACCACCGCAACGAAAAATTTTACTTAATGAAATGGGTGTTTGCACATTATTCTTCTGTTTTCATAGATAGCACCCTATAATCACAAGAACCCGATACTTACAACAGTTGATGGCTGCCCCGCTGATAGGGGTCCCGCCATTGATTGCATAATTGAATGTCGTTGAGGTGCCTCATGGCTGAAAATAGAACGTTGCGCAAATTGACAGCGGTCTTAAGTGCAGATGTCAAGGGCTACAGTACGCTCATGGGTGATGATGAGGAATATACGATCAACACCATTACCGCCTATAGAAAAATTTTCGCGGGGGTGGTTGAAAAAAATCAGGGGCGCGTCGTTGATTCCCCCGGCGACAATATCCTTGCGGACTTTAGCAGTGCCCTGGATGCCGTCACCAGCGCCATTGAAATCCAGGCCGCATTGGGCACCCGAAATGGCAAGCTCCCAAAAAACAGGCAGATGTTTTTTCGTATCGGTATAAACTTAGGGGATATCATTCATAAGGACGGTCGTATTTATGGTGAAGGTGTCAACATCGCCGCACGGATTGAAAGCCTTGCCGATCCAGGTGGCATCAGCATTTCCGGAGACGTATACAATCAGGTTAAAAATAAAGTTGCCCATAATTTTGAGTATATGGGGGCGCACGCGGTTAAAAACATTGCAGAACCGGTCCGGATCTACCGCATTGACTTGAAACGTGAAGACGCGGGTAAAACCATCCAAGCGCCGGCATCCGAACCCACTTCGTTTCTTAAGATCTTCAAATCCTACCTGACTAGCAAAAAAGCCGTATTACCTGCGTTCGATACCACCGGCCTTAAGATTCAGCAGGAAGCATCCAAACCCGAGCCAGACACGGACGCTATCGAAAAAATGATTACCTGTGATCCATCACTAACCAGTCATGTTTTACGAATCGCCAACTCCGCCTACTACAAGGGGATCAACAAGGTATCTACGGTGCGAGCGGCTATCGTCCGTTTGGGTAGCCAAGAAGTTGCCAACATTGCCATTCTGGTGACCCAAAAGAGGCCGTTCCAATCCAAAGACCCTTACATTAACAAAGTGATGCAGAAGCTGTGGCGCCATTCGGTGGGATGCGCAGTTAGTGCGCAGTGGATCGCCAACCGTTCTGGATTAAAAACCCTGGCCCAGGAGGCCTTCACAGCCGGCTTGCTTCACGACATTGGCAAACTGCTCATTCTAACTGCCACCGATGAGATAAAACGCACGGGTACCATTAAGCAGATGCCTTCGGGCGATCTCCTTGAGGAAGTGATGGATAAATACCATACCATTTACGGCTACGCACTGCTTCGCTCCTGGAACCTGCCAGACCACTATTGCGGCATTGCCCGGGACCACCACAAGGCAGACCTGAAAAAGAATAACGATCTGATGATGATGGTCAGACTGGCTAACATAACAACCAACAGCATGGGCATCGGCCTAAAAGGAGCTGAACCGTGTGTCCTTGTGGTCACCCCTGAAGCAGATTATTTTGAACTCTCTGAAGTCGATATGGCCGAACTTGAAATCAAGTTGGAAAACGCAAAAGTATTTTCATAACTCTCTCATCCGATCTCAGATCTTCCCGATCACGTCGCAAAGCAACCGCACACCGAACCCCGTGCCGCCGGCCCCGCAGTAATCGGACGCCTTCTTGGCCCAGGCTGGCCCGGCAATGTCGATGTGCGCCCAGCGGGTATCGCCGACAAATTCCGAGAGAAACAGCGCCGCGGTAATGGCACCGCCCCAGCGGCCACTGCTGACGTTGTTCAAGTCGGCAAAATCGTTTTTCAGCAGTTCCTTGTAGTCTTCGGGCAAGGGCAAGTGCCAGCAGCGCTCGTGAGTCTTCTCCCCGGAAGCGACGATGGCCGCAGCCAGCTCCGGATCTTTGGAGAATACACCGGCAATTTTCTCACCCAGGGCGACGAGGCAGGCGCCGGTGAGGGTTGCCAGATCGATCAGGGTGTCCGGCTGGTAATGCTTGATGGCCCAGGCCATGGCGTCAATGAGAATCAACCGCCCTTCGGCGTCGGTGTTGCCGATTTCAATGGTCTTGCCCGCATAGGAGCGGATGATATCCCCCGGCCGGATGGCCGTCCCCGATACCATGTTTTCCACGATTGGCATGACGCCCACCACCTTGACGTCCGGTTTGAGGTGGGCCACGGCCAGCATGGTGCCGGCGACGGCTGCGGCGCCGGACATGTCCATTTTCATGGTTTCGATACTGCCTGAAGGCTTCAGGTTGATCCCACCCGAATCGAAGGTCACTCCCTTGCCAACGAGGACAACCGTTTTCTTCGCTCCCCTGGGTGAATATTCCATGGCAACGAGGCGCGGTTTGGCACTGCTGCCCTGACCCACCGCCAGTATGGCGCCGAATTGCTGCTTTTCCAGCCACCGGTCGTCCATGATGCGGGCCTTCAGCCCTGCCGTCTGGGCGGCTTTCTGGATCATTTCGGCGAAGGCTTCCGGTCGCTTGTCGTTGGATGGCGTCGTGACCCACTCCCTGGCCATTATACTGGCGCCGCAGACGGCTGCCACAGATTTGACCAGGCCGGAATAAGCCTTTTTCTGGGCGGCAGTGGCCATGAGAACCACCTTTTTGACCGGCTTTTTCTCCTTCTCCTTCTTGTACCGGTCGAAGATGTGATTGCCCAGACAGGCCCCTTCCAACAAAGCTCCGAACAGGGTTTCGGCGTTGATAGTCAATTCGGCGGCAGATGGCGTGGCAAGCGTCATGGCGGGCAGGCCGGCATTGATGCAAAACTTCACCGCGGTTCCGGCAAAAGCTCTGAAGGATTCGCCGGTTAAGGTTCCGGCTTTGCCAAGCCCGAAAAAGACAGCCCGGGTAATGCGGGTTTCAGCAGGTTGGAATAAGGTGATCACATCACCCTTTTTCCCCTTGAACTCTGCGAACGCTTTTGCAGCATCGACAAGTGACCTCACTGACTTGTCGGTGTGAAGTTCACGATCTTCACATACGGGCACCACCAGGGTGTCCACCTTCACGCGTTTTAAATTGACGGCTTTAACTTCAAGCATGCATGGCCTCTTAGCGGCCTGCCTTTCCTGGAAGACGGGGCAGGCCTGGAATTGCTCTGGTGGGGCGGTGACTCCAGCATCAGCGACACTAACGCCGAATGGTGACATTCTTCATGATGACGGGTTCTTTGGGCTTGTCCATGGGACCCGTGGTCACGGCCCCGATTTTCATCACAACGTCAAGTCCTTCGGTCACTTTGCCAAACACCGAGTGGCGGTCGTTAAGATGGGGAGTGGGGGCCAGCGTCACGAAGAACTGGCTGCCGTTGGTGCCCGGCCCGGCGTTGGCCATGGAGAGTACACCGGCGCCGTCGTGCCTGAGGCTGGGGTCAAATTCATCTTTGAATTGGTAGCCCGGTCCGCCGGTGCCGTTGCCAAAGGGGCAACCACCCTGGATCATGAATCCCTCGATGACCCGATGAAAGCCCAGGCCATCGTAATAGTTACCGCCCCTATCGGTCTCCTGCCGGCCTTCGGCCAGATTGATGAAATTCCACACGGTCTCCGGGCACTCCTTGGCGTAAAGCTCGGCCTCGAAGTTGCCCAAATTGGTCTCGAAAACAGCCGTAGCCCGATCGATTTCTTCACTGTAGCTTTCCTTCTGATTCGACATCGTTTTCTCCCTGTGCATGAAATGAAAAAACACGCCTTGGCCGGCGTGGAGCAGATTGCTTCGCAATGCGGACAATATAGGAGCGTCCACCCATGGTGTCAATGTCACTCGGAAGTCAGGAACAGAATATGATAATTGGGAATGCTGGGATTGGGGAATTGACGAATTGAAGGTGCGGCTTTCAGCCGCAGTCAATTAATAAAAAGTGACGGAGGGAGGTCTACCGGCCGTTTGCTTTCGGTGGAACTAAAATCCCCCAATCCCAGTATTCGTCAATTCCCAATCATGGAAAGTAATTCCAGTTCCCGGTCGTATCGGTCGATGACTGATGACCAGGCATGCCGCGCCATCATATTGGCCAGTACCGGCCGGTGACCGGTATAGCGTTCAGGGTGGCGCAACATGCCGGCCAGTTTGTCCACCAGGTCATCATTGTTACGATACAAGAAATCACTGTGGAACGTGTCGGGAAGGATTTCCGGGTAGGAAAGCCGGTGAGGCAGCAGCGGCAGGCAACCCTGACGCATGGCTTCAACAATGGCGATACCAAAGTTCTCCTGGTTGGCCGTACTGATAACGACGAAGCCCTTCCTGAGCCAGGCCACATAATCGTCCTTCGATTGGACAAACCCGTATTGGACGATCTTATCGCCAAAACGGGATTTTGCCTCAACAAAGGCTTTGGGCTTGGCCTGATAGTTCTCACCCAAAAGGGCCAGCTTGAAATCAATCCCCATACGGTCCACGCGATCAAGGGCGTCAAAGAAAGCCTCCGGATTCTTGTCATACTCCCAGCGGTGGTTCCAGACGATCAGCGGTGGCCCCGGGGGAAGGGGCGCCGGTTCCAGCGAAGCTGCATCAAATCGGCATCCCGGGTGGAGAACACCAGCTTTATTGTGGATGGCGTCAACGGCCCACCGGGGCCTGAACTCCGGCATCTGGCCGATAAAACCGGGAAGGGTGGTGAAAAATTGATCGAAATGAAAATGGGAGTTGAACAGGATCCGGTCCGCGCAAAGGGCCGTGGTGATGTCGGTGAAACCGAACTGAAGGTCCATCTGCTCGCCGGGCGCCAGCGGATAGGTGAGTTGATTTTCATGAAGATAAACCATCGTCGGCGGACGGTATACGCCGCAAAGGGCTGTGAAATCCGCCAGGCTCATCAATCCGGTGGTGATGATTCCGTCAAAGGATGCCAGGTCACCGATCGTTTGAACAAAATGAAGGGCCGCACCACGCATGCGCCATTTCCAGAATCGCGCAGGCAAGGTCGCCATGTGGATATCATGGCGGGAATGGGCCACCAGACCTTTTGCAAAGTCTCGATGGGAGCCACCGTAAAAGGGTTCTAAAAATAGAAAACGCATTGGCCTGTCCCGCTTACCCTGTCCTAAACTGAGCGTTTCACATTTTTATAAATTTAACACCACCCTGATTTCATTCGGAACCCATCGATTCCAGGCTGAAACATGTAAAACCCGTTGGGATTGCCGATCTCACCGCATCTATGGCGTCAGAAACCTTCCCACATAGGCGACTATAGTGAAAAGGATTCTTCCTTGTATCTGCGGTAAGCTCGACAATCGCTCAATTTACCCCATCTTCACCGCATTGACCAGTCGATGGAGTTCTTCGAAACGGATCTCTTCCACGCAGGCACTGCCCAGCGCGTCGAGGAAAACAAAATGGATTCTCTCCCCTACCCGCTTTTTGTCCTTGCGCATCGCCGCAAGCATGGATTGGGCGTCCACCGGTGGCCGAACGGGCAACCCATAGCTGTCGACGATCCGTTCAAGGCGCCTGGCATCCGTGGGAGGCAGCAGGCCTTTTTGCACAGATAGCGTGGCCGCCAGCACCATACCGATGCCCACCGCCTCGCCGTGGGGGATGCCCGTGAGTTTTTCTATGGCGTGGCCGAAGCTGTGTCCGAAGTTCAGCTTGCGCCGCTCCCCTTGCTCACGCTCGTCACGGGTGACCACACCGGCCTTGATTTCGACCGACCGATAAACCAGATGCTCGACAATGGCGCCATCCAAATCCAGGGCGGCATCCCGGTGGTTTTCTATAAAATCTAACATGCGGCCATCCGCAATGGCCCCGTGCTTGATAATCTCCGCAAAACCGCACTGGATCTCCCGGAACGGCAGGGTTTTGAGCAACATCATGTCGCAGACGACAAACTCGGGTTGATTGAACACCCCCACCATATTCTTATACCCACCGAAATTCACCCCATTTTTGCCCCCCACGCTGGCATCCACCTGCGACAGCAATGTGGTAGAGACAAAACCAAAGGGCGTTCCCCGCATGTAGGTAGAGGCCACGAATCCGGCGATATCGCAGACGATACCGCCACCGATGCCCAGAATGAGGGTGGATCGATCCGCCTCCATCTCCACCAGCTGACTGAAAATGGTCGTCACCGTCTCCAGGGTCTTGATCTGCTCACCCGAATCGATGGAAATAACTGGGCAGGCGGGAAACTGTTTTTGGTAAAGCCTGGCGACCGTGCTGTCGGTAATGATCACCGTATGCCGCCCATCGATATACTGTTTCAGATTGTCAATCGACTCCCCCACCATAATTTGGGAGGAACCGGAGGCACATCGAACCAACAACTTTTTCATAGTTTCACCACGGTTTAACGTCTGTAGGGTAGCAGAAATACCGGGCCTGGAAACGGGCAATGCATCTCGATTGTTAGCGTGTCTCTTACCACAGTCAAATCAGATCGAAAAGCCAAACCATTAAAGCGATTAACAAAACCAAAACAGCCAATCCATCTGAGATGAGAACCCACACACAAACCGGGTATAACGGTCCGACCTCAACCCTGCCAGCCAGCGCATACCAGGATGCCGGTTCTAAGGGTCATGGAAAAAAATAATTCCACAATATGGCGCCGACTGTGGGTTCGCCAACAAGGCACACCCGCCGGCGCATATCGAGATATGTGCCGGCGGATGGAACGCAGGTGACGGGCCCTCAGGCAATAAAGATGTGGAATTATTTTTTTCCAGGGCCCTAAGTCTTCAGCTGATTATCCTCAAGGTTCCAAATTTCCGTTGACGGTCGATCTCCCGACCGGCCCCATCGCTGCAGTGGTAAAATACCTGATAGCCAGTCTTTAAAAGGGTTTTTTTTTGGCTACGATGGGTTCCACTTCGTGGCTTGCCCCCCGCCCCGGTTTGGGTTATGCTTATGTCAATCCGCTATGTGTGGCATCAGCACTGACGCATTCAATCAAAAACAGCGAGACCACCATGGATCCGGTAGTCGTTCCCATCGACGGTGTCCTTGACCTTCACACCTTCGCCCCCGGCGAACTCAACAAACTGATGCAAGACTATATCGAGGCCTGCCTGGAATCCAACATTTATGACCTGCGTATCATTCACGGCAAGGGCAGTGGGGTGATGCGTTCGCGCGTGCACGCTTTGCTGGAAAAGGATTTGCGCGTTGATGCGTTTGAAGCGGCACCGGCCGATGCCGGGGGCTGGGGAGCGACGCTGGTGACACTGAAAAGGACGTGATATGGCCGAAAAAGGAACCATTCTGGTGGTGGACAACGAGTCCGATCAGCTGGAAATGATGAAGGAGGTTCTCGGGCGCATCGGCTTTGATGCGAGGACCACCGACAATCCGCAACAGGCATTGGAAATGGTGGCAAATCACGCATTCAGCCTTATTTTCATCGATCTCATCATGTCTGAGATCGATGGAACCGACCTCTGTGAGCAGATCAAGCAGGTTCGGTCGGATGTCTGCGTTTATGCCTTTTCCGGCCATGCGCACCTATACAGTCCCGAGCGACTGGAGCGGGCCGGGTTCGACGGCGCAATCGGTAAACCTGCCACCATGGAGGAGATCAAAGCGGCCCTGAGTCGTGCCATGAGCCGTGCAATGGAAAGACAACCGACCTCCTGATTCCGGTTTGCACGATGGATGATCATCAGGCGGCACGATGCTGCCATCCCGTTTCGGTAACCGTTAACATAAAACGCTAAAGGATATCGTGACCATGTTGAAAAAAATTATTTCCGGTGGACAGACCGGCGTGGACCGAGCGGCCCTGGACGTGGCCATGCGGTTGGGCATCGCCCACGGCGGATGGATTCCCAGGGGTCGTCTGACCGAAGACGGCACCTTGCCCGCCCATTACCAGTTGCAGGAAACCGCCTCGGATGAATATGAAGCCCGCACGGAAAAAAATGTGCTCGATTCAGACGGCACCCTGATCATCTCCCGTGGCAGCCCCACAGGTGGGACCGACTATACCCGGAAAATGGCCTTGAAACACGGCAAGCATCTGCTGCACATCGACCTGTCCCTGGGCCAGCGGCCATCGGACGCGGGTTCGCTGGTCGCCTCATGGATTGAAATGAACCGGATCGAGACCCTCAACGTGGCCGGCCCCCGGGCCAGCCATGATCCGGCCATCTATTCGGACACCATCAACATCTTGACCCACACCCTGCAATGAGGAACACGTCCATCCGCTCCGAGAAGATCGAAGGCGTGGTAACCGCACGGCCCTGCGACTGCTGCGGTCACCATGAAATCGGTATCGTCACCGGCTCGGGGGAATACATTCCGCTCAGACCCGGCTTGCAGGTGAGAATCATCGACCAGCCGGATCAAAATGGTGCTGATTGCATGCCTTGAAGCCACTTGGAACCAATAAAAAAAGGGACGCTCGATAAAGCAGTCCCCTTTCGTTTTTGATTGGTGGAGCTGAGGGGGCTCGAACCCCTGACCTCATGACTGCCAGTCATGCGCTCTCCCAGCTGAGCTACAGCCCCAAAAATAAGAACGAAACCTAACAAAATCGGTTTTCCATGTCAATGCCATTTTTCAGTTTCGATGGTCATTGTCCTGTTTGTCGGTCGACGGTCCCACCGGACACCATTAGTGGCTGCATCGTCCGCCGCTGTTTTTTGCCGACGGGCAAAGGCGGGCGGTAAACTGTTGACAAAATGCGCGGCAACACTTAATGTCAATCGTTTGAAAAGATGAGACATTTTAGTCTCCTATGGCATCGCCAAGGCAGCGATTGGCGATGCCTGTCACAAACAGCGTCATTTCGACGGTTTCGGCAGTTGACCGAAAAAGATCGCAACGACAATATAATTGAACCCTCCCCGCGGCAAGCCGCGGGGAATGTTCTGCCTGAAACGGCAGTGCTTCGCGGCACCGTAAGGATCAAAATCGATTTTCAGTTCGCTCGCTAACCCCGCCGCAAGCGGCGAGGAATGCGCTCGCTATCGCGGTTCAGGGATCGGAATCGATCTCGGTTAATTGGTCTAAAGAAGAGGTTGTGAATGCTCAATGTGATGCGGAAACAAGCTGGCAGTTGGATGATCAAAGTAATCCTGTTCGCTATCGTAATCGTATTCGTATTCTGGGGCGTGGGTAGCTTCCGCTCCCAGGAGGCAACCAAAGTTGCCACCGTCAACGATGAAATCATCTCCGTGGCTGAATACCGACGCGCTTACAACAACCTGATCGATCAGTATCGTCAGCGCTTCGGGTCCAGCTTGAATGATGGCATGATTGAAATGCTCAATGTCAAAAACCAGGCACTGAATCAATTGATCGACCGCACCATTCTGCTGCAGGAGGCAAAAAAACTTGACCTGCGGGTTTCGGATGCCGAGGTTGCCGAATCGATCATGAGAACCGAAATCTTTCAGAACAACGGATCCTTCGACAATCGCCGCTATCAAAACATCCTTGCCCAAGTCCACCTCACCCCGGAAGAGTTTGAAGCGGATCAGAAAAACGTGTTACTGGGTGAGAAACTCACCCGGATCATCATGGGTGCCGCAAAGGTGTCCGAAGCGGAAGTACGCCAGTGGTATGATTGGCAAAACACGTCGGTGAACATCGACTACGTTTTGTTTGAACCGGCCAGCTACAGTGATATCAAGCCTTCGGCGGAAGAGATTGCCGCCTATTTTTCGGCCCAGAAAGAAAACTACAAAACCGACCCCATGGTCAAAACTCGATACGTGGTGTTTGACCCGGATGCCTATAAAGACCAGGTTAAGGTTGATAAAGACGAAATCACGGACTACTATGATTCCAACATGAGCGAGTTCAAAACCGAAAAAACAGTAGAAGCGCGCCATATTCTTATTAAACTGGATCCGGAAGCCAATGAAGAAGCAGACCTGACGGCCAAAACCAGGGCGGAAGAGATCTCAAAGATGGCCAAAGGCGGACAGGACTTTGCCGAGCTGGCCAAGACCTATTCTGAAGGCCCCACCAAAGACCGGGGTGGCTATCTGGGCAAGTTCCAGCAGTCGCAGATGGTCAAGCCTTTTGCCGACGAGGCATTTTCCATGGCTGCCGGCGAGATCAGCGAACCGGTAAAAACACAGTTCGGTTGGCACGTCATCAAAATAGAGTCCGTGGAAGAAGCATCCACGCGAACGATTGAACAAAGCAGAGAACAGATAATCGACACCCTTACCGGCCGGAAAGCGCAAAATCTGGCTTACGACAGGGCCGAGCAGTTCTACGAGAGGTGTTTTGAAAAGGATGACTTGGTCAACAATGCGAAGATCCTTGAGCTTGCCGTGATGGAAACCGGTGCCTTCAGCCGCCGGGGTCCGGACGCGCTGGGCAGTGACAAAGGCACATTCGCCACCGCCGCCTTTGCCCTCCAAACCGATGAAATCAGCGACATTCAGGATATCGACGGCCGGTACTACCTCATTCAGCCCACGGAAACCATCGATGCCGCCGTTCCTGGGATGGAAGCAGTTAAGGAAAGAGTGGAAGCTGACCTGACCAAGAAAATGCAGTCTGACAAGGCCCGTGAGGATGCCGAGGCAATGTCAGCGGATCTGGATGCGGGAAAACCGTTTGAAGAGAGTTCTGCCGGCTATGGCATAAGCGTGAAGCAAACCGGCTTGTTTACACGAAATGCATCCATACCTGAGATAGGTTCGGACCCGACGTTCACTGAAGCGGCCTTTCAGCTGTCTTCAGCCGGCAGCACAAGCGATAGGCCGTTACAGGGAAGTGCAGGTTATTACCTGCTGAGGCTATCAGAGCGAAAAATACCTGCCGCCGATGGTTTTGAAACCGAGAAAGACGGCATCAGCAGCATGCTCCTCCAACAGAAGCAAAGAACGGTGATCCAGGATTGGATCGATGCACGGAAAACCGACAGCCAGGTTTCCATCGAGAAAGAGTATCTGGAATAACGGGACGTCAAAAGCACTATCCTGCGTTAATAAAGACAAAATGAGGTTGGCATGAAAAAACCACACGCCTCGATGGATTCCGGCAATACTACCGGGTATGTTTCTAAAAAATGCCCGGAATGCATGGAGTACATGTCCCTGAACGTGGACGTCTGTCCGTCGTGCAAACTCCCCGTCGGAAAGATAAATAATAATGGGATGGCTACACGAAAAACGGATTGGAAAGCATATTCGGCAGCCATCGCGGCATGGACATTTTTCTTCCTCTATATCTGGTGGGCGTTTATCAGGGAGCCGTGACAGCAAGTCTGCCCTGCGCTTTTCTGCCGGGATTGTTTCGTTTCTCCGGCTTTGTTCTCAAGGTCATGGTGCCGCTCCCGACGACTGCATTTCAGCTCTCCTGCCGCTACCCCATCCAAGATCAACAAAGCGCTTCTATCAGGGATTCCTTTTTTACTGCCGGTAAAAAAGATGTTTCCGGAAATTGACCGTTTGGCCATCATCTACTTCGACCGTGGAAGAAGAATTGCTCAAAACACGGCAGAACGGGGTTGACAATAAATGAGAAATATATTAGGGCTCACAATAACTAGCTAAATTCTTAGCCAAAACCGCTTTAATAAGGAGGCTCGAGCTGATGAAAGATGTTCAAAAGAAACTAAAAGCGATTTCCACTACGCTGTCTTCTCTTGTAAAACAGATGGAGAAAATGGCTGAGGCCATTGAAAAAGAAGGTGGAAAGGCGGCACCGGCGAAAAAGGCGAAAGCAGCCAAGAAAGCAAAAGCGCCTGCAAAGAAGGCCAAAGCAGCCAAGAAAGCAAAAGCGCCTGCAAAGAAGGCCAAGGCAGTGGCTAAAAAATCCAAAGCGGCACCGAAAAAAAAAGCGGCAAAAAAAAAAGCAGCAAAAAAAAAAGCGCCGGCCATAGCGAAACCGAAAGCTCCCGTTAACGCGGGCGGACCCACCATGCTCGACAGCATCCTCGGGATGATCAGCAGAAGCAGAAGTGGAATCACCGTTGAACGGCTGAAGAAACGAGCAGGCCTTGAGGCCCGTCAGGTGAGCAATGCGCTCTATAAGCTGACCCAAAAAGGCAAAATCGAGACCCTCTCCCGCGGCCTTTACGTTAAAAAGAAGAAATAATCATTCATCGAAAACGGTTCGAACAACAAATTATCTGTATCGGTATATATAAAGCCTTCCGGTCGCGCCATCTGACAGATGGAACCAGAAGGCTTTCTTCTTCTATCAGGGTGTTGAAAACACGTTGTGCACGCAGGCAGGCCTGGGCAATCGTTTTTCAACACCCTGCTGCCAAGCCTTTAAGCATCCATTGCCTTTCTCCAGCGCTGTATTACTATCTGAATGCTGTCAGTGGGACAGACCCGTTGAATTGAAGCGAACCGATTAAAAGGGATGCAAATGATTCACATCCGCGCGATAAAAGGTAAGAGAGGAAGTGTACGGCTAAACATTGCAGCCATGGCAGTGGCACTGGTGCTGATGGGATGGGTGGGTCCGTTCCCGAACACCGACCTGTCCGCATCAACACTATCCACGTCGCCTGCTGGAGCGGAACAGCCGGAAAACGGTGGGCTGCCATACCCGCCATGGCCGCAGGAAAAAAGTGACCTGGCGTCTGATCCATCCGTCACTTTCGGCCGGCTTGCCAGCGGATTTCGGTATGTCCTTATGGAAAACAATCGTCCGGAAGACCGGGTCAGTGTTCACCTTTACATCCGGGCCGGCAGTTTGAACGAAACGGAAGCAGAGCAGGGACTCGCCCATTTCCTCGAACACATGCTATTCAACGGTTCGACTCATTTCCCCCCTGGTGAACTGATCAGGTATTTTCAGAGTATCGGTATGCAATTCGGCAACGACGCTAACGCCCACACGGGGTTCGACGAAACCGTTTACGACATCATCCTGCCGTCAGGGAATGAGGAGAACCTGAAAAAGGGCCTGCTGGTAATGCACGATTATGCTACAGGTGCACTGCTGCTGGAGGAGGAAGTTAAGCGGGAAAGCGGGGTTATTCTCGCAGAAATGCGCTCCCGGGATTCAGCCGGTTACCGAACGTTTGAAGCCTCACTTGACTTTGAGCTTCCAAACCTCCTGGTGTCCAAACGGCTGCCCATCGGCAAGACGGAAATAATCGCAAATGCGGACCGGCCGCTCCTTAAAGGGTTTTATGATGACTGGTACCGGCCGGACAACATGGTATTGGTCCTGGTGGGTGATTTTCCTATCCCCCTGGCTGAGCAGTTAATCGACGCACAGTTCAGCGATTTAGCCCCCCGGGCAACTGCCTCCGCCCCGCCGCCGATAGGTACGGTCAATCACAAGGGCTTGAAGATCTTCCACCATTATGAACCCGAAGTAGGAGGAACGACAGTCAGTATAGAAGTCCTTCAGGCCTACGACCGTGTTTCGGATTCACTGGCCCTTCGGCACCGGGAAATGGTGGAAGGCATGGCAGACCGGATCGTTCAGAATCGCCTGGATGCCCGACTGAAAGCACCAGAAGCACCCTTCACCGCTGCGGCCGTTGGCTCAGGCATCTATCTGAACCGCATCCGTTATGCAGACATCTCTGCAGATAGCAGCACTGAAAACTGGCAGCAGACCCTTGCGGTTCTAGAGCAGGAGTTGCGACGGGCCCGACTGTATGGGTTTACCGAAGCCGAACTGTCGCGGGTTAAAAAGGTTACGCTGAAGATGTTGGATAACGCGGTCAGGGAAGCACCCACCCGAAACAGTACGACGTTGGCCCGGGCCATTATTCGACATCTTGCCGGCGACCGGGTTATCCAATCCCCCGATCAGGAAAAAGCCAATTTGGCCCCCATGGTAAAATCCGTCACCTTGGCTGATGTTCATCAGGCCTTTGATGAGAATTGGACGGATGACCATCGACTGATCCTGATCACCGGCAACGCCGATTTGAAGAGACAATCACCGAAAAACCCGGAATCTCTGATTCGCGATACCTACCTGGCATCGGCAAGCACCGTGGTCCATCGGCCCGAGGTCCGGGCCATTGCCTCATTTCCCTATCTGCCGGAACCGGAAAACATCGGCGTCATCGCCTCACGGGAAGTCGTGGAAGACCTGGGCATAACCCGCATCGGGCTCGGCAACGGCATCCAGATCAATATAAAACGCACCAATTACAAGACCAACGAGGTTCTGGTCAACCTGATTTTCGGCCACGGTATATCCGAAGAGCCAGACACCCTTCCGGGCATCTCCCTGCTTGCCGAAGCGACTGTCAATGAAAGCGGCCTGGGAGCCATGGATACCAATGAACTGGAGCAAGCCCTGGCCGGCAAAAGCACCTACGTGGATTTCAGGATTACCGAGACCCATTTCAATTTTTTCGGGGAAACCGTCTCCGCCGAAGTGCCGCTGCTTTTTCAGTTGATCTATGCTCACTTGATGGATCCCGGTTTCCGTGATGACGCCTTGACACTGGCCCGCGAACGGTTGAGTCAGGATTATCAGTCATTCTCCCGATCCATCGAAGGAATGATGAGAATCAAGGGGCTGCGTTTTCTGGCCGGGGGAGACAGCCGTTTCGGCATGCCGCCGTTTGAGAAAATCCAGGCCATTCGATTGGATGACATCCGGAATTGGATCGCACCTCAATTGGCCGGCGCCCCATTGGAACTGTCCGTTGTCGGCGACGTTGATGAAAATGAAGTCATCGAACTGGCCCGGCGCTATTTGGGATCATTGTCCGATCGAAGCCCCAACGCGGAAAATCCCAGAATCGATTTGCCCCATCTGCCGGCGGGAACCGTCGACCGCATCGATGTGGACACCCAGATTCCAAAGGCCATGGTCGTTGCTGCCTGGCAGACGGGAGACTTCTGGGACATCAGCCGGACCCGTCGGCTGTCTGTTCTTGCCGATGTCTTCTCCGAGCGCCTCAGGCAGCGCATACGGGAAAAACTGGGTGCGTCCTATTCTCCGTATGCCTTTAACCGAGCCAGCCGCGCTTATAAAGGCTACGGTGTATTTCAAGCGTATGTCAATGTGGCCCCGGATCAGACCGACACCGTGTTGAGGGAAGTCAAAACCATTGCCGGCGATCTGGCCCGAAATCGAATTGCGGCCGATGAACTGGCGCGGGCAGTCGACCCGATTCTCACATCGATCAAAGAGCTGCGGCA
>NZ_JASJGN010000463.1:0-3562 GCF_033791525.1 Desulfosarcina sp.
CTGCGACCCGCGTAGTCAAGGGATCGCGGTAGCCGATTACAGCTTCACCCTTGACGCCTTGGTTCTGAAGCCCTCCAGGTTTTGCAACGTTGGGGTATATGCTTGCATGTCAGGTTATGAAATCGTTGGTATCGCTCAACATGGGTATCACCATTTGCCGCCCGCTTCAATTTGAATTTGGGTCTCCGGCGGATCCGCAATCATTGACGCCCCCAATGAATTCTGATAGCTGCAAAAGCATTTGGAAGGTTCAGGGTTAGGGGGTTCAGAGGTTAGGAACGCAGAACATAATAGCTGATAAGCTCAAAACTCAAAGCAGAGACCAGAGACAGAACGATGAACCCTGAACCTCTGAACTGTGAACCCCTGAACCCTGAACCCTGAACGCAGAACCCTGAACCCATGAACCAAGAAAACAGACCCTATATCGGGGTGGCCGTCATCGTTGTCCGGGATGGACGGGTGCTGCTGGGAAAGCGCAGGAATGCCCACGGTGCAGGCACCTGGCAGTTTCCCGGCGGCCACCTCGAGTACGGCGAATCCATCGAGGCCTGCGCCCAGCGAGAATTGTTTGAAGAGACCGGCCTGTCCATCGTCAACCTGCGCATGGGTCCATTCACCAACGATGTCTTCGAAGACGAGAAAAAGCATTACGTCACACTTTTTGTGATTGCCGACCAGACGACCGGCGACGCCCGGGTGAAGGAACCGGACAAGTGTGAGAGCTGGGGCTGGTACCGGTGGTCGGAAATGCCGCAACCCCATTTCCTCCCCATCGCCAATCTGCTCAGGCAAGGCTTCAGCGTTACCGAGGTGTACCACCAAAGGGAGAAAAACGGATGAACGTTCCACAACCGGTGTCGGTTCACGGGGGCCACAGCGGCCAGTTCTGCGGCCACGCCAAGGACACCCTTGAGGAGATTGTTCTGGCTTACATCGATCAGCGGTATGCCTGGGTGGGCATCACCGAACACATGCCGCCGGTGTCGGATGCCTTTGTCTACCCCGAAGAGAAAGGCGCCGGATTCGACGCCGGCACACTCAAGGAACGGTTTGCCGACTACATGACCACCTGCCGGCGCCTTCAGACCAGATATGCCGACGACATCCGGATCTATGTCGGATTCGAAACGGAAGATTACAGCGGCAGCCTCGACTTTACCAACGCGCTGATCGACACCTTTTCACCCGACTATGTGGTGGGTTCCGTTCACCACGTCAAAGACATCCCCTTCGACTACAGCAAAGCCTGCTATGAGGAGGCTGCCGATCGCTGCGGCGGGCTGGATGAAATGTACGCCGCCTATTTCGATCAGCAGTACGAAATGATTCGGGCAATAGTGCCACGCGTGGTGGGCCACCTGGATATCGTGCGGATATTCGATCCTGACTACCGCTCTCGGCTGCTCAAACCAATGATCTGGAAAAAAATTCTCAGGAATCTGAAATTGGTCAAGCAGTTGAACCTGATCCTGGATTTTAACCTGCGCCCGCTGTCGAGGGGTGAGAACGAGCCCTACCTGTCCGCACCCATTTTGAAAAAAGCCGCTGAAATGGGCATCGACATCGTTCCGGGCGATGATTCCCACGGGGTGGACACCATCGGCGCACACATGCACAGTGCAATCACCATGCTCGGAGCAGCCGGGGTGTGCACGGACTGGCGACAACCCGTCGATGCTTCGCATTAGGCGTTGATCGCCAGCGAATGACAGGTTTTGCGTGGATTGAACTGCAGCTCATCCGTCGTCTGACGTGATTTTCTTAAAAACGGCTTCCCGGGGCTCGGAAAACCCTTTCTCATCGAATGTCAGGGCCGTGTGCTTCGCCTCCGGCTGGCTTGTCTGGATATTGATTTCTGGAAACAGCTCGCTGTTTTCCTCCTCCACGTTCGACTCGAAAGGCTCCAAAAAGGTTCGATTCCTGATGGTCCGTCTGTCTCTGCTGCGGCGTCGCTCCGGCTGATGGCTGGCGGAGGAAATCCAACGCCGATCGAGCCCGGTTCTGCGGGTGTTAGGGTTGCTGGTTTTATTTTTTTTCATCGTCAATCCTGATGCCCTCGTAACAAGTCGCATTTCCGACGGGTTCGTAAACAGCCGAGATCAAGGCTTGCGAGCCGCGAAAGTGAGCGGGGTTCGCGAGCGCACTTGAAATCGATCATCATCCATACGGCGAAGATTCCTGCAGGGAATCTTCAATCCCGAGAATACCGCTATCGCGGGTGCCGTAGGCAGCGTACTGACGGTACGCCGCAGTGACGAGGGATGAAGCGTAACGCAGATATCGGCTTTTTTCGAACCTGTCAATCCTGTTCGTGTGCTGCCTCGCCCTGACCATTACCAAGCTCATCCATTGACCATACACGGTTCGCCGGCTTCCAGATTCGGTTGAGGGTCGGCCATATAATCTATTATCGGCTCAACTGGCCAGAACTTTATCTTTCCGTGCATGGATCAGATCTCATGTTTTCTTAGGTGCCGGAGCACCAGCTTTCGCATAACCCCTTGACAGTCAGACTGTTTTTACCTAATGTTTTTTTTAAGCTATTTTGCCCGACGGCCGAATAAGCAATACAGATACCAACCATCTCGGTGCCGTTCTGTGCTGGACAGGGTTGACACAATCTGACCACTCTGTAACAGGCGAGAAACGGACTAGATATAGACGTTAAGGAATGTTGG
This sequence comes from Desulfosarcina sp., assembly GCF_033791525.1. GTDB lineage: Bacteria > Desulfobacterota > Desulfobacteria > Desulfobacterales > Desulfosarcinaceae > Desulfosarcina. The sequence continues at coordinate 2,682 of NZ_JASJGN010000463.1, forward strand.
CAATGAACGACATCTCATCTTTATACCCTGACCGCAGAACCTTTTTGAAATGGGGGGCATCAGCGATCCTGACGACCGTCTGCACACACCCGGTACTGGCAGCTGTGGACCCCAAAGACCCTGAACACCACATTTTGTCTTTCTATAATATTCACACCGGGGAGACCCTTAAAACTTGCTACCGGTCAAGCGGAATGCTGATCCATCGTGCAGTGAACCGGATCAGCCATATCATGCGCGATCACCGCACCGGAGAGGTCAAGCCGGTGGACCCCAAGCTTCTGGATTTGCTTCATCGCATCGTTATGGAGGAAAAGCCGCGCTCTCCCCTCAGCATAATTTCCGGCTACCGCTCCCCGAGGACGAATGAGGCACTGAGAAAAGTCACTGCAGGCGTAGCCCCAAAAAGCCTGCATATGGAGGGCCGTGCCATCGACATCCGAATCCCCGGATACCAGACAACCGCACTTCGCCGAATAGCCGTAGATCTCCACTGCGGTGGTGTCGGCTACTATCCCAAATCGGATTTCATTCATCTGGATACCGGACCGGTAAAGGTCTGGTAACACCGGTTCCCTGCCTGCCGACGTGCGAACTGTGTTGGTATCTTTTCGCTGTAAAAGGATAGAACCTATCTCAACAATAGTCTAAGTGCCCAATGCGGCGTTATGAAACGGCTCAACATGCTCACATACTACATGTACCGTAGAGTAGGGAGGGCATAACCCTCCCCCTCGTCAAACCGGACAGGCGGATTTCCCGCATCCGGCTTTCCCTTGAACTTAACCAAAACGCACACACAGGACGCCAGCACGTGATGCTATTACAAATATATCAGCCCCAGTTGCTTCAGGTGCCGGTAATAGCTTCGCCCTTTCGGT
>NZ_JASJGN010000464.1:0-18693 GCF_033791525.1 Desulfosarcina sp.
CCGAGGGCGGGACTTGAACCCGCACGACCGTAGGTCACTACCCCCTCAAGATAGCGTGTCTACCAGATTCCACCACCTCGGCATGCGCGTTAATTGGCTTTACTCGGATTTCGACTCGGATTTCGTATCGGCGTCCGTAGCATCGCCCTCCGCCTGCGATTGCTGCGACTGTTGTTCAATGGGCACCTGGGCATCCATGACAACCGATTTCGTGACTTTGCCGCCGGCCATGTAGGCCAGGGTCAGAGACGTGAGCATGAATACGATGGCGGCCGCCGTGGTTGCTTTGCTCAGAAAGGTTGATGCCCCGGTGCTCCCGAAGAGGGTCTGACTGGATCCGCCGCCGAAAGCAGCGCCCATGTCTGCCCCTTTGCCGGTCTGGAGCAACACGATCATAATCAGGGCGATACACACAACTACGTGAATTACTATCAACAGTATGGACATTGGTTATCGTCTTTTACGGTTCAATCATTCATTAAAAAAAACCAGCTTGCTGAACGTTTCCGGGTCCAGGCTGGCCCCGCCGACCAGCGCGCCGTCAATATCGGGCATTTCCATGAGCACCCGGACGTTGTCCGGTTTTACGCTCCCACCATAAAGGATGCGAACGGCACTGGCAAACGGTTTTCCAAATAGCGTGTCGAGCAATGACCGGACAAACTGATGGGCCTCCTGAGCCTGCTCTTTAGAGGCGGTTTTTCCGGTACCGATGGCCCAGACCGGTTCATAAGCAACAACGAGACCGGATAAGTCATCAAAAACAAAATCTTTTAGACCATCTCGAACCTGTTTGTCAAGCACAGAAAATGTCTCGCCGGCTTCGCGCTGCGCCTCTGTTTCACCGATACAAAACACGGGGATAAGACTCGCAGAAAGGGCTGCCCGGATTTTAAGATTGATGCTTGCATCGGTCTCTCCAAAAAACAACCGTCGTTCGGAGTGACCGATGATCACGTGGCTGCAACCAACCTCCACCAGCATCTCCGATGAGATTTCTCCCGTGAAAGCACCCTGTTTCTCCCAATACAGGTTCTGTGCCCCCAAGGCGATGGTACTTCCTTTGAGGGCCTGGGCCACCTGGTAAAGGGCGGTAAAGGTGGGGGCTATCATCACCTCCACATCCGTTGCGCGATTGACCAGGCGCTTCAATTGACTGGCGGCCTCCACGGCCTGGAAACCGGTTTTATGCATTTTCCAGTTGCCTGCGATCAGTGGGGTTCGGCTGCTCATCGGTCATTTTCTCCTCTACTAAAGTTGTTTGCCAATCATGGCGGCCAGGTCGACCATGCGGTTGGAGTAACCGGTTTCGTTGTCGTACCAGGAGAGCACCTTGACCATGTTGTCCACGACGTACGTGGTCGGTGCATCAACGATCGAAGACAATGGACAGCCGTTGAAATCGGTGGAGACCAATGGCAGGTCGCTGTAACCCAGGATGCCTTTGAGCGTTCCTTCAGCTGCTTCTTTGAGAGCTTCATTGACATCGGATTTGGTGATGCCGGCTTTGTCCACGCTGACCACCACATCGACAATGGAGACGTTGGGGGTGGGAACGCGAATGGCCAGGCCGTTGAGCTTGCCTTCCAGTTCGGGTAGCACCAGGGCTACGGCTTTGGCCGCACCGGTGGTGGTCGGGATCATGGACAAGGCCGCGGCTCTGGCCCGGCGAAGATCCTTGTGGGGAAAGTCCAGCAGGCGCTGATCTCCCGTGTAGGAGTGGATGGTCGTCATCAGCCCGCTTTTAATGCCGAAGTTTTCCAGCAATACTTTGGCCACCGGTGCCAGGCAGTTGGTGGTGCACGACGCATTGGAAATGATGTGGTGCTGCTTGGGATCGTATTTGGTGGCGTTGACGCCCATGACGATGGTGATGTCCGGATCCTTGGCAGGAGCGGAAATGATCACCTTGCGCGCGCCGGCGGTCAGATGCTTGGCCGCGTTATCGCGGTCCCGGAAAAGGCCGGTACATTCACAGGCGATGTCCACACCATAATCTTTCCAGGCCAGCCGCTCGGGATCCTTGACGGCCGTGTAGGCGATGGACTTGCCGTCGACCTCGATGGCGCCATCTTTGGCTTTGATTTCCATATCCAGTTTGGCATGGACCGAATCATATTGCAGCAGGTGCGCCATGGTTGCAGCGTCAGTCAAATCATTGATCGCCACGACTTCCACGTCCGGATGGTTCATGGCGGCCCGGAAAACCACGCGACCGATCCTGCCAAATCCGTTGATGCCAATTTTTATGCTCATCCTGCCCTCCTTTAAAGTTAACGAAAAAAGTCGCTTGTGAACGGCTCACGAAAGCCGCGATTATCACGGTAATTCATCCAGTAATCCGGTTTACCCGTTTTTCCTGGGCCAGAGGACTTATCTGCTGAAGCATGGGAACCCATAGCCGATACACCCGTCTGGCGACTACCCTCTTTTGTTCCCTTTCAATATGCCGCTGGCCAAAGAGATGCTTTTCTTTCCGAACGATTCAAGATTGGTCGCCAGTTCCGAAAGGGTCTGATTTTTCCGGGCGCTGGCTGCCCGGATCAGGATTGGCAGATTAACTCCGGATATCACCTCGATGCGCCCCTCTTCTAAAAACGAATAACTCAGGTTGGACGGCGTTCCTCCGAACATGTCGGTAAGAATCAGAATCCCGTCGTCGCTTTTCAATTTTTTAATGCCGGCGGCAATCTTGTTGCGCAACTTATCCGCGTTTTCGTTCAAATCGATGGATACGGGGGCCATGGCCTCCGGTCGTTCGCCAAGAATGAATTCCGCCGCCTCGAGCAATGCATCTGCGAGCCGGCAATGGGTAACCACTAAAACGCCAATCATATCTGCCTGTCTTTCATCGGGTGAATGGGGATAACGGAACCGGATCTTTTTTCATGGTCAATGGGATTTGTCAATGTCGCGATGGGTCAGTTCCGTTTTACGACCCAATGCCGTAATGTGATCACACAATTGTCCGGCGATCACGACGGAGCGGTGACGACCTCCTGTGCAACCGACGGCAATAGTGAGGTATGATTTTCCTTCATTTTCATATTGGGGAACCAACAAGTCCAACAGATCGAAATATTTCTGTAAAAATAAACAGGTTTGGTCAGTATTCAAGACAAAAGAGCGAATTTTTTCTGTTTTCCCGCTCAACGGCCTAAGTGACGGTTCAAAATAGGGATTCTTTAGAAAACGGACATCCATGACCAGATCGGCATGAACCGGGAGCCCATACTTGTATCCAAAGGAGATTACCTGAACATTCATCGACTCGTCTTCGGCGCCCACGGTGGCTATTTTCCGGATGATGGATTTAAGATCGTGGACATTCAGATCAGATGTGTCGATGATTGGATTGGCCTTGCGCCGCAGCGATGCCAGTATGGTTTTTTCGGAGCGAATCGCATCGTGAAGGCTTTTTTTCAGTGCCAGTGGGTGCCGCCGACGCGTCTGGCTGTAACGTCTCAGCAGGGTCTTCTCATCCGCTTCGAGAAAAATGATCCTGAAGTGAAAGCCCAATCCCTTTAATGTATCGAGGGTGGATTCATATTGCCGGATAAAGCCATTATCCCGAAGATCCATGCCGAATGCCAAACTGGTATAGGCACCGGCATGGTTCAAAGATAAATTCAGGAAGCCGGGCAACAAGGAGACAGGCATGTTGTCCACGCAGTAGTAGCCGGAATCTTCAAAGGCGGCCAGAGCCGTACTTTTTCCGGAGCCGGATCTTCCGGTGACAATGGTGATGGGGGGGGCTTTCACAACGCGGTTCTCACATAATTATGAGGCAAGGAGGCGCAGGCGGATGCCCGGAATACGGCTAAAAATCGTCATCATCCTCACCGATGATGGCGATGATTTCATCGGCGCTGGTGGCCTTCATCATCCTCTCTTTTAGTGGCTCTTTTTTTAGCAGCCGGGATACGCGGGCCAGCAGTTTAAGGTGCAGGTCGGTCGAGTGTTCGGGCGTGATAAGCAGGAAAAACAAGTGGGTGGGGCGACCGTCCATGGACTCGAAATCCACCCCCTTTCGGCTCAGGCCAAAGCCCAGAACCAGTTTCTCCAGATTTTTAAGTTTGCCGTGAGGAATGCCGATGCCGCCGCCAATGCCGGTGCTGCCCAATCGTTCCCGCTCCATCAACACACGCACCATATCGCTGTGGTCGATGCCGGTAATATCCGCGGCAGGGGCCACCAGTTCATTTAATATGCCGATTTTGTCCTTGGATTTCAGATCTAAAAGAATCGCTTTTTTGTCGAGTACATCTAATATTTTCATCGCTTTCTCACCCGATCAGGCATCTTCCCGCTGTTTGTCGTTGGTAACCGACGTGTTTCTGGAGGCTGTTGAAAAACGGTGGCGCACGCTGCTCGATCTTCTTATGCTGTTCAACATGCTCGCCAAACCATCGTTTTCCTGTCTAATTAAACCTTTTTTCTGCCTATCCGGATGCTGTCAACCCCGCTATGCCCGCGGTTGGATCAATCCGTAGTTGCCGTCTTTTTGCCGGTACAGTACGTTGACCGATTCCGTTCGGGCATTGGTGAATACCAGGAACTTGTCTTTTATCAGATCCATCTGCATCACCGCCTCATCCACGTCCATTGGCTTGAATTCGATATGGTGGATCCGTACCCGGGGCTGGTCACCTTCTATATCAATCAGCTGCTCGGGCATCATGGCACCGGTTTTTCCCTTGGATCGGTATTTCCGACCCTTCTGTTTGCTTTTTTTTATCTGGGCCTCTAGCTTGTCCAGCACCATATCGATGGCTGAATACATCTCTTCGGTCTCCTCCTTGCCATTGATGATTAGCCGGTCTCCCATGATGTTGATTTCAGCGCTGTGGCGAAATTTTTCAATGGACAGGACCACATTGGCTTCAGCTGGGCCGTTGAAGTATTTTTCCATTCGGTTCAGTTTTTCGCTGACATAAGATTTGAGGGCATCGGAGGGTTGGAGGTTCTTGAATCTGACGGATGTATTCATGGTCGGTGCCTCCTTTTGGAATACCTGTCGGCAGAGGGCGGCCAGCTGGTTTCAGATATGCCCCCTGCCGGTTTTTTTAGTGGCGGTGAGACAAGAAACCCGTGGCCTAGTGCTGGGGATGCCATTAACAGCCTGTTAGAACTGTTTTCGTTTGCTGGAGGATAAAATGCCCATCATCTCCCGGTATTTGGCCACCGTGCGACGGGCGATGTCAATATTGTCCGTTTTGAGCAACTCGGCCATTTTACTGTCGCTATATGGCTTTTTGGGGTTTTCCCCTTCGATGATCTTTTTAATTTTGGCCTGCACGCTGGCCGAGGCGATATCTTCGCCAAATACCCGTTTGATGGAGCTGTTGAAGAAATATTTGAGTTCGTAGATGCCCTGGGGGGTGTGGGCGTATTTGTTGGTCGTTACCCGGCTGATGGTTGATTCGTGCATGCCGATATCTTCGGCCACATCCCTGAGCACCATGGGTTTTAAATGCGTCACGCCCTTTTCAAAGAAATCCCGTTGAAATTTCAGGATGCTCTCCATCACCTTATAGATGGTTTTCTGGCGCTGGTGGATGCTGCGGATCAGCCAGGCCGCGGATCGCATCTTGTCGCGAATGTATTCCTTGGCGTTTGCGCTGACTTCGTTTTTTTTGGTGATGGCCCGCTTGTAGAATGGATTGACCCGAAGCTTGGGCATGCCGTCGTCGTTAAGGACGATTACAAATTCACCCTCACTCTTGTCGACGTAGATATCCGGGATAATATAGTGGGGTGTCTCTTCGGTGAACTGTCTCCCCGGTTTGGGTTCCAGCGCGCGGATGACGGTGACCGCGGCGATGACGTCTTTCAGTTTCACCTTCAGGGCCTTGCAAATGGCCTTGTAATTCTTGTTTTCCAGATTCTTCAGGTGATCGGAGATAATGTCCGTCACCAGGCTGTTTTCCAGTTCCAGAAGCTGGGCCTGGAGCAGGAGGCACTCCCGCAGGTCCCTGGCACAAATCCCCACCGGATCGAAGGACTGCATGGTTTCCAGGACATCCTCCACCATCTCGATGGAAATGCCGCTTTGCTGGGAGAGTTCTTCGACGGACAGTTGCAGATATCCGTCGGGGTTGAGGCTGCCGATAATCAGGCTGCCGACCTGCTTTTCGATATCGGTGGGCGAAAGCATCAACAGTTGCCATAACAGGTGATCGCTGAGGGACTCCTTGGAGGAGACAAATGCCTCGTACTGGGGCGCATCCCGGCTTTCAGACTCGAAATTGACTTTTCCGGGCGAGTTATACTCGTCGAGGTAATTGCTCCAGTCGATTTCGTCGTTGATCTTCTCGTCGATTGTAACTTCACGGGCTTCTTCGACCGCGGCGGCAGGCTCCTCTTCGGGCTCGCTCTCCTTGGATTTGTCGGGGGCCTCCTGTATTTCCTCTAGTGTGGGATTCTCTTCCAGCTCCTGTCTGATGGTGTCCACCAGCTCAAGGCGGGACAGCTGTAACAGCTTGATCGCCATCTGGAGCTGCGGCGTCATAATGAGCTGTTGGGTCAGTTTTAGTTGTTGTCTGAGTTCGATTGCCATCTTAGAGTCTGAATTCGTCTCCCAAATATATTCGTCGGGCGATGGTGCTCGAAGCGATCTGTTCCGGTGTTCCGGTTTCAATCACTTTACCGTCGCTCAAAATAAATGCCGAATCACACGCCCCCAGGGTTTCCCGTACATTGTGATCGGATATCAAGATGCCGATGTTCCGATCCTTCAAATGGGCGATGATCTTTTTTATGTCGATCACCGCCAGCGGGTCGACGCCGGCAAAGGGTTCATCCAGCAGCATAAAGGCCGGGTCCGTGGCCAGGGCCCGCGTGATTTCCAGGCGGCGGCGCTCGCCGCCGGACAGCACCGCCGCTTTTGATTCCGCCACGTGGGCGATACCCAACTCTTCCAGCAGGCGGTTGGTGCGCTCATGGCGCTGCTGGCGTGACAGGGACATGGTCTCCAGAATCGCCAGAATATTCTGGCGGACGGTCAGTTTCCTAAAAATGGAGGCCTCCTGGGGCAGGTATCCGACCCCTGTTCTTGCCCGAATATGCATGGGGTATTCCGTGATGTCCTTATCATCAAGAAAAACCTGGCCGCTATCGGGCTTGATCAACCCCACGGTCATGTAAAAAGTGGTGGTTTTGCCTGCACCGTTTGGCCCCAGCAGGCCGATCACCTGCCCGCTTTCCACGTTCAGGCTGACCCGGTCCACCACTTTTCTGCCCCGGTAGACCTTGACCAGTTCACGAACAGACAAGACAGCCATTAACTGTTTTCCACAGGGTGCAAGTTCACGGGCTACTCCAATCCTGATTCTTCCGGGAGGATTACCGCTTTGACGCGACCGTTGGATCCACCTTCGACGGTGAACCGTCCATCATCCCGGTAGAACGTGATGGTTTCGCCGGTGATGGTGTTGTCGCCGCTGGTCACCATAGCCCCCGGGCCGGTCAGGATCAGCATGCGCTGTGCTGTTATATATACTGCCTGCCGGGCAACGGCAAGCCTATTGTCGAATTTAATTTCCACGTTTCCGGTGGCTACCAGCTTCTCTAAAGACTGTGAAGGTGAAGCGGGTTCAACTTCGGAGCCACCGGAAAAAAAAATCTTAAGGCTGTCCGCGATGATCAGGGTCTCCCCCTGTTTGGCCCTTACATTCCCAATAAACTCCGCATGGTTGTCTGCTGTGTTGGATATGAGCCGCTCCGACGAAATATGAATTTTTTTTGCCTCGGGATCGGCCGTTTCCGCTGAAGGAGTCTTGGCTCCGGCCTCACCGTGGACGGTCAGCGGGGGCAACAGCAACATGCAAAACAGTATCGTCAGCACGAGGCCGGCGGGGCAGCTAAAGTTGAAGATCTTCACTGATTATTCCTTCCACACCACCTTCGAAGCGGGTGATACTGGTTTCCAGGTTCATGGTCATCGTGTCAGCGTGAAGGGTGATCGACTTGCTGGAGAGGGTCACCGGTGTATCGGCGCGAAGTTCCCTGGCGGCCGGGTCGTAGTCGAGTGTTTCGGTCTCGAACCGGTAAAGGCTGGTGTTGGCCGACACCTGCCCCGAGACCGTTATGCGGCTGGAGTCCGTGTAAATCGTTCCCTGCTCGGCGGTCAGGTGCACATGATCCCCGTCGTCCATGAAAAATTCCACATCGGGACTGACCAGCAGCATGGTTTTCTCTTTTTCCAGAAGGGTTGCCGAGACCGCTTCCAGCCGCCACTCCCGAATGCCGTTTTTCATGGCGGTCTGGCGAATTTTGTTGAGCCGCATGTCCGCTTCTTCTTTAACCAGGTCCAACAGCACCTCCGGATTGCGGGTCATGCGGCGATACCCGATAAAGACGATAATCGTGCCGGCCAGCACCAGCACAACAATGCTCAACAATACACGCTGAATCAGGCGGCGGCTATTCATGAGAACCGTTTTTTGATCATCGGTTCCCAATCTCCCCTGGCTTGCAGGATCCGCTCGCTGATTTCACGCACCGCGCCACAACCGCCCATAGCCCGAGTGGTCATTACGGCAGCCTGTTTTACCAGATCGTGGGCATCGCCGACTGCGATGGGCACGCCCACCCGGTGCATGATGGGCAAATCCGGCAGGTCGTCTCCCACAAAGGCCGTGGCTGATGCCGCCACGCCTGTCTCGTTCAGTATCTCTTCAAGGGCGGCAGCCTTGTCGCGGATGCCGTCTTTGAGCAGGTTGATGCCTAAATTTCGGCACCGATGAACCAGTGCCATGGAGCGGCGGCCGGTGACGATGCCCACCATAAGCCCTGCCTCGATTAACATGCGGATACCCAATCCGTCGCGCACGTGAAATACCTTGGTTTCCTGGCCGCTGTCGTTGTAAATCACCTGGCCAGTGGTGAGGACTCCGTCCACGTCCAGAAGTATCAGGGCAATTTGTTTCAGGCGGGTGTCGATCATGGGATTTTGTCAGGCGGCCAGGGCGGTTTTGATGGCTTTGAGTTGGACCAGCAGATCGGGCAGCTGGTCCAGGGGGAGTGAATTGGGGCCGTCGCAAAGGGCATTGTCCGGGTCTTCGTGAACTTCCAGGAAAACACCGTCGGCACCGGCCGCTATGGCTGCCCGGGCCAGCACCGGGGCAAACTCCCGCTGGCCGCCGGAGTGGGTTCCCGCGCCGCCGGGCAATTGAACACTATGGGTGGCGTCGAAGACCACCGGACAACCGGTTTGCTGCATGATGTGGATCCCCCTGAAATCCACGACCAGGTTGTTGTAACCAAACATGACACCGCGTTCGGTGATCATGGGTTGGACGCTGGATACCGAACGAATCTTTTCGACGATATTGACCATATCCCAGGGGGCCAGAAATTGGCCTTTCTTGACGTTCACCGGTTTGCCGGTTTTTGCAACTGCCAGGAGCAGGTCGGTCTGGCGGCAAAGAAATGCCGGGATCTGAATGACATCAAGCACCTGGGCGGCCGTTTCCACTTCGCTGATGCGGTGAACGTCGGACAGGATCGGCACGCCAAGGGTTTGTTTGACTTTGTCCAGCACGCGCAGACCGTCCTGAATGCCCGGCCCCCGGAAGGAGGTGATGGCGGTTCGGTTGGCCTTGTCATAGGACGCCTTGAAGGTAAAGGGAATGCCGAGGTTGTCCGTCAGCGCTTTGAGTCGGGCGGCGATGCGCAGCGTGACAGCCTCATCTTCGATGACGCATGGGCCGCTGACCAGGAAAAAAGGGCTATCCATTTTCATTTAATGTCAACTTTCAAGAGAATTGGAATCATGTTTTATTATGTATCCTCAGGCGGTTAAAAAGTCAAGTCGCGAAAAACTTTGCCTTGATTACCGGTGGCTTAACTGGTATTGTCCCCAACTTAATAGACGGCTAAAGAACAGCGCCGAAAGGAAAGAATCCGTTGAATAAAAAAGGAAGTTCGCTCAGACCGATCCTAATTGTCACTGTGGCGCTGCTGATCAGTATCCCTGCCGTATGGCTGGCCATTATCCGTATGGAAGGATCGGCACCTGCCCTGGAAATTGAACTCGAATCACCTTTTATCGGTGCCACGCAGACCGTTACCGTGAATGTGGACGATGCCGGCAGTGGTATCCGCAAAGTCTGGATGGGCCTGTTGGTCGAGGGCCGGGAGGTGGAGGTCCTGCAGCGTAGCTTTCCTTCAGCCGGTTTCTTTGCGGGCGGCAAGGAAAAGTCGGTGCAAGTGAAAGCACCGGTCTCCCCTCAGTCCCTGGGGCTGGCCGACGGAAAGGGCGTTATCCGTGTCGTGGCCTGGGATTACTCGCTGCGCAAGTGGGGAAAAGGCAATCGGGTTTACCTGGAAAAGGAGATCCAGATCGACACCAAGGCGCCGTCCATTGACCTGATCAGCCGCTCCCACAATCTAACCCAGGGAGGCAGTGGTGCGGCAATATACCGGCTGTCGGAAGATTGCCCGGTCAGCGGGGTGACGGTGGGCGATCTTTTTTTTCCGGGATATGCTGGTTATTTCAAAGATCCGTCCATCCACATGGCCCTGTTTGCCTTGGATTTCCAGCAAGGTAAGGAAACGCGACTGGCGGTTGCCGCAGAAGACTTCGCCGGCAACCGGTCGACGGCCGGCTTGGCATATCACATCAACACCCGGTCTTTCAGAAAAGACACGATTAATCTGTCCGACACCTTTTTTAACGCGAAAATGCCCGATTTCGAGCGCTACTTTCCTGAATCATCGGGCGGCAGTCGAGCCGATCTTTTTCTTAAAGTCAATCGTGAACTGCGTCTCAAGGATACCGAGGCGATATACCAAATCACCCAGCAGACGGAAAAGGATATCCTTTGGGATGGGCCATTTTTGCGGCTTCCGCGGTCTGCCAACCGTGCCCGATTCGCCGATCACCGCACCTATTTCTACGGCGGCAAGGAGATCGACCGCCAGGTGCACATGGGGATCGATCTGGCGTCTACGGCGCATTCCCCGGTACCGGCGGCCAACCGCGGAAAAGTCGCATTCACCGGTGACCAGGGCATCTATGGCAACACCATCATTCTTGACCACGGGTTCGGACTGTTCACCCTCTACTCGCATCTGAGTCAAATCGATGTCGCCGTCGGCCAGATAGTCAATAAGGGTGATAGTATCGGCAAGACAGGCTTGACGGGTCTGGCGGGTGGTGACCACTTGCACTATGCCGCCCTGATTCACCAGACCTATGTCAATCCGGTGGAGTGGTGGGACGACACGTGGATCAAAAACAACATCAGCGCCAAAATCAATGACGCGGGACCCCGAACTAGGCCTTAAGATAGTTTATTTGGCAAGGATAGTAGGGAGGAAGCCGTATGGTAATACTGCGACGACCGATAACGCAGTCCAAATAAATTATCTTAAAGCCTACAGGAGCAGACGGCGGTATGGGACGCCTTAAGGTTAAGAAAACGGTTCAGCAGATTAACGATAAAATCAGGGCCGGCAAGGTGGTTGTCGTCACTGCCGAAGAGATGATCGACATCGTCGCTGACAAGGGTCCGCAGGAGGCTGCCCACCAGGTGGATGTGGTGACCACGGGGACATTCGCGCCCATGTGCTCGTCAGGTGCATTTATCAATTTCGGTCACTCGGCACCGGGGACCAAGGCAGCCAAGGTCTGGATCAACAATGTGCCCGCTTACGGGGGTGTTGCCGCAGTAGACTGTTACCTCGGGGCCACCGAGCCGTGCGAAGACGATCCCCTGAACAAGGTGTATCCCGGTGAATTCCTCTACGGCGGCGGCCACGTCATCCAGGATCTGGTGGCGGGCAAGAAGATGCATATCAAGGCCACCGCCTACGGAACGGATTGTTATCCCAGCCGGGAATATGAGAAGATTGTTACGCTCAACTCGTTGCCTCAGGCAACGTTGTGCAACCCCAGGAACGCCTATCAGAACTACAACTGTGCGGTGAATCTGACCAATAAAACCGTTTACACCTACATGGGGGCGCTAAAACCCAGGGCGGGCAACGCCAACTACTGCTCGGCCGGCCAGTTGAGCCCGTTGTTCAACGACCCGTTCTACCGGACCATCGGGCTGGGCACGCGGATTTTTCTGGGCGGCGGCGTCGGGTATGTCACCTGGCACGGCACCCAGCACCGGCCAGGGGTGAAGCGGGCAGCCAACGGTACACCCTTGACCCCGGCGGGGACCCTATGGGTGATGGGTGACATGCAGCAGATGAGTCCGGACTGGCTGGTGGGCGTCAGCATCCAGGGGTACGGGTGTTCACTGGCAGTGGGGCTGGGCGTCCCCATCCCGATACTGGATGAGGAGATGGCCAGATTTACGGCAGTTTCAGACGCTGAACTGTTTACCCAGGTTGTGGACTACGGCAACGATTACCCCAAGGGTAAATCAAGCAGTTTGGGACAGGTCAGCTATGCGGAGCTCAAAAGTGGGGTTATCACCGTCAAGGGGAAGAAGGTGCCTACGGTTCCGCTCTCAAGCATGGTTAAGGCCCGACAGATTGCCGAGACGCTGAAACAGTGGATAACATCGGGCACATTTGAATTGGGTACGCCGCAGTTCACCCTCCCCGCTGCCTGATGCCCGACGGTGGCCTTCATGCCAGACAGCGGGTCGCAAAGGAGCCACAGTGCCAAAGACCCTGCGCGCCTTTGTTGCCGTACCGATCCCTGATGCGGTGGCCGTCTTTTTGATACAGATTCAGGCGCGGCTTCAATTGCCGCGAAGAGAGATCCGCTGGGTGGCGGCGACGAACATTCATTTGACCCTGAAGTTCCTTGGAGATATCGATCCGTCCCGGGTTCCTGCAATCGCCGCTCAGATGGATGCCGCCGCAGGAATGACAGCTGCTTTTTCGCTGACCGTAAAGGGGGTGGGTGTTTTTCCGAACCTCCGCCGTGCACGCGTGATTTGGGTCGGACTGGCGGGTGATATCGACCGGTTGAAAGCGGTTCAGGTAACCCTCGAATCCGGTTTGGAATCGGTGGGCTTCAAAAGGGAGTCCCGTGGCTTTGGCGCTCACTTGACCATCGGCCGGATCCGCCGACGGATCGATGCGCAATTGATCGACGAATCCTTGGAATCCTTGAAAGCGGTTGCCTCAGATTTTTTCCGAGTGGACCGACTGATGCTCTTTAACAGTATTCTCAAACCCAATGGGCCTGAATACACCCTGCTGCACACATCGCACCTGGCGGTTTAGAAACCCCCAGGCTGTTTTTGAAAACCGTATCGATCCGGCAGATCGAAACGCGACATCGAGCAAGCCGAGAATAGTTTGACGTGCCTGCCTGAAAATTATCGCGGGAGGCTTTCAATGATTTTTTTTCACCCTGTTACCAACCTGGGAGGATTGCATGGCAATTTCACCGGATAAAACCAAGGCGGTAGACTCCGCCATGGGGCAGATCGAGCGTCAGTTCGGCAAGGGCGCCATTATGAAACTGGGGGCACGCCCCGTCGTGGACATTCCCGTGATCTCCAGCGGATCCATCGAACTGGACCGCGCCCTGGGCATCGGCGGACTGCCCCGCGGCCGCGTGATCGAAATTTTCGGCCCCGAGTCATCGGGAAAGACGACCCTGGCCCTGCACGCCGTGGCCAACGCGCAAAGACAGGGTGGCATCGCGGCCTTTATCGACGCCGAGCATGCCCTGGACACGAGCTATGCCCGCAAGCTGGGGCTTAACTGCGATGAACTGCTGGTCTCTCAGCCCGACACCGGCGAGCAGGCCCTGGAAATTGCCGACATGCTGGTTCGAAGCGGCGCGATCGACGTGATGGTCATCGATAGCGTGGCAGCCCTGGTTCCGCGGGCGGAGATCGAGGGTGAGATGGGGGACTCCCACATGGGGCTGCAGGCACGCCTCATGTCCCAGGCGTTGAGAAAGCTGACCGGCACCATTGGAAAGACGATGACGTCGGTGATCTTCATCAACCAGATCCGTATGAAGATCGGCGTCATGTTCGGCAACCCGGAGACCACCACCGGCGGCAATGCCCTGAAATTTTATTCTTCCGTTCGGCTGGACATCCGTCGCATCGGCGCTATCAAAGACGGGCAGGACGTCGTGGGGAACCGGACCCGGGTCAAGGTGGTCAAAAATAAAATGGCCCCGCCGTTCAAAGAGGCGGAATTTGACATCATGTACGGAGAGGGCATCTCGCGGTCCGGCGACCTGCTGGATGTGGGCGTCAGTGCCGGCATCATCGACAAAAGCGGTTCCTGGTATTCCTACAATGGCGAGCGCATCGGCCAGGGGCGCGAAAACGTGAAAAAATTCTTCCAGGACAATCCCGACCTTTTAGAAGCCGTGGACATGAAGGTGCGCGAGGCGGTGGGCCTTCTGAAACCAAAAACAGATGCGAAAAAGGAAAAAACAAACCCGAAAGCTAAAGAACAATAACCAAAAACCAAATCACAAATAAATCTCAATAGCCAAATTCAACATTCCAAGATCTGATAATCTTGAAGAAAGGGCATTTGATCATCAATATTGGAGAAATCAAAATAACAATCAACCGTTGGTTGGTATCTTCTTTGAGATTTGGACATTATAATTTGGAATTTATTTGAATTGTGGTGCTTGTTTTTTGTTGTTTCCCTTTTTCCGGATTAGGAGACGGTTATGACCGGCGACGAGATTCGACAACTTTACCTCGACTATTTTCAGAAACATGGCCACCGGGTCGTGCGCAGCTCGTCCTTGATACCCCAGGACGATCCGACGCTGCTATTCACCAATGCCGGGATGGTACAGTTCAAACGCACGTTTCTGGGTGAGGAGAAGCGGGACTATGTCCGCGCGACCACCTCACAGAAGTGCGTACGGGCCGGCGGCAAGCACAACGACCTTGAAAATGTAGGCTATACGGCCCGGCACCATACCTTCTTCGAGATGCTGGGCAACTTCTCCTTCGGCGACTATTTCAAGGAGAAGGCCGTGGATTTCGCATGGGATCTGCTGACCAACGGATACGGGCTGCCGGCGGAAAAGCTCTGGGCGTCGGTCTACCTGGATGACGACGAGGCCTTTGATTTATGGCACCGACGCATCGGCATCCCCGAATCGCGGATGATAAGGCTGGGGGAGGAGGAAAACTTCTGGGCCATGGGTGACACCGGCCCTTGCGGTCCCTGCAGCGAGATCCACCTGGACCGGGGGGCGGAACATGGCTGCGGCCGGCCTGACTGCGATGTGGCTTGCGACTGCGACCGGTTTCTGGAAATCTGGAACCTGGTCTTCATGCAGTTCAACCGGGATTCCACGGGCGCCATGACACCCCTGCCCAAGCCCAGCATTGATACGGGCCTGGGTTTGGAGCGCATGGCATCGGTGGTTCAGAATGTAAACACCAATTTTGACACCGATCTGATTTACCCGATCATTCAGCGTACTGAAGCGCTGGCCCAGAAATCATACGGCCAAACCGAGTCCGTCGACGTGGCCATGAAAGTGATCGCCGACCACAGCCGGGCCGCGGCCTTTCTCATCGGCGACGGTGTGCTGCCGTCCAACGAGGGCAGGGGATACGTGCTGCGTCGGATCATGCGGCGGGCCATTCGCTATGGCCGCAACATCGGCCTGACCCAACCCTTTCTCCACGAAACCGCCCGGGTGGTGTTTGACATCATGGTCCCGGCCTACCCGGATCTCAAGACGGCCTCGGCCTTTATAACCAACGTCATCGAAAACGAGGAGGTTCGTTTTTCGGAAACGTTGGACAACGGGCTGCGGGTGCTAAACGATGCCCTATCAGAGATCCGGGCCAAGGGGTCAACCCAGGTTCCCGGTGAATTGATCTTCAAGCTTTACGATACATTCGGGTTTCCCGTGGATATCGTGCGCGACGTGGTGCGGGACGAAGGCATGACGCTGGACACCGACGGGTTTGAACAGCGCATGGACGAACAGCGCAGGCAGTCCCGTTCCAAAATCGCCTTTGCCGGCGTTTCCGATGCCTACCGCCAATTGAGCGCCTCGGGTGAAAAACCCGAATTCGTCGGATATGGCACCCTGGCCTGCGAAGCGCGTGTGGTGCTCATCGTCCAGGACAACCAAGGGGTCGATGCTGCCGATACGGGAACCACGGTGGAAGTGGTAACCACGGCCACACCCTTTTACGGAGAAGCCGGCGGCCAGGTGGGTGACCAGGGGGCGATAACGGCCCCTGGCATGGAGATGAGGGTCATCGACACGGTCAAAGATCCCACGGGAATCATTATTCACAAAGGGCAGGTGCAGGCCGGTCGCCTGGAAAACGGTCAGACGGTCATGCTCACCGTGGATGGCGACCACCGGGCAGCCGTGGCCCTCAACCACACGGCCACGCACATTTTGCATGCAGCCCTTCGCCATGAACTGGGGGATCACGTGAAACAGGCCGGATCCATGGTGGCGGCGGACCGGCTTCGATTCGACTTCACGCATTTCTCCCAGATCGAATCCGACGCATTGGCGCGCATCGAAATCTTCGTCAACCAGCGTGTGCGTCAGAATGTTCCCGTGACTGTTGAGGAGATGGACATGGATCATGCCATGAAATCCGGCGCCACGGCCCTGTTCGAGGAGAAATACGGCGACCGGGTTCGTGTCGTTGCCCTGGATACCTTCAGCCGTGAGCTATGCGGGGGTACCCATACCGGCCGCACCGGCAATATCGGCCTGTTCAAAATTAGTTCCGAATCGAGCGTGGCGTCTGGCGTGAGACGGATCGAGGCCCTTACGGGCATAGCGGCGCTGGACCATGTGCAAAAGACCAGCCGGATTCTCCAGCAGTTGAGTCACCTGGTCAAGGACAAGCCCGAGACCGTGGTTGCGCGGGTCGAGTCGACTCTGGCATCGCTGAAAAGCCTGGAAAAAGAAACCGAACGGCTCAAGACCAAAATGGCAGAAATGCAGGCCGATGGCAGCGGTGAGCAGATCATAGAGATCAACGGGGTTACCGCGATCATCCAACAGGTGACCGTTGACAAGCCGTCCGCCCTGCGTGAGCTGGCCGACCGATTCAAGGACCGCATCGGTTCAGGCATCGTGGTCCTGGGGTGTGAGACCGACGGCAAGGCGCTGTTGATCGTTGTCGTGACCAAGGATCTCAACCACCGGTTCCATGCGGGCAAGATGATCAAACAGATTGCCAACGTGGTGGGCGGCGGCGGCGGTGGCCGACCCGACATGGCCCAGGCCGGCGGTACCCAGCCTCAGAATCTGCCGCAGGCGCTGGAAAAAGCGCGTGAGTTGATCCAACAGGAATAGAAGCGGACCCGTGCATGGGTGAGTTGATACATTAATCACCCCCTCTTTTCGTCGATATGAAACCCCCAAAATAAACACCCGCGGCGGCTTTGGTGGCCGGACGGACAGCTGGCCTTGTACGTGCCCACCACCTCGCCGGGCAGGCCGATGGCGTCCCCGTGGCGGATATCAACCTTTTAGCACATCGATCATCGTAAAAACCCGACCCGTTTCGCCTTTTTTAAGTTTCCGATCAAGATAACAGGCTGCATCCATGGTGCCCTCCGCATAAATGTCGCGGCCGTTGACGTTATGCTGGAATTCAAAGACAACGGTGTTGTCCGGCGAGGTCAACCGATAGGTGTGCCATCCATGACCGGACAAATAGGCCTCGGGAATTCCCCATTGCTCGCGTTGAACCGACGGGTCCCGCTCCATGGCGATTGCTTCCGGCGAAAAATCGACACCCATATGTTTGAAATAGGAAACCATGGCCTTGGCCGTGCCGCTGGTATCCGCTTTGCCGGCCTGGTGGCTTTCCCGGACGGTCAGCGTGTAGCCTTTGAAAATGCCTGGAAATGTGTCGGCCGCGTATTCCATCATGGCCTGAAATCCCACAATCTGTTTGGCCATGTTGGGCGCGATAACAGCGCAGGCGGTTGCGTTGCGCACCGTTTGGTTCAGCATTTCCCGATCGCCGCCAGTGGTGCCCATGACAAACGGCAGACCCCGATTGCAGTAAAAAACGGCATTGTCGTTGACGGCGGAGGGATGGGTGAAATCCACGCTGATGAAATCACCGTGCGTCTTGATCAGCGCATCCATTTTTTTATCACGGTCAGCCGGGGTGATCAGTTCGATGACCGTTCCGGAGATGGTGTGCCTGCCGGTTTGGATTTCCGGTCCGGTGAGGGAGTGGGGCAATAGGGTGATCCGGGAATCCTGCAAGGCATGGCCGGCGATAATGGAGGCAACGTTCCCGGGCAGGCCATTGATCATTATTTTTATGGAAGTCATCGTGTTTGGTCCTTATTTTTGGATGGGCCACATCGGTTTGGATGGCTAAGGGATGGTCACACCCACCCAAACTGAGCGATTCACCTTTCTCGAAGAAGGTTGATTGGTAACGATTACGGTTGGTTACCATCGATCGTTGTATTTAAAAAGTGAAACCCATTGGTTTGCCGATCTTTATCCGCCTCAGGCGGATCACCCCATCCTCGGCGTTAGCTATCGCCGCGCATAGTCCACTATAGCGCAACGACATCTGCCTTGAATCTGCGGCAACTTCGACAATCGCTCCGTTTGGGACCCAGTTACCCCACACCAATTTTTTTGGCAATGGCGGTCAGTTTGGGAAACGCCTTTTGATCAGCGGCGCGGATGTGGCCGGCCAGCATGCTGGCCGCAGAAGGAATCCAGTGTTCAAAGGCTTTTTTTTGTTTGATCCGGCTCAAGAACCCGAA
>NZ_JASJGN010000465.1:0-10126 GCF_033791525.1 Desulfosarcina sp.
ATACCCCGCCGCTTGCGGCGTTAAAATGGACAGGAACCTTTTAAGGTCTTGATACCTCACTGCTTGCGGCGGGGTTGTTCATTACTATAATGATGACAATGATGCGTATTTCCGGCATAAGATGAAAGAAGATAGACAAGATAAAAATAGAGAAAAGCATGAAGATCGTATCGAAGGAAAAAAAACGTGAGGGCAGGAATAGGAATTCTCAATCCGAAACCCCAGCAGTAGGGAGACGTTAAATGAATAATCAGCGAAGGATGACCAACTACTTTACCGATGGAAGCACTTAACGGTATCTTTATTTCAATTTTCATCAGGTACTACACGTTTTTGCAAATCTGCATAACTGCTATTAAATACTGCCCAGATGAAAAAATAACCGACTACAATACCTGGTGGTTGGCCTTTTCCTAAAATATGATAGCTTTGAAATTGATATCACAGGTGAAAAGTGGTGGCAGATTTTCCTGATGCTCCAACTCATCAAGGGTGAAAATGTTTTCTGATAATCTGTGATACCATAATGCAAGCGATGTCCTGACCTAAATGTCAATCTAGTCAATTCAAGTAGTAGGTCAGGAAAAGTAAAAAGAGTTGACACTGCGTGCATCAGCGGATTTTTTTTCTCCGACCTCCGACCTCCGACCTCCGACCTCCGACCTCCGACCTCCGACCTCCGACCTCCGACCTCCGACCTCCGACCACTGTTCACTTCAACGCACGCACATAGGACTGCAGCGTGCACAGTGCTTCCTGTCCCCGTTTTCGGGCGGCGATCCCCTTGGCAGCGGCCAGCGCGGCGGCGGGGGTGGTGACTTCCGGGACATGGTATCGGATGGCGGTCTTGCGGATATGGGCATCGTCCTGCTGACTCTGTCTGCCGCTGGGGGTGTTGACCACCAGTGCCACATCGCCGGTTTTAATGGCGTCCACCAGGTCGGGCCGACCAAAGCCGAGCTTTTTCACCAATTCGGCCTGGATGCCGTTTTTCTTTAAGAATGAATGGGTGCCGCGCGTGGCCTGGATGCCGAACCCCATCTCCTGGAACAGCCTTGCCGGCTCCAATATGCTCGGCTTGTCGGTGTCGGTGACCGTGATGAGTACTTTCCCCCGCCGGGGAAGGGTGGGGCCGGCGGCTTCCTGGGATGTATAGTAGGCCATGCCGAAAATCTCTGCCAGTACCATGACCTGACCGGTGGACCGCATCTGGGGCCCCAGGAGGGGATCGGCCTCCCTGAACGTATCGAAGGGAAACACCGACGACCGGATGCCATAGTGAGGTAGCAGCCGGCGGGGCAGGTCCATTTCGTCCAGGGTCATGCCCAGCATGATTTCGACAGCCCTCTCGGCCATGGGAATGTTGCAGATCTTGGAGACCAGCGGCAATGAGCGGCAAGCCCATGGACGGGCAGCCAACAGATAGACCGAATCATTGTATACGGCGAAACGGGCGTTGAGCAGCCCTTTGACATCGAGTTCCAGGGCAACCTTCTGGATGTAGGCGCTGATGGTCTCCAGGTGGCGCGGCGGTGTGCTGTACGGGGGCATCACCATGGCCGAGTCTCCCGAATGCACGCCGGCCAGTTCGATATGCTCCATGATGGCCGGCAGGTAAATCGTCCTGCCGTCGCAAAGGGCATCGGCTTCCACTTCGATGGCGTATTCCAGGAACTGCTCCAGCAGCATGGGCGATTCAGCTGAAACGGTTGTATTCATCAAATCCTGTTCCAGCATGTGGGCATCCATGACGATGCCGTAGCGATTCCGCTGTCTGTCTGCCGGTACACTGGTTACCAACGGGTAGCCGATGGTTTCGGCCAGATCCATGGCCTGCTCCGGGCTGTGGGCCATGCCGATGTGGGGGTGGGGAATGCCCATGTCCGTCAGCAGGCCACTGAAGCGCAGGCGATCCTGCGAGAGCGTCACCCGCTCATGGGCGGTTCCCCATACCGGTAAACCGGCGTCACTTAAATCGCGTGCCAGATCCATGGCTGCGTATCCCCCGAATTGGAGAATGACACCTTCGGGATGTTCCGAGCGGTAGACGGCCTTGAGATCGTCGGCTGTCAGCGGTTCAACATAGGTGCGGTCCATATCGCTCAACCCACCAGCAGCGGCGGGATTGGCGTTGACCATGACGGCCTGGCGCCCAGCGGCTCGAAGGGCTTTGGCGCCGTGTACACAGCAGTGGTCCAGTTCGATGCCGTGGCCGATGCGACCGGATCCGGGGCCGGCAATCAGAACACTTTTGCCCAACGGGGCGTGCCGGGTATGGCCACCGGCGGGTGTGTTGAACCAGATCCTTGATGGTCCGCGATCAGCCGACGCACGGGGCTGGATGTTGACTCCGGCATCGGACAGCACGCGGCCAGCCGCATCCGGCGAAATATTCAGCAGGCGGGCCAGGCCGGATTCGGGAAACCCGGCGGCGACCGCCTGCTGTATCAGGACCGCCGGCGGCGTTTTGCCCGCCAGATCGACCAATTTCGTTTCCAGAACCGCCAGATCGGCCAACTGAAGAATCCAGTGGATGTGGATACCGGTGACCGTGGCCAGTGCTTCCGGGCCGGCACCCATTTTCAGTGCCTGGTGGATCATGCACAGACGCTCCGGTGATGGCAGGACCAGCCGGCGCATCAGGTCATCGAGGCTGAGCGGGCTAAGCTCGGGTATGAGGCCCACAAGCGGCTGCCGGGGGGAGCGGCCACGCACTGCCTTATGAAGGGCTTCCAGCAGGCTGCGACCGAGTCCCATGGCCTCCCCGGTGGACTTCATGCGGGCATCCAGCCTGGCGGTTTCCCCGGCAAAGCGTTCGAATTCCCAGCGCGGCAGACGAACGGCAACCGTGGCACCGGTCTCGATACCCGCAATTGGCGACCCCTGTGTGGCCATGACATCGTCCAATTCTGTTCCCAGGCTGAGGCGGGCGTGGATGGTGGCCAGGTCGATGTCGAAGGCTTTGGCGCAAAAGGCGCTCATTCTCGAAAACCACGGGTTCATGGCCAGGACCAGTACCTGATCCGCCGTCGGTCCGACGGCGAATTTGACGTTGAGTGCGCCGGTCACCTTGATCTGGCCGGCCAGTTTGCACGCCGCCGCTTCAATTTGCCGGCGGGTCTCATCCTCGATGGTGATCGGGGGGATCACGGCCGCGGAATCACCGCTGTGAATACCCACGGGATCCATATTCTCGGCCATACCGACAACCTCAACCCGGCTGTCTGCATCTCTGAGCAGTTCCACCTCCACTTCGCGATACCCGGAAAGCGCCTGTTCGATGCGCAACCGGCCCACCTTTTCGGACGGCAGCCGTCCGCCGGAAGCCAGCAGTCGCAATTCTTCGACGTTGTACACGATGCCCTGGCGCAGGGCACCTTCTGGATCGGCGGCGCGCACAAATACAGGATATCCGATGGTCTCGGCAATGGATGCTGCATCTGATACACTATCGGTGGATTGCCCGTTCGGTGCTGCCAGGCCGAGGTCATTGAGAAGATCGAAAAATGCCGATGGGTTGTCGATCAGAGTCAGGGACCTTTCGGTCGCCCCCAGCAACCGGATGCCGTTGTCTTTCAGCAGGCCGCTGCGGCTGCAGGCTTTGGCCAAAAGCAAGGCCCTCGGCCCGCCGACGGTGGGCAGGAGCGCGTCGGGCTTTTCCCTCAGGATGATTTCCGTAAGTGACTGCAGGGTCAGGGGGACCATGTAGGTGCGATCGGCCGTTTCCATATCCGCCGCCAGGGCGGACGGGTCGCAGTGGATCATCACCGTTTGAAGTCCCGCTGTTCTAAAAATCTCGCACGCCCGACAGGCAGCGTCGTCGAATGCGCCGGTCTGTCCGATTTTGACGGGGCCGGAGCCAATGATGAGGACTTTTTCCATTGGGGGGTGGGGCGACATGCTCTCTCCTTAAATGGGTTTCAGGGTTCTAAGGGTCTTCAATCCTTGAATCCCGGAGCCATCGAATCCTGCCGTCGAAAGCATTGCTTTCATACAGCATTTTTTAAAGTGAATTGTCAGTGTCAGGGGGCCAGGTGACCGTCATCGATCGCTTTTTGGATCATGTCCCGGGCAAATCTCCACAGGTCCGGGGCGCCGTCGGCAATTTTCCGGTTTCGGCCGATCACCTGGGATTTGACGATACCGTGTTTTTTCCACATCTGTCCGTTGGTGAACACGTTGTGCATCAGCGGCTGAAGGCGGTCCAGCGCGTTGGCGAATTTGGCTTCAGGCGTTCGGGATGTCTCGAATTCATCCCACAGGGCCCGGATCTCGGCGGCCTGGTCGGGCGGAAGCAGATTGAAAATGCGTTCGGCCGCCGTTGTTTCCCGCTGGGCCTTGTCTGCATACCCCGCCTCATCGTAGCAGTAAGTGTCGCCGGCATCGATCTCCACCAGGTCGTGGACCAGGACCATCCGGATGACCTGCAGCAGGTCGATGGCCTCGCCGCCGGCATATTCACCTAACACCAGGGCCATCAGGGCCAGGTGCCAGGAGTGCTCGGCATCATTTTCCTGCCGCGATGCATCGGTGAGCAGGGTCTGGCGGTCGATGGTTTTGAGCTTGTCCACTTCGCGGACAAATGCGATCTGTTGTTCCAGCCGTTGAAGGTCCATTACTGGCTCACTTTTCCAAAACGCGGTTAACTTAGGTTTCAGATAATATGAACATATTGACCCAAAACCGGCCAGTTTTCAAGCAACAATATCGGTAAAATCGCCTTTCTATTGGCTTGACATGAACCGGCTTTCAAAGTAAAAATCCCTGCTTACCATGAAATTACCGATACGGAGGCATCGATGGATTACAAGAAGACCCTGAATCTTCCAAACACCGGCTTTCCCATGAAAGCAAACCTCGCCGCCCGCGAACCCAATCAGCTGGAAGCGTGGGAAACCATGGGACTGTATGGCCAGATCCGGGAGGCGTCAAAAGGGCGTCCGACCTTCATACTGCATGACGGCCCGCCTTATGCCAACGGCCATATCCATATCGGGACGGCGCTGAACAAGATATTAAAGGACATCATCATCCGTTCCCGGCAGATGGCCGGCTTCGACGCCGCCTACGTTCCGGGTTGGGACTGCCATGGTTTGCCCATCGAACACAATGTGGACAAGGAGCTCGGGTCCAAAAAAAAGGAGATGACACAGGCCCAGATTCGCCGCCGTTGTCGGGCTTACGCCGAGAAGTTCATCGACATCCAGCGAGACGAGTTCAAGCGCCTCGGTGTCATGGGCGAGTGGGACAATCCCTACCTGACCATGAACTACCGCTACGAGGCGACCATCGCCAGAGAGTGCTGCAAGTTCGCCTTGGACGGCAGCCTGTTTCGCAGCAAGAAGCCGATCCACTGGTGCTGCAGCTGCAAGACCGCCCTTGCCGAGGCCGAAATTGAATACCACGATGAGACCTCGCCCTCGGTGTACGTTAAATTTGCGCTGAAGGACAATCCTGCGGATATTGCCGCGGAGTTGGCCGGGCGGGAGGTTTCCGTGGTGATCTGGACTACCACTCCCTGGACCCTGCCGGCCAACCTGGCCGTGGCCCTTCATCCTGATTTCGACTATGCGGCCGTCGAAACCGGTGACGGGCAGGTCCTGATCCTGGCTCGGGACCTGGTGGAGGCCTGCATGCCGATCTTCGGCATCGCCGATTACCGTATCCTGGCCGATCTCAAAGCCCGGGACCTGGAAAACAAGCGCTGCCGGCATCCTTTCTATGAACGGGATTCGCTGATCATCCTGGGCGACCATGTCACCCTGGAAGCGGGAACAGGTTGCGTGCACACCGCCCCCGGCCATGGTCGCGAGGACTATGACGTGGGCCTTCAATACGGCCTAGACGCCTATTCGCCGGTGAACGACAACGGCGTGTTCACCGAAGAGGTCGACCGGTTTGCCGGGCAGTTCGTTTTCAAGGCCAACACCAATATCAACCAGACCCTCGCGGACGAGGGGGTGCTGCTGGCCAAAGCCGATATCAAACACAGTTATCCCCACTGCTGGCGATGCAAACAGCCAGTAATTTTCCGGGCGACCCCCCAGTGGTTCATCTCCATGGAGAAGACGGGCCTGCGCCGCAAATCCCTTGAGGCGATCGACCAGGTCAAATGGATTCCCCACTGGGGCCGGGAACGAATTTTCGGTATGATCGAAAACCGGCCGGACTGGTGCGTATCTCGCCAGCGGGCCTGGGGCGTCCCTATCACGGTCTTCGTCTGTGACGGCTGCGACGCCGTCCACATGGACGAGGCGACCATGAACCATGTATTCGACCAGTTTGCCGCCCACGGGGCCGACGTGTGGTTCGAAAAGGAGGCGGCCGACCTGCTGCCCGAAGGCGCAGTATGCAAAAGCTGTGGCCATGGGTCCTTTACCAAAGAGACCGACATCCTGGATGTCTGGTTCGATTCGGGCGTCAGTCATGCCGCCGTACTGGAAGACCGTGACTACCTGCAGTGGCCGGCGGATCTTTATCTGGAAGGCAGCGATCAGCACCGGGGCTGGTTCCACAGCGCGTTGCTCACCGCCGTGGGTACCCGTGGACAGGCGCCGTACCGCAGCGTGTTGACCCACGGCTTTGTGGTTGATGCCGAGGGCAAGAAGCAGTCCAAATCCCTGGGTAACGTGGTGGCGCCCAAGACGGTTATTGACAAATACGGGGCTGAGATTCTGCGCATGTGGGTGTCGGCGTCCGACTACCGGGACGATGTGCGGATTTCCGACAACATTCTCAAACAGCTCAGCGATGCTTACCGTCGAATTCGCAACACCAGCCGCTTCCTGTTGGGGAACCTTAATGATTTTTCCCCGGAGACCGACAGCGTGCCGGTCGATCAGATGCTGGAGATCGACCGCTTTGCCCTGCACACGCTCCAGGGGTTGGTGGCGCGGGCGCTCAAGGCGTATGACACCTACGAGTTTCACGTGATTTACCACCGCCTGTACAACTACTGCACCGTTGATCTCTCCTCATTTTACCTGGATATATTAAAGGACAGGCTCTACACCAGCCCATCGGCGTCCACGGCCCGGCGCAGCGCCCAGACTGCCATGTATGCCATTTTAGACGCCATGGCCCGGATCATGGCGCCCATCATGCCCTTCACGGCCGAGGAGATCTGGCGCCATATGCCGGCGTTGAATGATAAGGCGGAAAGTATTCACCTGGTCGCATTTCCCCAACCGGACCCCGGTCTGAAGGATGACGTCCTGGCCAACAAATGGGAAACCCTGATCAACGTGAGGGCTGAGGTGACCAAGGCGCTGGAAAAGGCCCGTGCGGAAAAGGTGATCGGCCACTCCCTGGATTCGTCGGTTACAGTCGGCCTCAGCGAGGATCTTTATGCCATCATGAGCGGTTTTAAGGATGATCTTCGATCCATACTCATCGTTTCCCGGGCGGCCATGGTAGCCGGGGAGATTTCCGGTGCCTACGTCGGCCAGGAGACCGAGGGCATATGGGTCAAAGTGGAGCCGGCCGGCGGCGTAAAATGCCAGCGGTGCTGGGTCTACGACGACAGCGTCGGAAAAATTGCCGAGCATCCCACGATCTGCAGCCGTTGCGGCAGTTCGTTGGCGCAGATCGACCTGATGGGAACAGCAACGTGATCAGCGGAATATGAAAACCACCCGACCGGATACCCCCGAATCCGACAATCGTTCGGTCATGCATGGAAAAAAGGCCGCCCGCGAGGCCCCGATGCCCTCGTTGGGGTTCATGCCGTTCTTCATGATTACCGTCGTGGTGGTGCTGCTGGACCAGGCGACAAAACTTTTGGTTCTGGCCAAGATACCACTCTATCACTCCATCCCGGTGATCGAGGGTTTTTTTAACCTGACGCATATTCGCAATCCCGGAGGTGCCTTCGGTTTCATGGCAGCCGGCAGCCAGGGGGTCCGCAACCTGCTGTTTATCGGTGTTTCGATCGTCGCTATGGGACTGATTGTCTATTTTTACCGGAGCACACCCAAAACCTATCCTTATTTGGCGTCGGCCCTGGCCATGATTTTCGGAGGTGCCGTCGGCAACCTAATCGACCGGTTGCGCTTCGGCGAGGTGGTCGATTTCCTGGATGTATACGTGGGGGCCTACCACTGGCCGGCCTTCAATGTGGCGGACAGTGCCATCACCGTGGGGATCACGATTTTCATTGCGCACTTGGTGCTCGGAAAAATGCCGGATTAGCGAGCCAATTTCAAAAACGTTCCATTATGGCCAATGTCTGCGTTGGTCTCACATTTCAATCCTCGACATACACTTAGTATGCCTCCGGCTGAAATGATCGTCCGCCTTGATCTTGACCAAACTGAAACGTTTTGAAACGGGCTTTTTTGTTACTTGGGTTCTTTGAGTTTATTGGGTATATAGGGTTTGAAGGATTAAACCCATTACCGATTTTCGAATAGTGAATATTCAGTCTTCCGACCTCTGATCTCAGTCTTCTGATCCTATGTCAACTATCGCCTACCATGCCTTTGCCGACTATCTCAGCCGCGCTGTTCCCGCCGACTGGCCGGCGGTCACGTTGGTATGCGGAGAAGAAATGCTATGCAAAAAGGCGTGTGAGGGGATCCTGGACGCGTTGATACCCCAAGCGGAAAGAACCCTCGGGGTCGAGCGTTTCGATGGCGGTGAAGAACCCATTGGCGGGGTACTGTCCAGCATGAACACCTATGCCCTGCTTTCTGGTTCCAAGGTTCTGGTGCTGCAGGACGCGCGGCTATTTTACTCAGCCAAGGTCCAGCAGGGGCTACGAGAGAAGATGGTGCAGGCCGCCCAAAAAGGCGACATGAAAAAAGCCTCGCGGCCGTTTTTAAACCTGATGGCGCTTACCGGTCTGGCCTTAGAAGATCTGACCACGCCTGCACTGAGAATAAAGGTGGCCGACGATGTGGATGGCGAACCGCCGTCGTGGTTTTCTGCATTGATGGATTTTTGTCGCGAAAACGGGCTGCGAATCCCGGAACTGCAAGATGATGCGGATATACTCAAAACAGCCATGGAAAAGGGCTTTCCGGATGGGCACCGCCTGGTGTTGACCACTGATTTCGTCGATCGTCGCAAAGCCTTGTTCAAAGCCATCGTTGAAACCGGCCTGGTGGTGGATTGCACCGTTCCCAAAGGGGAGACGCGGGCGGACCGCATGGCCCAGGATGCGGTCATGCAGGCGGCCATGGACGATGCCCTGGCTCAGGCGTCAAAACGAATGGCTGTGGATGCCCGCAAGCGGCTGATGCAGTGGACTGGATTCGATCTTCGCACCCTTACCGGCAACTTGGAGAAACTGGTCAGCTTTGTCGGCGATCGAGAAACGATTAGCGACGCGGATGTGACAACCGTGTTGCGGCGCACCCGCAAGGATCCCATCTTCGAGTTTACCAATGCGGTGGCGGATCGGGACCTGCCTGCCATCCTGTTTTTCATGAAAAGCCTGCTGGATGACGGAATGCATCCGCTGCAGCTGCTGGCGGCTGTGGCCAACCAGATTCGCCGGCTGTTGCTGGCCAAAGACTTCATTGTCAGGGACCGGGGCCGGTCCTGGTCTGCCCGCATGACCTTTCCCCAGTTTAAATCCGGTCCGTTTAAAGCGGTTCAGGCCGACGATGCGGCGTCTGCATCGCATACGCAAGCGTGGGATTCGCTCCTGAATCCCGCCACTGAGGGAAAAAAAAGAAAAAAGGCAGCCACCAGTGATCTGGTTCTGGCCAAAAATCCGAAAAGCCCCTTTCCCGTTTTCCAGACACTCAAAAAGGCGAACAACTTTTCAATAGAAGCGCTGACAACGGCCATGGTTGACTTGAGCCAGATCGATGTCCGCATGAAATCCACCGGCCAAGACCCCCGGATGCTGCTGGAAACCTTCCTGGTTGGTCTGTGCCGGAGAGCAGGTGGATAGGTGGCTATTAAATCACACCCAAACTGAGCGATTCACCTTTCTCGAAGAAGGTCGATGGGTAACGATCACGGTTGGGTGCCATCGATGGTTGTATTCAAAAGGTGAAATCCATTGGGTTTGCCGATCTTTATCCGCCTCAGGCGGATCACCCCATCTTCGGCGTTAGATATCGCCGCGCATAGTCCACTATAGCGCGACGACATCTGCCTTGAATCTGCGGCAAGC
>NZ_JASJGN010000466.1:0-10825 GCF_033791525.1 Desulfosarcina sp.
AGTGCCGATCCAGAAATGGTTATTTTGCCCGATCTCTGCGTTGCGCGAAAAATTTTATCCTCGGAATATCCACTATATGCCTCCGGTAAAATTTTTCGCACGCCTTGATCTCGACCAAAATCCCTCATTTCTGGACGGACACTAGTTAGTTTCCCATCGGCTGCATTCTTTTACTTGCAGCTCCAGAGCTGCCTTGCTATAACGCTGTGAACCCCAATCGCAGGCTATAAGCATAAGCGCCGCCAGGCGGCTATTGCGGTTGCCGCAATTTGAACCCCATCCATGACCAACCATCGACGCATTTTTAGGAGCAGACCATGACAATGGTGACGTACGCGGTAAATGAGCATGTTGCCACAATTACCCTGAACGATGGGGAGAATCGGTTTAATCCGGATTTTATCAACGCCTATTTAGGCGTTCTCGATGAGATTGAGGATACCACCGATGCCACCACCCTGGTGGTGACCGCATCCCATGAAAAGATATTCTCCAACGGCATCGATCTGGAGTGGCTGGTGCCGGTCATAGAAAAAAATGACCTCGCTTTGGCCAAAGATTACTTTTACCTGCTAAACCGCATGTTCAAACGCATCGTTACCTATCCGCTAGTGACCGTGGCCGGAATTTCTGGGCACGCTTTCGCCGGCGGTGCCATTATGTGCTGTGCGTTTGATTTCCGTTTCATGCGATCAGACCGCGGGTTTTTCTGTTTCCCCGAAGTGGACCTGGGGATCCCTTTTTTGCCGGGCATGAACGAACTGTTGAAAAAGGCCATGCCCATGTACATGGTGGAGTACATGGAGTACACCGGTGTCCGGCTGACTGCCGATCAATGTGTGGACCATCATATTGTTCACAAGGCCTGTCCCATCGGCACACTCATGGAGGAAACCATGGCCTTCGCCATGGCCGTCAACAAAAGACGTCCAGTGGTCGTGGAGATGAAAAAACGGCTGAATCAAGCCATCGTCCAGGCCATCGATGTCGAGGATGTGCCCTATATCGAGTCGGGCCAATTCAATATCGGTTGATCATCGTTCCAGACGGATATGATCGGGTCACCCTGGTTCCGTTGGGGTATCCCGCTAAGGTGGGGAGTGCGCCCAAACACCGCGAACCCCATGTGTTCACCCACTACGACCATTTCTAAAACCAACCCGTGGAAACAGGGGAAAATGAAAAGATCTCCCCGGCATGACCCGCCGAAACCTTTTTCGAACGACCCGTTTCAGGATAAAGACGCACTGATCCGTGCTCTTTTTAACCAGGCGGGCACCGGAATGGCCATCACGCTTCTCGACGGCCGTTTCATCAAGGTCAATTCAACCCTGTGCACCATGCTTGGCTATCCGGAAGAAGTACTTCTGGATCGTCGCCTGGAAAACATCATGGCGCCGGGCCACTGGCGTCGGCTGTCGGAACTGTCCCGGGACATGTTGGCCGGCAAACCAGGCCATACCCAGCTCACTCTCGAATGCCTGCACCAGGGTGGAAAAGCGGTCCGGGGGTTGCTGAATCTCGCCGTGGTCGCTGACCAGGCGGGCGCTGCCCGCTATTTGATTGTTCAGATCCAGGACATCAGCAGTCTGATCCGCACGGAAAGCGAATTGGAAGAGAGCCGGCAGCGATACCGAGCGCTGTCTGATGCGACCTTTGAAGCGGTGTTCATTTCCAGTAAAGGGATCTGCATTGACGCCAATCGCACCGCTTCCATTTTGTTTGATACACCCCGCGAAGCGTTGATCGGCATTTTCGGTACCGACGTCATCGCACCGGACTATCGGTCACGGGTCAGGGAAAACATGCTCACCGGTTACGAAATGCCTTACCATGCCGTAGCCGTGAAAAAGGATGGCACCCGGTTTCATGTGATGATCCAGGGAAAGATGATCCAGATCGGCGGACGCGAGGTTCGGGTGACGGTGCTGCGGGATATCGACGCGCAGGTCACGGCGGAAGCGGCGCTTAGAGAAAACGAGCGCCACCTGCGTTCCTTCATGGAAAGCGCATCCAACTTCGTTCTGTTCCGCCTGCGCCACCGGCCAGAAACCCCATACCAGCCCTGGCGTATTTTTATCAGCCCATCCATTGGGGAGATCGTCGATCTGACCCAGGTAACCGATTTTCAATCCTGGCTCAAGATGCTCCGCCCGGATGACCGTGAACGCCTGCTGGCCGCCGGACTGAAGATGCTAAACACCCACCGGCTGGATGAAACGGTTCGGATTCGCGACCGCTCGGGCAGCGGGTGGCGATGGCTGCATATCATCTCCGTCGCGGTACGCGACGAAACCGACCATAGTTTGTTTTTCAACGGTATCGTTCTGGACATCACCAGGGAAATGGAAGCCACTACGGCGCTGAAAGCCAGGGAAAAAGAGCTGAAGGAGAGAACCGAAAGCCTGTCCGAAGTCAATACAGCCTTGGAGGTGCTCCTGCAAAAGCGTGAAGCGGATCGTCTGGAAGTGGAAGAGAAGATGCTGACCAACGCCAAGAGCCTGATTCTACCATACCTGGAAAAGCTCGAGGCCAGTCGCTTGGATGAGCACCAGCGGGTCTATCTCAACCTGGTGGAGTCCAATCTCAACGAAATCATCTCGCCCCTGTCCCGGCGCATGTCCAGGCACTACCTGAATTTCACCCCCGCTGAAATCCAGGTGGCCAATCTGGTCAAACAGGGAAAGACCACCAAAGATGTCGCACGCATCCTGGGGCTGTCCACCCGAACCATCGAGGCCGTCCGCTATACCATTCGAAGGAAACTGGGCCTCAAGAAAAAGCGGTCCAACCTCAGGTCATACCTGCTTGCCATCGATGGTTCCGACACCATTCTTGATGGCAGCGGCCGGATTCGTTAGCCTTGTGCAATTGTTTTTGTCGCTTCAATTCCCAGCCCATCCGGTCTGGCGATGCCATCAAGCTGCCAGTTCGCGGGTTTTATGAAAACGGATCGTCGGCCACTCCTCCATGGCATTTTCAAGGCGCCACAAGCTGGCGGCTAAATAAGTCAGCTTCCCCTGGGAATCAAGGGCCAGGTTTGCATGCTTTTCCTTTTCAAAGGCGTCCAGCTTTTTCTTGTCCGTGCTGGTTACCCACCGGGCGGCGGCAAAGGTCACCGGTTCATAGTCGGCATCGACCGCGTACTCGGCTTTTAGGCGTGCCATGGTTACGTCGAACTGAAGAATGCCGACAGCGCCAAGGATATAGTTGTTCCCCAGCAAGGGGCGGAAAAACTGGACAGCTCCCTCCTCGGCCAGCTGCGTGAGCCCCTTGAGGAGTTGTTTGGCCTTCATGGGGTTTTTCAGGCGGACCCGGCGGAAATGGTCCGGCGCAAAATTGGGAATGCCGGTGAAACTGAGCGGTTCTTTTTCGTAAAAGGTGTCCCCGATGCTGATGGTGCCGTGGTTGTGGAGGCCAATGATGTCGCCGGGATAGGCCTCATCTACGTGGGCGCGATCCTGGGCCATAAAGATGGTGGCGTTGGACAAGGTGACCTGCTTGTCGATGCGGGTCTGGAAAACCTTCATGCCATGGGTGAACTTGCCTGAACAGATGCGTACAAAGGCGATACGATCACGATGGGCCGGGTCCATGTTGGCCTGAATTTTAAAGGCGAAGCCGGAAAAGGCATCCTCTTCGGGCAAGACCTGGCGGGTCGTGGTCGCCCGAGCCCTGGGGGACGGCGCCATCTCCACAAAGGCATCCAATAGTTCCCGTACACCGAAATTGTTGATGGCACTGCCGAAGAATACCGGCGTCTGGCTGCCCTTGAGGTACTGGTCCAATTCGAAGGGGTTGGCGGCACCCTCCAGCAGTTCCACATCGTCGCGCAGTTCCCTTGCCTGGCTGCCCAGCATCTCGTCCAGTCGGGGATCGGCCAGGTCAGTGATCAGGATTCCTTCCTGGTGGCGCGTTTGCCCGCCGGGGCTGAACAGGTGAAGCTGCCGGTGGTACCGGTTGTAGACCCCTCGAAACCGCTTGCCCATTCCGATGGGCCAGGATAGGGGCGCACATTCGATTTGGAGTTTTTCCTCGATATCCGAAAGGATGTCCAGGGGAGACAACCCGTCACGGTCCAGTTTGTTGATGAAGGTCATAATGGGGGTGTTGCGCATACGGCACACCTCCATGAGCTTTTCGGTCTGAGTCTCCACTCCCTTGGCGCTGTCGATTACCATGAGCGCGCTGTCCACGGCGGTGAGCACCCGGTAGGTATCCTCGGAAAAATCCTGGTGGCCGGGTGTGTCCAGCAGATTTACCTCAAAGCCGCTGAAATTGAATTTCATGACCGATGTCGTCACTGAAATACCGCGTTCTTTTTCGATGGCCATCCAGTCGCTGGTGGCATAGCGTCCTGCCCGTTTGGCCTTTACGGCACCGGCCATCTGGATAGCACCGCCGAACATGAGCAGCTTTTCCGTCAATGTGGTCTTACCGGCATCTGGATGGCTGATGATGCCGAACGTTCGTCGTTTTCTGAGTTCTTCTAAGAAATGTCGATCCATATGCGATTCGTCTTTATTCGTTTGCCAAAAAAAACAGGCCGAATGCGGCCCGTTAACGATTTACTAACCCATAGTGATAGTTTTGGTCTTGGATTACCTGGCACTGCATCCGGCGGCCGATCGAACCAGTTCATCGGCAAGTAGCGGATCGAAGCGTGTGTCTTGAATGGTTCCGTTCTCCTCGATCTCTTCGATGAATGTCTCTACGTACTCTTCACAGAAAAAACGGCGGCAGCCTTCACGAAGGATTTCATAGGCCGAAACTACCGATTGCCCTTTTTGATAGGGACGGTCAGTGGTCACCGCATCAAAGCAGTCCGCAATGCTAACGATTTTGGCGCCTGGCGGAATTTCTCCGGCCCTGAGGCCGAAGGGGTAGCCGTTCCCGTCCTCCTGCTCGTGGTGAAACAGCACGAAATCCACCGCCGGTTTAATAAAGTCGATATCCTTGAGCAGGGCGGCACCAATCAGCGGGTGGCAGCGCACCTCCTGCTGAAGATCACTGGGCAGATGGGTTTCACGATTGGTGAAAATACGATCGCTCAGGGCCAACTTACCAACATCATGAAACAAACCGCCGATACCCACATTCCGGATTTCTTCAGGGGAAAATCCCAATCGCCGGGCGAGGCGCATGGCATAAAGGGAAACCCGGTAGCCGTGGGTCTGGGTATACCGGTCTTTTTCCCCAAGGGCGCGCGAAATTTCACTCAATGTATGCAGGTGCTGCTCACAAAGCCGTTTCCGGACCTTCACTATTTGTCGCATGGATGCCAGACAGCCTCCGGGTCAATCCGCGTAAGTGCCGAGATAACCAGTTTATTGCTTATGCCTTGGGCATTACTTCCAGTTTGCCGAAACGAAAATAGATCAATATGGCAAGATGGAACGACCATCGGGCGGTGTCAAACGCGTCGTTTCGCCTCAGGCGGGGTCGTGTTCAGGTCTCAATCTGAATCAGGTTTTCAAACGGCGTTAATATAAGGCAGCACAGAAAGCGTGTCAAACGAAAACGGACGGTTAAACCGGACGGTGGCGGATCCGGCCACGACGCCACCGAGTTGATCGATTCGGGGCAAGGCTGCAACGGCTATGCGTTCTCATTCCGTGTCGGGTTTGGATCGTTGCTTCAGTTGCCTAAATACCGCCAGCGCTTGTCTCCGGCTATCGAACGTGGTGCCGCTGTTGTCGATGACAACCGTTGCTCGCCTGCGTTTCTCCTTGATGGGCATCTGGGACCGGATCCGGGCCATGGCGGCCTGTTCATCGATACCATCCCGGTTCATGAGTCGCTCCAACTGAAGCTTTTCGGGTATATAAACGACGATTACTTCTGCAAGATCGCTTTCCATGCCCGCCTCAAAAAGCAGCGGGATGTCCATGATCACCACCGCGTCGGGAGTCTGGGCGGCGATTTGGGCGATCCTTTCCGCTGAGCGTTCAAAGACCAACGGGTGAACGATGGCGTCCAGGCGTGCTTTTTTATCCGGGTCGTTGAAGATAATCTCACCCAACCGCTTGCGGTCAATATCCCCGCCGGGCATAAGAATCGTCCGGCCAAAAAAGGCGAGAATCGCATCGTAGCCAGGGGTGCCCGCTTTGACGACCTCCCGGGCGATTTGGTCGGCATCGATGACTTGGGCGCCGGCATCGGAAAGAAATCCGGATACCGTCGATTTACCGCTGGCAATGCCTCCGGTGAGACCGGCGATGATCACGGGGCGTCCTTTTGAATACGAATGGGTATTAACCATTGGATCGGGGCGGAGGGGGCTCCGACACGATCTCGGTTATTTAGTGCCCATCCATAAATGGTTATTTTACCCGATCTCTGCGTTGCGCGAAAAATTTTATCCTCGGAATATCAACTATATGCACCCCAAGGGCACTTCTTTCAGGGCGCCTCCGGTAAAATTTTTCGCACGCCTTGATCTCGACCAAAATCCCTCATTTCTGGACAGACACTCCTTAGTTTGTTTCGAACCTGAAGATCGGTCCGCCGCAAGAACCATTGCAATCAGTTAAGCGCAATTAATGTCTTTTTCAACCTTTTTTAACTTATTTTTGCCGAATACTTCAATTTTTTAAAAATTGTTTGACAGATTCATCATGCTCGACTAATAATTTTCAGTATCCGCGTAACATTGATGGATGCGTAAGAGGAATGAGGCGTACTTACGGTACGCCGCAGTGACGATGGATGAAGCGTAACGCAGATATCGGCTTTTTTACGAACCCGTCAGCATTGAAAGGCCATCGATGAAAGTCGACAAGTTAAACATTTCCATCGTCCGCCATCTGCGGGAGGGCAGGAAGTCCTACAAAATCATCGCCGAGGATCTCGGCGTCTCCGAAAATACAGTCAGATCACGGGTCAGCAAGCTTGAGGACGAGGGTGTACTGGAGATCGTCGGCCTGGTGGACCCGGAAACGGTTCCACGTCACCGGGTCGTGATGGTGGGCGTCAAGCTGACCACCATGGACCTGGTCAAAAAGGGCGAAGAGTTCAGCCGCGTTCGGGGGGTGGTATCGGTGAGCGTCGTCACCGGCCGGTTTGACCTGATCCTCATGGTTCTGCTTAAGGAAGGATTCGGCCTGCTGGAATTTTACACCGAAGAGGTTTCCCGGCTGGAGGGTGTACAGTCTGTAGAAACCTTTGTGGTTTATAAGAGTTACAACCTGAAGGTTCCTTATATATTTTAAAAAGGATTCCAGGAGTCGAGGGGTCAAGGGTCCAAGGAAAAAGCGAGTGCTGCCATGAACGCTGTAATTCGGCAGGCACATGAATAAACGGATTAACCTTGCCCAAGGCGTTGGTGCCCCACTTGAACCCTCGAATCCTTGAATCCTCGAACCCTTATAGTCATCAAAGGAAACAAGTCATGCAAACCACCGTTAAAAGGACACCTCTCAACAGCTGGCATCGAAGTCAAGGCGCCAACATGGCAAACTTTGGCGGCTACGACATGCCCCTGTGGTATTCGTCGGTGAAAGACGAACATTTAGCCGTACTGAACGGTGCCGGTGTCTTCGACACCAGCCACATGGCAGGCGTCACCGTCGCCGGATCGGGAGCTGCAGACCTGCTCCAGTATTGCTTTACCAATGATCTGGACGCCTGCATGGGACGGTCCAAAAAGCCTCTTTCTCCGGGCCGATGCGTGTATGGGGCCTTTTTAGACGAAAACGGCCAGACCATCGACGATGCGATTGTCTTCTATGTTGCGGCGGACAGCTACATGGTGGTGGTCAACGCCGGCATGGGCGGGGCTGTTGCCGACCACCTGCGGCACAATCTCGGCGGACGGGACGCCACGGTCACCGACCTGTCCGATCAGCTGGGCAAGATGGACATTCAGGGGCCGGCGGCGGCCAAAATTCTCGGTGGGGTTCTGGCCGATCCCAAAGCGGTCTTTACCGGCATTCCCTACTTCTCCTTCAAGGGGCATTTTGACCCAGCTTCGCCACTGGCCGATGCGGTCCGCCTGGATGACGGTACCCCCATTTTGCTGTCGCGCACCGGATACACCGGCGAGTTCGGCTTCGAAATTTTCCTGGCACCGGACAAGATTCAACGTCTGTGGGAGCGCCTTCTGGAGGCCGGTCGTTCCTACGACATCAAGCCCTGCGGCCTGGCGGCCCGGGACAGCCTGCGCGCCGGCGCCGTGCTGCCGCTTTCCCACCAGGATATCGGACACTGGCCATTCATCAACCATCCCTGGCCCTTCGCCCTGCCCTTTACGGCGGACCAGACCGGGTTCACCAAGGATTTCATCGGTCGGACCGCCCTGGAGAAGCAGACGGATTTCTCATTCACCCACGCCTTTGTTGGCAAGGACCTGCGCAAAATCTCAGCCGGGGAAAATTCCCGGGTCATCGATGCCGACGGCCAAACGATCGGGACCGTTCTCACCTGCGCCACAGACATGGGTATCGGGCTTCACGACGGCGACATTTTCAGCGTTGCCAGCCCGGACAAGCCGGAAGGCTTCAAAGCCAAGGGGCTTTGCTGCGGCTTCGTCAAGGTTGACCGGAAGCTGTCCGTCGGCCAGAACGTGGATATTGCCGACAACCGTAGAAAAATTACCGTCTCCATCGTGGACGATGTCCGTCCCCATCGCACCGCCCGCAAACCGATGGCCGACATGCTCTAATCGCGGACAAGACACCGCTTATCTCATAGAAAAAAACAATCACAGGGAGGGAAAACATGAAAGCGATCAGCGAACTGAATCTACCGGAAGACGTACGATACACCGACGACCATGAATGGTCCAAAAAAAACGGCGACGTGGTGCGCATGGGAGTTTCCGACTATGCCCAGGATCAATTGGGAGACATCGTCTTTGTGGAACTGCCCGAAGTGGGCAGCAGCTTTGACAAAGGCGATGAGTTCGGCACGGTAGAATCGGTCAAAGCCGTGTCCGAGCTTTACATGCCCATCGGCGGGGAGGTGACGGCCATCAACGAAGCCCTTGCCGATGAGCCCGAGCTGGTGAACAGCGACCCCTACAACGGCGGTTGGATGATTGAAATCAAAGCCAGCGACCCCGCCGAACTCGAGGCCATGAAATCCAAGGCCGACTACCTTGAGATGCTGAAAGGATAAACCCCATGAGATATCTACCCCATACCAAAGAAGACATCCAACAGATGCTTCAGGTGGTGGGCGCGGCGGATCTGGAGGCCCTTTTCTCCAGCATTCCCGACGACTGCCGCCGGAAAGATAAGATGAACCTGCCCGAGCCGCTCACCGAGTGGGAGCTCAACGGGCATATGGACTGCATGGCCGCCAGTATGGGCACGCCCCCTTTCTACAAGGTGTTCATGGGGGCCGGCAGCTACCACCATCATATCCCCGAAATCACCCGGCAGCTGCTGCTGCGCAGCGAGTTTTTCACCGCCTACACCCCCTATCAGCCTGAAATCAGCCAGGGCACCCTGCAGACCATCTACGAATACCAGACCCTGGTGACCCGCCTGTTGGGCATGGATGTGGCCAACGCCTCCATGTACGATGGCGCCTCGGCACTGGCCGAAGCCCTGCTGATGACCATCCGTGCCACGCGGCGCAAAAAAGTGGCCGTCTCGCGCGCCGTTCACCCGCTGTACCGCAAGGTGGTGGAAACCTATTTTGCCCCCACCGGCTTCGAGGTGGTCGAGCTGCCCGTGAGCGCCGACGGCCGCACCGACCTCTCCGGCCTGGCCGACTTGGGCGAACTGGCCGGCGTGGCCCTGCAGAGCCCCAACTTCTTCGGCTGCATCGAGGATCTGGAGGCCGCCGGGAAAACCATCCACGCCGATAAGAAAACCCTGTTCGTAGTCGGGTTCAGCGAGCCGCTGGCCTACGGCCTGCTCAAGAGCCCCGGTGCCTGTGGGGCGGACATCGCCTGCGGCGAAGGACAGAGTTTCGGCATCCCCCAGAGCTTCGGCGGCCCCGGCCTGGGCATGTTTGCTGCACGGCAGCAGTATGTGCGCACCATGCCCGGACGCCTGATCGGCAAAACCACGGACCGCGACGGCAAAACCGGCTTCGTGCTGACCCTGGCCACCCGTGAGCAGCACATTCGCCGTGAAAAAGCCACGTCCAATATCTGCTCCAACCAGGGGCTGTGTGCCACCGCATCCACCATGTACATGGCGGCAATGGGCGGCACGGGCATCCGCGAACTCTCGCGGCTCAACCGCGACCGGGCCGAGTACCTCAAAGCGTCACTGGCCAATGCCGGCCATAAGTCACCGTTCAGCGCGCCCACCTTCAATGAATTCGTGGTGCGCTTCCCCAAAGGCTTTGCCGACACCTGGCAGCGGCTGCTGGAAAAGAAAATCGTCGCCGGGCTGCACCTCGGCCCCTACTATCCGGAACTGTCCGACTGCTGGCTGATGTGCGTGACCGAAACCATCTCTAAAACAGGGATCGATGCATTGGTAAAGGAGGTGGCCAAATGAAAGACCAAATAAAAGATAAGATGGGAACCACCGGTCTGATCTTCAATGAACCCCTGCTCTGGGAAAAAGGATCCCCGGGACGCAAGGGACTGTCGCTGCCCCGCCGCGATGTGGATGAAACCCCGCTTGACGACGCCCTGGTGGGCGACGGTCCGGATTTTCCGGATCTATCCGAATTGGATGTGGTGCGCCACTTTACCAAGCTCTCCCAGTGGAACTTTGGGGTGGACAGCGGCATGTACCCGCTGGGCTCCTGCACCATGAAATACAACCCCAAGACCAACGAACGTCAGGCGTCCATTCCTGGATTCGCCGGCGCCCATCCCCTGCTGCCGGAAAGCCTTTCCCAGGGCGCCCTGGAGCTGATG
>NZ_JASJGN010000467.1:0-9207 GCF_033791525.1 Desulfosarcina sp.
TCGGCCAGTTGATTCAGGTTGTACGGTTTTTGGATAAACCCGTCGCACCCTCGCTTGAGAATGGATTCAGCCTGCCCCTCGATACTGTAACCAGAGGAGAGGATCACACGGATGTCCGGTCGTAAGGATTTGATGCGGTCATAAACAATCTCCCCGCTCAGATCCGGCATTATCAAATCCAGGATCAGCAGGTTAATACGATCCTTGTTCTCATCGAACACGCGGAGGGCTTCTTTCCCACCGTTGGCGAGCAACACTTCGTAGCCGAGTTCATTGAGCATGGCCTTGTCTGCATTGAGGATGTATTCTTCATCGTCCACCACGAGAATGGTCCCCGACCCTTTTTCAGGACGTTTTCCAGAGGAAATGACCCGCGGCTTTTCCGCTTCCTTGGGCCTTTGAAGGATCCTTGCCGCGGGGAGATAGATGGAGAACGTGGTTCCCCTTCCCACTTGGCTGTCCACCGTGATAATGCCCTTGTGCTTTTTAATGATTCCAAATACGGAAGCCAGCCCTAAACCGGTGCCCTCGCCCATGGGTCGGGTGGTATAAAAGGGCTCGAATATCCGCTCAATACTTTTTTCGTCCATCCCCGATCCGGTGTCGGCCACGCTGATTTTCAGGTAACTTCCAGGGGCCAGGTTGTAGGGTTTGACAAAGGGATCATTCAAAATAATATTGGCTGTAGAAACCGTCAACGTCCCCCCGTTGAACATGGCATGCCAGGCGTTGACATATAGGTCCATCAAAGCCAGTTCGATCTGTGCGGCATTCGCTTCCGCCATGACCAGATCCTCTTCCAGATGCTGCTCGACATGAATTTCTTTTCTGGTCCGGGCAAACATACTGGAAGACTTTTCAACGATATCGTTGACATCCTCCAAACCCAGGGAATAGCGGCCGCCCTTGGCAAAGCTCAGCAGCTGACGGGTCAGTTTGGCGCCGCTGTCGATGCAGCGTTCGATGCCCGCGAGTTCATCGTACCCGGGATCACCCATCTTTTTATCCTGGATTAAAATGGAGACATTCCCCTGAATACCCATCAGCAGATTGTTGAAGTTATGGGCAATCCCCCCTGCCAGGTTGCCGATTGCATCCATGCGCCGGACATGTTGCAGTTGGTATTCCAGGTCGCGTTGGTCAGTGACATCGGTAATCAGCAGGATGGTCGTGTCCGCCTCCCCCTTCACCGGAAAGCTGCGTATGACAATCTGGCGCCCGTTAAGTTCCAGGGGACGGGATAGCCCAACCACCGGCATTTTTTTCGTGTCTCGATTCATCAGGGCGTCGATACGGCTCGTGAACACGTCGTCAAAGAGATTCTGGGGCTTGGCGGATAACAGGTTTTCTAAGGGGACGGCAAAAAGCTTCACTGCTGCGGAGTTGGCGTAAACCACGCGTCCGGTATACACTTCGATGATTCCCTCGTTCATGCTTTCCAAAATGGTTTCCAGGTGGCGGTTACGCCCCAGCAGTTCCTTGGTCATGCGCCGGGCATATACCGGGATGCCGTTGACCGAGGCAATGCCCACAATTCCGTGTTCTGAAGTAAACGTAGACGGATCATTGGAATCTTTAATGGCAGCCAGCACATGCTTGCCCATCTGGCCGAAAGGCCCCTTGGCGATGCAGGCATTCACACCTATTTTCCTGAAGTCCAGATCCATTTCAGCCACGGCGGCAGAGATGATCACCAGGTAGCAGTCCTTCATATGTTCCATGGTTCTGATGATCTGGCACAACTTGTCTCCGCCGATCTTTGGAATGATCAAGTCCACGAAAACAATATCCGGCTCGAAGGTGGTCAACAGGCTCAATGCACTCAGACCGTCTTCACAGGTTTTCACTTCATGACCTTCGCCATCCAGCAGATTGGACAGGAATTTTAAAATCATACGGTTGTCGTCGACCACCAGTATTTTCTTTTTCATGAATGTTTATCCTCTGTGTGTACCGCAGGGAGTGGAATCGGCAACTCAATTAACGGCATTGGACCGGAACGGCTTGATGGATAAAAGTCTTTCAGGTCAACCGATTATGCACAGGCAGCCGGTGACGGTCAAGCAAATTTTCACCGTGCCGAAACCGATGCCTGCACCGGTTTTTAATTGACAGTTTTTCTTTGTCCTTCTAAATAAAGGATCATATCCCGAAAATGGGAACCCGGGTCTGCCCGTTCGCATCTCGCCACCCGGGGTTGCGAACGGACACGCGACCCGCTGATGCACAACCGATCGATTTGCAGAAAGATAATCACGCCATGCGATATGATGATACCATTGATGATTCCCGGCAGTTTCTGCGCCTCACCCTGGAGCTGATCGGTAAACATGGTCTACCGACCGACCCGTTGAACTACTGCATCTGGTACGAGTATGCATCCGGGAGAAACGAAGCGCTTAACGCGGCCATAGACAAACATCTGGAAAGCAGCGGGGCCCTCACCGAGGAAATCAGTCGGCAGCTTTTCAACCAGCACATCGCCAACGGCACGGAAACGGTAACCGCCCTGGTTCGAGAAGAACTAAAAAGGGTTTTTTCCGAAATTATCAGTGCGATCACTACCACGAACCTGAATTTCTCAGCGTCCGAGAACAATTTAGAGACCATCCAAGAATCGCTGGTTCCCAGCTTGTCTGAGGCGGATGTGGATAAGATCGTCAGTCAGATCAAGCGTGAAATTAAAAGTCTGGAGTCCTCCAGCACATCCTTCAAGCAGCAGCTCCAGCAGGCGACACAGGAAATCGATGAGCTGAAAATAAAGATGGCGCGTTACCGGGATGAAGCGATCAAGGACCCGTTGACCCACATTGACAATCGCCGGGGATTTGAAAAAAAACTGAGGGAGGCCGCCGATCACGCCAGTATTTCCGATACGTCCCTATGCCTGATCATTGCCGATATCGATCGCTTTAAAAAAGTCAACGACACCCACGGCCATCTGGTGGGTGACAACGTCCTTCGAATGGTCGCTGCCACCATCAAGGACTCCATCAAGGGCAAGGATCTGGTCGCCCGAGTGGGTGGTGAGGAGTTTGCCATCCTGCTGCCAGACACGCCCTTTGACGGGGCCATGACATTGGCTGACAACATACGCCTCACCTTTGAGCGGCTCGACTTGAAAAAAAAGAACACCGGTGAGAACCTGGGAACGCTCACGCTTTCATTTGGCGTAGCGACATACAGGAAAGATGAGGCCACCGACGACTTTGTTCACCGGGCCGATGAGGCCCTGTACCGGTCCAAAAATGCAGGCAGGAACAAGGTAACCGGACTTTAGACGTTAATAAATGATGAACTCGTAAAAAGTCGCATTTCCGACGGATTCGTAAAAAGC
The DNA here is from genome assembly GCF_033791525.1 of Desulfosarcina sp. Lineage (GTDB taxonomy): Bacteria > Desulfobacterota > Desulfobacteria > Desulfobacterales > Desulfosarcinaceae > Desulfosarcina. Next base: position 3,338 of record NZ_JASJGN010000467.1, read on the forward strand.
CCGAGATCAAGGCTTGCGAATCCTGAGGAATGAGGCGTACTTACGGTACGCCGCAGTGACGAAGGGTGAAGCGTAACGCAGATATCGGGCTTTTTACGAATCCGTCAACACAAATAACACAAAGACCGAGCGCATCAACCGGTCAGGCACTGCGCTCACCAATCGAGGACATCATGGCAACACGCATCGAGAGAATCAGAAACATCGGCATCAGCGCTCATATCGATTCAGGCAAAACCACGATCACCGAGCGGATCCTGTTTTACACCAAGCGCATCCACGCCATCCACGACGTAAAGGGCAAGGATGGGGTGGGGGCAACCATGGATTCCATGGAGCTTGAAAAGGAGCGGGGGATCACCATCGCCTCCGCCGCCACCTACTGCGAGTGGAACAACCACGAAATCAATATCATCGACACGCCCGGCCATGTTGACTTTACCATCGAGGTGGAGCGCAGCCTGCGCGTTCTGGACGGCGCCATTCTTGTCCTCTGTTCGGTGGGCGGGGTTCAAAGCCAGTCGATTACCGTTGATCAGCAGATGAAGCGTTACAAGGTCCCATGCATTGCATTCATCAACAAATGCGATCGCAGCGGCGCCAATCCGTTTCGGGTGGTTACCCAGCTCAAGGAGAAGCTTGGCCACAACGCAGTGGCCATGCAGATCCCCGTGGGGCTCGAGGCGGATCATGAAGGCGTTGTGGATCTGGTGACCATGAAAGCCCTCTATTTTGACGGCGATAACGGCGAAACAATCCGTGTGGAGGAGATCCCGGAATCCCTTGTGGACCTGGCCATGGAGAAACGGGAAGCGCTCATCGATTCCGCTTCCATGTTTTCCGATGAACTGACCGATGCGGTCCTCGAAGAGACGCCCATACCGGCAGAGATGCTCGTCGATGCCATGCGCAAGGGAACCCTTGAACGCAAGATCACACCCGTATTCATGGGTTCCGCATATAAAAACAAAGCGGTTCAGCCGCTGCTGGATGCCGTCACCCAGCTGCTGCCCTGTCCGGCGGATGTGTCGAACCAGGCCCTGGACCTGGACCAGGATGAGGCACAGGTGACCCTGACCTCGGACGCCGCCAAGCCGACCGTGGCGCTGGCCTTCAAACTGGAGGACGGGCAATATGGTCAGCTCACCTATATTCGTGTCTACCAGGGCGCCCTGAAAAAAGGCGACACCGTGGTGAATGTGCGTACCGGCCGAAAGGTCAAGATCGGCCGTCTGGTGCGCATGCACGCCAACCAGATGGAAGATATTCCCGAAATCTCCGCCGGGTATATCGGCGCGTTGTTCGGCGTCGACTGTTCATCGGGGGACACCTTTACCGACCGCAGCGTCAACCTGACCATGACGTCCATGTACGTGCCGGAGCCGGTGATTTCCCTGGCCATTGTCCCCAAGGACAACAAGGCGGAAATCAACATGTCCAAGGCCCTAAACCGCTTTTCCAAGGAAGACCCCACCTTTCGCACCTACGTGAGCGAAGAAACCGGTGACACGATCATCTCCGGCATGGGAGAACTCCATCTGGAAGTCTATATCGAACGCATGCGCCGGGAGTATCAGGCCGAAGTGACCAGCGGCGCTCCCCGGGTGGCTTACCGGGAAACCATTACACGCCTGGCCGAGTTCAACTACATCCATAAGAAGCAAACCGGCGGTTCGGGCCAGTACGGCCGTGTGGCCGGTTTTATGGAACCGGTGGACGGGGAAGATTTTACCTTTGTCAACAAAGTCACCGGCGGATCCATTCCCACGCAGTTTATTGCGGCGTGTGAGAAGGGCTTCAGGAAATGCCTGGCCAAGGGGCCCAAAATGGAGTTTCCGGTCACCGGCGTCAAGGTGGTGATCAACGACGGCGCCTCCCACAGTGTGGACTCGTCGGAGATGGCATTCCAGGCTGCCGCCCGTGGTGCTTTTCTGGAGGGCTACATGAAAGCGGGGCCGGTGATTCACGAGCCGATCATGAAGGTGGCCGTGGAGACCCCTACCGAATTCCAGGGCGGGGTCATGGGGTCATTGAACCAGCGCCGCGGCATGATCGTCGGCTCCCAGGACGAGGGGCCCATGTGCGTCATCGAATCCCAGGTGCCCCTGGCAGAGATGTTCGGGTATGCGACGGTGCTGCGCTCCCTGACCCAGGGAAAAGCCCAGTTCACGATGGAATTTGCCACTTACCGGCAGGTCCCCCAGTCCATCTCGGAAGAGATCGCCAAAAAGCGTCAGGATGAGAAAAAGAATGTAGCTTGATCAGTGAATCCCCCGACAGGGTGTTAGCAGAAGGAGTGACATGGGTTCTGTGATCACGAAAGAAGATACAGACGAATGGAAAAATGCCCGGAAACGGGCTCAGGCACACGCATACGAATCCCCAGCCTTATCAGCCGCAGAGGGGCAAATTATTAAAAAGCCCCGGCAGATCAACAATCGGCGCACCAAGGCCAGGGTCATTAATTTGAAAGAAAGGAACCTGGATATGCTCAGAAACGATCTGATCCTCAGAAATCCGCTGAGGCTGATTGGCCACGAAAACGAAGCCATTGTTCCCCAGGGGGGCTTCGGGGCCGTATTGGCCCGGGCCGGCGTGGGTAAAACCGCCCTGATCGTTCAGGTGGCCCTCAATACCATGCTGCAGCAGAAAAATGTACTCCACGTGAGCCTGGACGACCCCGTTGACAAGGTGAACCTGTGGTACCAGGAGGTACTCAACAGCCTGGCCAGCCAGTACCACGTGCGGCAGATCAAGGAGTTGTGGGAATCCATCCAGATGCACCGGTTTATCATGACGTTCAAGGTGGAAGGATTCAGCGTACCCAAACTGGAAGAACGGGTCAAGGATCTCACCGAGCAGCAGATATTCAATCCCCACATGGTGATTATCGACGGCCTGCCATTTGATGAGCGCCTGAGAACCCCGCTGGAAGGACTGAAAGCCTTTTCAGAGAGTCATCGCCTTCACCTGTGGTTCACCGTCACCACGCATCGCCACGAAACGCCCGGTGCAGACGGTCTGCCGGTGCAGCTGTCAGCCGTTGGCGATCTGTTCGACGCCGCCATCGAGCTTCAGCCCGAAGGAAAAAAAATTCACATCCGCTGCTTAAAGGGCGGACCCGAGGATTCAGAAGGCTGCGACCAACTGCTGGATCCCTCAACCATGCTGATTCAGGAATCTTAGATTGGTTGAGTTGGTTGGTTCGTTAGGATCGTTAAGATCGTTTGGAACGAAACCCAGTTGACGGTTTCCGGTTACCGGTTGACGGTTGAAAAAACGGTTTAATTGGTCTCATTGGTTCGATTAGTTATTATCGTTGAGAGCGTTGGAACGAAACCCAGTTGACGGTTACCGGTTGACGGTTTTTTAACCGCAAGGCGTTAGGCGTAAGTCGCAAGGCGAAAGGCGATGCGGGTTTACAGTTTCCAGTTTCCGGTTCACGGCAAAATGGCTCATAGCTAATAAGCTGTTGAGCTGGTAGGTGAAAATCTAAAAGATGAAAAACAGTTCAATTGGTTGCCCTTCTTATCCTCGGATCTTCTGAGCTTCTGTCTCTTTTCATTTCACGCCCTCACGCCCTCTCGACCTCCCGGCTTTTCAGCTCACTGCTCACCCTTCACCGTCAACCGGAAACCGGAAACCGAGAACCGTAAACCCCCAATCCCCCAATCCCTCAATTAGTCAGTCCCTTGACCTCCGTCTTCAAGCGCCGCGACCCGCTGGAGTACCGGTGGATGAGAGTAGTTCAAGAAGACATAAAGCGGGTGGGGGGACAGATTGGACAGGTTGTTGAGGCTGAGTTTTTTCAGGGCATCCACCATGGGGCGGATTTTTCCGGTGGTGGCTGCGGCAAAACGGTCTGCCGCAAACTCATGCCGGCGGGACACCCAGTGACCGATCAGCCCTATAAAAAAGTCCACCGGCGCGTAGAGCAGGCCAAAGAACACCAATCCGGCGTGAACCGACGGTTGTTTTACGTAAAATGCTTCAACCAATGCCGGCGTGTGGATGATCAGGGACATGAGAAACAGCAGCATGCCGGTCTGCAGGATGCCCAGCGTCATCATCTTGAGAATGTGCCGCAGCTGGTAATGCCCCATTTCATGGGCCAGCACAGCTACCAGTTCGTCGGTGGTGTGCCCGGCGATGAGGGTGTCGAAGAGCACGATGCGCCGATGGCGGCCGAATCCCGTAAAAAAAGCATTGGATTTGGATGATCGTTTTGAACCGTCCATGACATAGATGTTGTCCAGGGAGAAATCGATGGCGCGGGCATAGGCCATGATGGCATCCTTCAGTTCGCCTGTTTCCAGAGGTTCGAACCGGTTGAACAGGGGCATGATCCAGGTGGGTGCAATAAACTGGACCACGATCATGAACAGGGTGACCAGGGCCCAGCACCAGATCCATGCGCTCGATCCGGCATACTGGAAAAAGGCCAGAACGCCGGCCAGCAGCGGGACGCCCAATATTATGGCCAGGAGCAGGGCCTTGAGCCGGTCCTTTATCCAGATGGCCGGGGTGGTTTGGTTGAATCCGAAACGCGCTTCGATCACAAAGGTGGCATAGAGACTGAATGGTTGGTCGACCAGGGTTTTCAATCCGGCAAGAACCCCTATGAATGCCAAACCCGTGGCCAGTGGCCCCCAGTCGAACGAGCGCGTCCAGGCGTCCACCAGGGCAAAACCGCCGCCAAACCAGAAGCCGATCAGCACCAGCAGATCCACGGCCGCGGCAATCTGTCCGAAACGGGTCTGGGTGCGCAGGTAGCTCTGCGCCTGTCGGTACTTCTCCGGGTCGAAAATAAGTTGAAATGATTTTGGTATTTCATCGGTGAGCGCCTTAAGGTTGAGCCGGTCGGCCACCCGATGAAGCAAAAAATCGGCGATGAGAAAAAAAAGAATGGTCCAGGCGATCCAGTTCATAGGAAAAGTTACCGCTGTTGGTTAGTTTAATTGGTTTTGTTGGTTTGATTGGTTGTTTTGTTGGAGGAGTCGGGAGTGAAGCTAACCAATTCAACCAACAAAACTAATCAACCAATTCAACCGGTTTTACCGCATCACCGCATCCGGGTCAGTGACGGCCGCCCGCCACGCCGGGACGATGGTAATCAGGGTGTAAGGCAGGACCGTCAGCCCGAACACCACCGCCAACTGATAGATGTCGAACGCCGGTGTCAGCCGGAAGTCGGGATACAGAATGGCCCACCCTTTGAGGGCGTGCTCGAACAGGGGCGCGTCGGCCATGAACACATGACCGTAGGCGGCGATGACGCCCAGTACGAATGCCGTCAGGCAGACCACCAGCCCTTCCCAGAATTTGAGCTGCAGAACATCGCCGGTGTCCCAGCCGATGCCCTTGAGGACACCGATCTCGAAGCGTTCACCAGCCGAAAGGCCGGTAGCCTTGTCCCAGGCGAAAATGAGAAAAGCCAGCAGGGTGCCACTCAACATGACAACGACGTACCCGCTGCGCCAGTCGAACAACGAGGCGTAGGTGCGCTGGATCTCCTCGCGCAGCACCGGGCGGGTATCGGGCAGTTGCTCGACAACCTTCCCGGCAATGGTCGGTGCTTCCTTTTCGTTGCGTATCGTGGCGGCCAGATCGGTAGCCAGTCCCTCGGCAATCCCGAAGATGCGGCGAAATGCAGGGGCGGTCATCAGGATCAGGTCCGATGAAACCAGGGCCGTGTCCGCCTCGAACTCGTCCAGAATCGCAAGAGAAATGGCGGATCCATCAAACGCCTTGATGAACAACCGGTTGTCCCGAATGCCGCTCCAGGTCCGCCGGACGCCCTCACCAATAATGACCTGATCGTCGGTCAGGGGGAACGCATCGGTGGCCATCACGGTAAAATTGGCCATGGA
>NZ_JASJGN010000468.1:0-34451 GCF_033791525.1 Desulfosarcina sp.
TATGCGCGGCTGCTAATGATGGTTTGGGAAGGTAGTAAGCCTGGAAAAAACCACGTCCCGGTGGTGCTGGATAACTATTGAAACCCTCTAAGATGTTCCATCCAAATCGCATTTCAAGAGCGAGTTCCACGGCGGTTAATACCTGAATTTTGCACGAATTTACCCGCTATGGGGCTCGCCCATAAATTTTCGGAACTATCACCCAAAAGAAGGCTATCAATTGTAACTTGCTGTTACAGTTTCAGATTTTTCTCTCTAATTGTGGATGGTAATAACGTGTATCTAATAGAATTTAAACCACAATAACGAATTAGCCTTATTCTTGGTTATAGGCTCGTTTTTTTTCAATCATTTTTTTTAACCCCTTCTATATTGGCTCATCTTCGCCGCATAGCTTGAATATCGCCATCACCTGTCGGCAAAGCAAGTCAAACTGTTCAGGGTAGAGGCTCTGGGCGCCGTCGCTCAATGCCTCTTCCGGTCGATGGTGGACCTCCACCATCAACCCATGTGCATTGGCAGCCACCGCCGCACGGGACAGGGGCAGCACCTGATCCCGTCGCCCGGCGGCGTGGCTGGGGTCCACAACAATCGGCAGATGGCTCTCTTTTTTAACCACCGGCACGGCGGACAGATCCAGGGTGTTGCGACTGTGATGGACAAAGGTGCGCACGCCCCGCTCACACAGGATCACCTGGTGGTTTCCATGGGCCATGATGTATTCGGCAGCCATGAGCCACTCGTCGATAGTGGCGGCCATGCCCCGTTTGAGCAGGACCGGTCGGTAGGATTCCCCTGCCCGCTTGAGCAGGCTGAAATTCTGCATGTTCCGGGTACCGATCTGCAACACGTCGGCATAATGCTCCACCAGGTCGAAGGTCTGAAAATCCATCACTTCGGTGACCACCGGCAGACCTAAACGCTCTCTGACTCGGGCCAATATTTTGAGCCCCTCTTCTCCGAGCCCCTGGAATGAATACGGCGAGGTTCGCGGCTTGAAGGCTCCGCCCCGGAACAGATGCGCACCGGATTTTTTGACATGCCCGGCGATGGTCAAGGCCTGGCTTTCACTCTCGATGGCACAGGGTCCGGCAATGATGGTCAGGTGGCCGTTGCCGATGGTGACTTCACCCACCTGAATCAGCGTGTCTTCGGCTTTTGTTTCCCGACTGACCAGTTTATAAGGCTTGGTGATCGGCACTGCCTCCTTGACCCCGGGCAGGCCGATAAACATGGCTGCATCCACGGGGCCTTTGTTGTTCAGCACACCAATGGAAACGCGATCGCCACCGGGAATTGGCCTTGCCGTGCATCCGCGTCCTTCAATGATCTTGACCACCTGGTCGATCTGATCGGGTGTCGCCGTTTTATCCATCACCACCAGCATGTTGTGCCTCCTTTGGAAATTGGGACCCGGGTTTGTCGCCCCGGCCAGAAAAAAAGGGCCCGGATTAACTCCGCGGCCCCTTTAACTGAAAACGGACCGCCGGATTACCGCCCGTGGGTCCGTTTGCTTGTCATCGATATGATACACATCTCATGCAACGGGGATCCGGCAGGCGCGCCCAATTGGTGAGCGCCACCACCAAAACCTAAACTTTCCTATGACTGAGATGTTCATGTTCTTCTGCTTTTCCTAATGGTTACCATACGAGAAGGAACGCTTTGTATGGCATCCATCATCGTGATTGTCAACCGCTATTTCCAATGGTGGTTCGCGGCGATAATGGGGTTGAGCCACTGCTTTATGAGCAAAATGTAAAAAAGAGGCTTGACTTGAGCTGCCTTGCCATTGTTGTATTGCCCAAAAAACCAAGGAGCGCAATTATGCCGATCTTCGAGTACCAATGCAAGGCCTGCTGCAATCACTTCGAGCAACTGGTGTTTTCATCGGACACCGAATCTGTATTATGTCCCGCCTGCAATTGCGCAGACGTGGAAAAGCTGATGTCAGCCGGTGCCGTCCGGCCCCATGGCATTCCCACCGGTTCCGGCGGCTTTCAGCCTCCGCCCTGCAAACCATCTGCAGGTGGCTGAGGCATTTAATCCCGCTTTTCCGGTCCGGGAAAGTTCACATTTCAAGAAAAAGGCCCGCCATCAAGCAGGGCCTTTTTCTTTTTCGTCAAGCAGGCCGATGCCCATGGCCGCCAGTTCCGATTCCACCCGCAGCGCCCAGCCTTGATTGGCTTTGGGGTTGGCCGGACTGGGGTGGGTCAGCCTGCCGGTCTTCAAATGCATGCCTTTTAATGCATCATTAATCCGTTTTTCAGCAAAACCACCAATCCCCACCACCCACTGTGGTTTAAAAACTTCAATGGATCGTTGAAGCGCTATATCGCAAATTTGGAAAAGCCGCTTTTTTTCAACCGCCGGCAGTTTGTCCGGTGTGCGGTTTCGGCCGCTCGCTTCCATGAATACCAGCGGGCAGTAATTGAGCACGAAAAACTGTTTGAAAAAAGTATCCGGGGTCCCATACCGCTGTTTGGCCCACCCCCACAGCCGTCGGCCGCTCACCTCCCTGCGCGTGCAGGAGAAGCCCAAAATGGGCCGTTTGGGGTGGAGGTCGGACGGCTGCGCAATACAGGTGTTGATTCCCATCCACCCGTTGACCATCTCCACGTCACCAAACGGCACACCGGTCTGGGCCATACCGAAGGGGCCGGGATTCATACCCACCAGGACGACCGCTTTGACCGTGTCGCCAAAACAAGCCACATAACGGTCATAACCACTCCTCGCATAAACCAACGGATGGTAGGTGTGGGTTACGGGGGCCGAAAACGTCAGCCGGCCAATGCTTGCCACCAGGTCGTCGGTAATTGCAGCGATGCAGGCCGCCTTGCCGCTTTCGAATGGCGCCATCTTATCGGGCCGCCTGTGCCATGACCCGGGCAGTCATCGCTTGTTGGTCTTCAGGGATCATGATGTGATTCATGTTTTTCATGTTTTCCCGCTCCTTTCGATTCAGTGTGGGTCGATGGGTTTGCAAGCCATGCGAAACCCATTCACCGGTGGTTGACTCGAACGAGGAAACTGTAGCCCAAACCGTTTCCAAACACAACCGATGCTGCCTTTCAGTCCGACTCACCGCATGTTGTAACAGTCAGATTTTGATTGACTTTTCCAGTAGATGATGGTCCACTTTTCCACGCGCCATCCAATGGTTTTTCCTGATCATCGCCCTCGAACCCCATTTACACCCACAGGTCCGTCTATGGCTAACGTCAAATCATCCTCGACAGCCCCGCCTTCAGGTGCCAAGACACTGAATGCCAAACGTCTGGAATCCGAAAACCGAAGGCTACGTCAAAAAAATGAAGCCTTGAAACAGAGAAACCGTGAGTTGGACCTGATCAGCCAATCCTTTCTCGCAATCAATTCCAGTCTCGAGCTGGATCGGGTGCTGTCCAAAATTTTAGAGGCAATTAAAAACCTGTTCGGTGTCGTCGGCAGTTCCATCTGGCTAAAAGATCAGAATACCGGGGAGGTGGTGTGCCGTCAGGCAGCAGGCTTACAGCGCAATGTCGTCAAAGGATGGCGCCTGGCACCTGGTGAAGGAATTGCCGGATGGGTCAGTGCTTATGGGGACAGCGTCATTTTGCCGGACACCCGGGAGGACATTCGCCATTTTGGAAAGGTAGCCGATACGATGCAGGTAGAATTGCGTTCCATCATCAGCGTGCCCATGCGGGTAAAAGGGACGGTCATCGGCGCCCTGCAAGTGGTGGACAAGCAGGTTGATCGGTTTGATCAATCTCACGGAACGGTGCTTGAAGCACTGGCTGACGCCTCGGCAACCGCAATCGAAAATGCCCAACTCTTCGAGCAGGCCAATCGTGAAATCGCTGAACGAAGGCGGGCCGAAAAGAAGCTCAAAAAAAATGAAAGGGAGTTACAAGACAAGAGCACCGCGCTGAAAGAGGTCAACACCGCGCTGAATGTGCTGCTGAAAAACAGGGAGGAAGACCAGGTTCATATGGAAGACATCATTGTGGCCAATGTCAAGGACCTGGTGCTGCCGTTTCTGGAGAAGCTCGGTCGAAGCCAGCTGGATGAAAAACAGGCCACATACGTGGACATCATCCAGGCTAACATTTCCAATATCGTATCCCCTTTTTTGCGCCAGATCCCAATGAAGTTTTTCGATCTGACCCCCACGGAAATCCAGATTGCCGATCTGGTTCGTAAAGATAAAACCACTAAAGAGATCGCACAAATCCTGAACGCCTCAGCAAAAACCATAGAGGCCCACCGCAACCGCCTGCGCAAGAAACTGGGGTTGACCAATCAGCGGATCCAACTTCGCGACTATCTGATGACCCTGGTTTGATGGTTTAATATCAATCACGGTGTTCCCGGCCCAATGAGTTCGCGAATCTTTTCTACCAGTTGCATATTGGAAAACGGTTTGGTGATGTAGGCATCGGCCCCCATGGCGATTCCCTTGGCCATGTCGGCATCCCGGTTTTTGGCCGTGAGAAAAATGACTCGGATGGATTCCCATTCGGTCCGCTGTCGAATCATCTGGTAGATCTCATACCCATCCAGATCTGGAAGCATGATGTCAAGCAGGATCAAATCGGGTTGAACCTCGGCGATTTTTTCGATGGCTTCTTTGCCGCTCTGGGCCAGTTTGGGAACGTACCCTTCCTTTTCCATGAGGAATTGTAACGGCACCAGTATGCTCAATTCGTCATCCACAATGAGAATCGTTTTTCGACGCATTCGACTGCTCCCCGTGGCGGAATAATTCTCCGTCCGTGTCTTGGGAAACGGAATAGGTTGGTTGATCGGACAAAATGACTGTGGTTTCAGTATAGTAGATTTTGGATTGATGCACAATCCGTTGTGAAAAAAATCGGGGGAACCGCAAAGATTTCGGTGCACGGATGAGTGGTCAACCCCATCGGTCCTGACCGTCAAACACTGCCGTGACCGCATGACGATAGCGGTCGAGGGAGTCCGCTTTACGGATTCGTTTGACGATTCGCCGACCGTCCGGGAAATTGGCTGCGAAATAGAACCAGAATCCTTTCATCCGGTCCAGTACATGGCCGGGCCCGGAAAACTGGCGACGGTAGCCGTCCACCAGATCGTCGTGGAATTTCTTAAACCGTGTGTTCCTGTGGCAGATAATCCGGGTTGCCGATTGGATCATTTCAGGCAGAAACGGGTTGGCGATGAGCCCTCGCCCCAGCATCCAGCCGGACGATGAAGGAAATCGGGATTCCAATAATTGAAACATGGCCAGGTCACTGATATCCCCGTTGTAGACCACGGGATGGGAAATCTGTGTCAGACAGACGTCGAAAGCCTCCAGATCCACCCTTCCCGTATACATCTGCACACCGGTACGCGGGTGAACAATCACCCGGGCAAGCGGGTAGCGGTTGAAAACCGGGATGAGCCGATCCATTTCATCGCCTGAAAAACGCCCCAAACGGGTCTTAATGGACAGATTGCCGGTAAATCCATGCAGCGTTTTGTCGAGCATTCGATCAATACTGTCCGGGTGCGGCAGCAGCCCGGAACCCCTCTTTTTTTTGGCTACCATAGGGAAAGGACAACCCAGGTTCCAGTTGATTTCCCGGTAGCCCAAATCGAAAAGCGTGTTGGCCAGGCAGAGAAACTCGTCCGGGTTGTTGCTCAGAATCTGGGGGACGACCGACATGGCTCGATTGTCGTCCGGAGCCAGGTCCCGAAGGTGGGAGGGTTTGATGCGCCGGCCCTTTATCGATGTGACAAAGGGTGCCACTGCCTCATCAACACCTTGAAAATGGCGTTGAAAGGCATTTCTGAAGACCGCGTCGGTAAAGCCGCGCAGCGGGGCAAGAATCAATCGTTTGGTCGTCATTGCAGCCTTGAAGCAGGTACGGCGAGGCTCAGGAAACAATCGCGTTCTTCAAATATCAGTCGTTTTTTAACCATGGATTTGAAAAAAGCGCGGATCTGTTCCGGGCTGTGGGCGACAAACATGCCGGCCACCTGTTTGAGGGTACGGGGGGTATGGCAAAACCGGTAGATCTCTGCAGAAATTCCTGTGAGCCGATGCCTGGCTGCGGCCTGCATCGGTAAATGCTGGTCGATGATGATAAAACGGCCGCCGTCGCGAAAGGCCAGTGCCGGTTTGCCGCCGGTCTGCCGCTGCATGATGTCGTAGTCTTTTTGCCATTGGCGCGTTTCAATTTCGACTGATCGCCACAATTTTAGTTGGCGTGTCCGGTCGCCGCGATAGCCCTGAATCATGAATCGGATGTTTGCTGCCACCGGCACCGGAAACAGTTTTTTCAGGTTGGGATGATTGAACACGGATCGGATATGAAACCGCCTGGCCAGCCGATATACCGGACTGTCCAGACCCAGCCAGAAACTGACCGTTTTGAGAGGCCGATACCAGCGGGCAAATGCGATGGAGTGAAGGGTTTCCTGTACATCGTCGTCATCGCTATCGGGGAAATGAAGCATCAGGTTGGATGCGTTGACGATACCCAGGGCCTCACAATGCTTCATCAGGTTCAGGTTGTCGATGACCCGCATGCCTTTGTTCATCTTGGCCAGCAGTTGACTGGACAGGGCTTCGATGCCCACTTGAACCGTATCCACGCCGGCCTGTTTCATTTTTCGAAGCAGCGGCGGAGGGGTATTGGCCCGCAGTTCGGTAAAGATGGACAGATCCCGGCCCATCCCCCGGATCCCGTCGAAGATCGACGAGGCCTGTTTTACCGGGAAGGCATTGTCGGCAAAGGTTAGGGAAAGGACTTGATGCCGCCGAACGAGGTCGTCCACCTCGCGGATCACTTGCTCCGGTCGTTTGGTGCGATATCCCTGCCATTGCAGGTTCAGGTTGCAGAAGGCACACCCCCTGAACTGGCCGGCGGCATCATGCCGTTGCCACCAGCATCCCCGAGAGGCTTCAATGGGGAGAACAGGAAAGAACCGCTGGTGGGGAGAAAACCCGGCCAGCATCTTGAAGTAGTCATCGTAGTCCGGCGCAGGCAGACGGTCCAATCGACTCAGTTGGGAAAACCGATCCATTTCGCTTGGCCGGGTATCGGAAGAAAAAACGCCGTCGGGAAGTGTTGATGTGGGCCGGGAGCCAGAGTTGGTCAGATGGCGCAACAAGCCGGCCAGGGGACGCTCCCCCTCCCCCACGACCAGGTAATCGATACCGGGAAAAACGCGCAACAGATCGGCGGATCGTTCCCCGGAGAAAGAAGACCCACCCACAACCACGGGCAGCGAGGGACAAAGGATCTTGATTTGTGAAATCAGGTAAAGGGAAGCGGTGACTTGGCAAAACGAGATGCTAAATCCGACCAGTTCGAGTGCCGACCAATTGATTCGCTGGAGCCAGTCGCCCATGACGCCTTTCACCTGGCGGACCAACTGCTGAAAATCATCTGGTGCTGGGTCCCCACGTTTTAGCGTACTGGTGTATAATGATTCAGCCAGATGGGCACGCTCGGGATAGAGCAGCGCAGAAAAGACGGCCTCGGCCCGCCAGACCCGCCGGGAAACCCCCTGATAATGATCGTATCCCACTGCTTGGGCCACCTGCAGAAAAAGGTGACAGACTTCCGTCTGTACCTGCGGAACCGCTTTTGAAAGGTAGGCTTTCAACGCCCCCAACGGTAAGGATGGGCGATTGAATAGCGGCCAGGGCGCGGAAACCAAAAGCACGCGTCCCTTAATGGATGTGGGTTCTGCTGGCATGATCGCTGACAGCTATCCCGCCAGGCCGGATCGAACCAGCAGGTGTTGGGCTCGTCGGTCGGCGGATAAATTAATGTTATTGATGATGTGTTTCAATTTAAACCACCGATATGAAGCTGTATTTACGAACCCGTAAATATATCCGCCCGGAGGCAGCGGATCGCCGTGTCCGGAAAGGATGTTCAAGTGCAGCCGACCGTTTTTGACTACGGCCGCCAGGTTGGTTTTTTCCAGGTCGTCATATTGGCCGTCCAGGGCAATGGATACCCGGGTAACGTCATTGCCGATTTCACGGGAAAAAATTTGACCCACCACGGTCCCCATGAAAACCACCGAAGAATCGAAAATCAGCGGGCCACCGTCAAACATTACCCCCACGCCGGTTGGATTCCCGCTTCCGATCGGCTTTACGGAGCAACCCGGCAAGCCCATCACCATCACCATCAAGATAAAAAATACCGTTTTTTTCATTATCCCTCCACCAATCGTAACCTGTCATCGGTCAAGTGAAGCGAGCAATTGCAAGCATCGGGCAGCGAACTAAAGGTTTTCTTATAACGCTAAAGCGTGATTTCATCAACCGGAAAGCATGATTGCAGGACTGATTGATGGGGTCGGGAAGATCCCTGCGGTAACTCGCCCATCATCTCACTTTGATCAATCCTGGCCCTTCTTTCATGCCTGCTTGCCTGCGTGCCTTACCCTATCCCTTTCGGGCAGTTTTTGATTTTTTGCTTGAATCCTGTAACCGCTCCATATACATCAATCCCAGTCCGATCCATCGTGACTTCCGAATCGACCCGACCATGCTGGGCGGAGGCTTTTGGCCGAACGCACAGCGCGATTATCAACCTTTTTCAACTACGGCCGATCTGCAACAACTATGAAGATTTCCATTCGCTGGGCGCTGATTGCCGGTTTTTTAGGGTTGATCTGGGGAACCCACCTGGTCACCACCACGTCTTCCTATATCACCTCTCAAAACGTGCTTCGACAACACGCCCGGGATATCATGAAGAACGTCGCTGGACTGGCCATGGAGCAGTCCCAGCGCCACCTGCTGCATGCTCACGGGGCAGCCGCGTTAACCCGGCGGCTGATGGCCTCCAACGTGGTGGGCAGCCAAACACACCAGATCGAGGCCCTTGTGCGGTATCTGCACGACCAACTCACCGTCAATCCCCATTTTTCAGGAATTTATGTGGGTACCCCCCAGGGAGATTTTTATGATGTGCGCCATTTTGACGCCAAGGCAGAGGGGGGATTTCGCACCAAGGTTATCCTTAACACCGCCCAGGGAAGGCAGATCCGGTTGGTGTATCGCGATTCCTTTTTTACGCCCCTTGGTGAAGAAAGCAGCGACGCAGACACCTATGATCCGAGAAATCGGCCCTGGTATCAGAAAGCAGTGGATGAAAACGGCATCGTCTGGACGGATCCATACATCTTCTACACCTCCCAGAAGCCAGGCATTACCATAGCCGGGCCCTTTTTCGATCCGTCCGGAAAACTCATGGGCGTAGTTGGCGTGGATATCGAGATCGACCAGCTATCGGTGTTCATCGGCAATCTGAAAATCGGAAAGCATGGAAAGGCCTTCATGCTTAACCGAAACAGCGACGTGGTGGCCTTCGGGAATCTGGACAAGCTGAAAATCCAAGGGACTGCGGATGGCGGCACCTCACGCCTGGCAAAAATCAGTGAACTGGACGATCCGCACAGCCGGAAAGCCTTCGAAGCGGCAAAAATCCAAACCGACACATCGGGGATGCTGGTCATGGACAGATCGCGATTTGCCCGGTTTACGCACGAGGGCCAGATCTACCTGGCCATGTTCACCCCTTTTTCCAACCCTCAGTGGCCCTGGATCATCGGGGTTTACCTGCCGGAAAACGATTACCTCGGCGCCATCAAATCCAATCGCTTCTACAATATTCTGGTCACCACGGTGATTTCCCTGTTTGCCGCCTTCTTGGGATTTCTCCTGGCTCGGGGCGTAACCCGCCCGATTGCCCTGCTGGGACGCACCTCCCGGCAGATCAAAATGGGCCAATCGGCGCCCCTGCCGCAGATCCGCTCAGCCTATTCCGAAATCCAGGAAACTGCCGGCGCTTTTGCGGAAATGAAAACGGCTGTGGAGCGAAGCCGCAAAAAGTACCAGGGTATCTTCAACAATATCCAGGATGTATACTACGAAGCGTCCCTCAAGGGAACGCTGATTGAAATCAGCCCGTCCATTGAAAAAATATCCCAATACCGGCGAAAGGAGTTGATTGGAAAAACGTTGCTCAAAATTTATGCGGATCCCGGCCTGAGCGTAGATATCGTTCAACAGCTGATAGACAAGGGGCGTCTAAACGACCAGGAAGCGGTATTCAAGGATAAGGACGGCCGGCTGAAACACTGCTCTTTGAATTCCATGTTGCTCCGAACCCCGTCCGGCAAACCCCATCGCATCATCGGCTCCCTGCGCGACATCAACGACCGCAAGGTGGCCGAGCAGGAACTGCTTCGCTACAAAAATCAACTGGAGGCATTAATCAAGGCGCGAACCCTTGAATTGCAGAAAGCCAACGACGGCCTGGTCGGACAGATCGAACGACGCCGGGTAACGGAAACGCAGCTTCGAGTCAGCGAAGAAAAATACCGCACCATCCTGGATACCATTGAAGAGGCCTATTTTGAACTGGACTATTCGGGCAGGCTCACCTTTGTCAATGATGCAGCCAGCCGGATCATGGGTTACGACATCAATCAACTCATTGGCATGTCATTCAGGCACTTTTCTACGCATCAATCGACGCGCGAGATCATCCAGGCATTCCGCAAGATGGCTCGCTCCGGTGAGCCGGTACGGGTGATCACTTTCCCGGTGATCACCCAAGACGGCAGCAACAAGGTGCTGGACTTGAGCGCAGCATTGATTCTCAATCCTTCCGGTGGTGTCACCGGATTTCGCGGGGTGGCTCGCGACGTCACGGCCAAGATCGTTGCCCAGAAGGAAAAAGAAAAACTCCAGGGGCAACTCAACCATGCCCAGCGAATGGAGGCGGTGGGCACCCTGGCCGGTGGCATCGCCCACGATTTCAACAATTTACTCATGGGAATCATGGGCAATGTATCCCTGCTCGCTTCCAAACTCAAGACCACCAGCCCGCTGTCCGAATACCTGCGGGCCATCGAGCAATGCGTAGAGAGCGGTGCAACCCTCACGCGTCAACTGCTCGGGTATGCCCGCGGTGGCAAATACCAGGTCGCGCCTGTCAATCTTAACGAAACGATCCAGCGGACCGCCGACATGTTCGGCCGAACTAAAAAAGAAATTCAGATTCATGCCCGATACCAGGAGGAAATCTGGACGGTGGAAGCTGATCAGGGCCAGATTGACCAGGTGCTGGTCAACCTGTACGTCAACGCCTGGCAGGCCATGACCGACGATACGACCTTGTCCCTGTCAACCAAAAACATAATTTTGGACGAGGGTTACACCGCGTCTTTCGGGGTCAATCCTGGACCCTATGTGTCGGTTAGTGTCCACGACAGGGGGAACGGCATCGAACCGGAAACCATGAAGCGGATTTTCGAACCTTTTTTCACGACCAAAAAAATGGGCCGGGGGACCGGCCTGGGACTTGCCTCGGCATTTGGTATCATCAAGAACCACGGCGGCATCATCGATGTGAAAAGCCAAGTGAGCCAAGGCACAACATTTACCATCTATCTACCGGCGATATCCCGGGCTTCCGAAAAAATTCCGGCGCCGGTACCCGATCTGCCGCAAAACGGTTCCGGCACCCTGCTGGTGGTAGATGATGAACCGTATGTCCTGAAAGCCCTGACAGTGATCCTTGAAGACTTGGGATACCATGTCATCCCTGCCAGCAGCGGACAACAAGCCATTGCCCTGTTCGAAAGGGAGATAGATCAAATTGACGCGGTGCTGCTGGATATGATCATGCCTGATTTAAGCGGCCGTCAAGTATTGGCCCGACTGAGAATGATCCGCCCCGGTATCAA
Source organism: Desulfosarcina sp. (assembly GCF_033791525.1). GTDB lineage: Bacteria > Desulfobacterota > Desulfobacteria > Desulfobacterales > Desulfosarcinaceae > Desulfosarcina. The sequence continues at coordinate 11,731 of NZ_JASJGN010000468.1, forward strand.
GGTGTTGTTGTCCAGCGGGTACAGCCTCAACGGCCTGGGCAATGATCACGATAAAGAGGCGGGGGATGGCTTCATTCAAAAGCCTTATCATATCGAACAGTTGGCAGCTGCATTGGATGAGGTCTTAAATGGCAGCGATCATTCTGACCGGACCTGATTCACCCGATACGACCCATTGTCGATCACATTTACCCGGATTCCAAGGCTGTGCCGGGAGTCAGTTTGACGGTCAGGGGCAATACATGTATGGCGTTAGAAACTTCCCGGGTGCGGCCTAACGTCCATTCACCGCATTTTTTGCCATTGATCATCCGCGAATCGATCTGCCGGACCACGCCGGCGACATCGATAACCGGGTGCCGCATGAACACCTCGGGCAGGCCGTAAGTCAGGTTGCAGGCCAGACACTTTCCGGGGCGCTGTTTGAGCTGAAATTCGAAATCAATCTGATCATCCGTTTCCCTCGCAAAGGCGAGGGTAATATCATAGGCGCCTTCCGACGCATCACCCAAAAGTGCAGCAAAAAATCGATCGGCACGGATAGCAGGGAAGATTTCGTCCAGTATGCGTTGATCAAAAATCGTTCTGCTTGAAGGGGTGTGCATGACTTGGATTCCTCAGATATTAATTTTCACTTATCTCGCAGCCTTTGAACCAAACGCCACTTCGTGGTCCTAAACGGGAAGGTTCATCTACACCCGCATCCATTGTAAATCAATCCCCCTGGCAACACCGCAGGACCCACGTAGTCCTATCATTGGGGTGAAGTCCCCTCAAGATAGTGCCGGCCCAATCGTCGATGGATGACCGGCAATGATGCCATCGAGGGCGGAACATAACCGAATATCGTTTTCAAAAACCGTTCGGTGATCCGGTAGGTCGCACCCCACAGCAATTCATTGTCACCATATTGGCGATGAATGAAACAGGGCATATCCCGAAAAGGCATGTCCGGCGCACCAGGGGTGCCGGTCTTGAACGAGATTCGATACCGGGCATAGTTGGCGGCATCAAAAAATGCTGCCACGGGGATAGTAACGATTTTTTCCACTTCCCAGTTGGGGAAAAAGCGTCTCTGGTGGTTCACCCACCCCACCATCGGGTAAATGGCCCGCTTGAACATAATCAGGTGCTGAGCAGGCATGGGTCCTAAAAATCTCACCCCGAGTGGATTGAGCCGCATCTCTTCGAATCCTTCCCGCAAGGCGGCGGCCAAGAGCAGGGCCAGCTTAGGGAAATCAGTCTTTCGGTAGCGCTGCCACCACGAACCATGCGGCCACCGGGACAATGGCATTCTCGGAAGATTAAGCCATCTGGCCAGCAGACGGTCGATGGACGGTGCGATGCCGCCACCCGGGCAGCACAGGTCGCCGGGTTGGCGAACATGCTGGGAACGCTTGTTTAGAATCAGAAACGGTTCCCCGCTGGCGTCTGTTTTCAAAAGGAAAAGTACCGCAGAGTTCAGGCTCAGATCGCCATTGGTATTGAATGAGAAAGTTGCCGGAGATGGACGGTGAAGGCGGTCCTGCACGAGACGGATAAACGATTCGGGTGATCGGGGCAATGCTTGCATGCCTGGTTCCATTGGTGTTGCCGAGCTCATTTGATGATTCGGATACGGCAAGTGGCACGCAACCGGTCCCAGAGGGCTCGGATGATCACAGCAGCCACGTCCTTGGGCGCCAGTCCCCATTGGCCGGACCGGCGCTGACAGTCCGCCAGCAGGTCGGTGTTGGCCGTGAAGATCTCGAAATGGCTGTTGATATAGCCTCCCAGCGTAAAATGCAGAGAAACGAGTTCGTCTGCAGTCATGTTGGCAATCACGGCTCTGTCTTTTAGTGACAACGACTGCTCCAGATGGTTCACCGCCGCCTCAATGGTTTCCGGTGGGTTTCCCCGCTGAGGCAGACGCTCCCGCTCGACGGCCGACTCTAAAGGCGCTGTGATGCCGGTCTCTATCATCGACAGAAAAAAGGTGGCTTCAAGGATTTTGGATACTTTGTCCGCAACAGAAAAGACGATGCGGCCGTCACCCTCCCCGTCCACATGCAACACTTTTATTCGGTTTTCCGTAATCCACACGGCAATCCGTCGAGATGCGGAAAATCCGTTTTCCCCTTCAAGATCCTGAATCAATAGTGGTTTGTTCAGGCGCAAAGCGCTTTTTTTGGTTGTTTCCAGTCGAAGGGAGGCCGTTTCTCCGGCGGCGAAATAAAGTGATCCTTGACTGGCCGCTACGGCCTTCTCCGTGGCCGATCGATTGGAGGCTTCAGGCAGCCGCTCGAGCTGGAATTTATCCGGGACCGGTTCACCTTCACGGCACCACCCGCCATACGCCAGTCCCAGCTTTATGGCCACCTCCAGGGCAGCTGCTGCAGCACCGGGCTTCCCGCTGGAAATGATTTTCTCAATCATCCGTCCGCATCTCCCTCAATGTCTTTCAGGTCGGTCTTTATGCCCCCCGCTGCGGGAAAAATAACCAATCGTTGACCGGGATGGATCACCTTACTCAAACCGATGCGGTTCCAGATGAGCAGTGCGGCAAGGGGCACCTCGAATTTCTGGGCGATGCTCGAAAGGCTGTCTCCTTCCTTGACCACGTAAACACGCTGGTTGCGAATTTTGGTATCCGTTTCAATCAGGGCTGTCAGACGGCCCTCGAACCCTGCATCACCATCGCCGGGAATATTTACGGCGCGTGTTCCGGCAGCCAGATAGTGACCCCTTATTTCCGGGTTGAAATCTTTGATTGTTTTAAAATCGGTTTTCGCCGCATTGGCGATTAAACGCAGGGGAAGATCCGTGAAGGCATTGACCCGAACCGTTGAAAACGTCTTCGGAGCATAAAAATCACCTGGAGAAAGATTAAACCCATGGTTTTGTGGCGCTTCGACTATGCGCTTGATGGCCAAGATACGAAAAACGAATCGCTGGGTTTCAAGGGGCAGGTAGAGTTGATAATAGTTGGTAAGGCCCTGCTCCAGAATTTCTGCTTCAAGGCCCTCTTCCCCCATGTTGTAGGCTGCCAGGGAAAGACTCCAAGAACCAAATCGTTCGTAGAGCGTTTTAAGGTATGTTAACGCCGCTGGTGTACTCAGATAAAGATTGCGCCGCTCATCAAAATTGACATCCACAACCAATCCATATTTTCTGGCGGTCTGAGGCATCAGCTGCCATACACCCATAGCCCCTTTGGGAGACCCGGCGTGCATTCTGAGGGCACTTTCAGCGATGGCGAGATACTTGAGATCATCGGGAAGCCCATTCTCCCTGAGCATCTGTTCAATGTACGGAAAATAGCGGGTAGTCCGTTTCAGCCAGAGAATCACCTGGGGCCGGTTCCCCAGAGAAACCAACATCTCCTTCTCAAACCGCTCCACCGCCTGCGGGTAATCCACAGGCACCGTTTCACCACACAGCAGAATCGGCTGTTCCAGCTTGAGCGCCGAGAGCAGCACGTCATCTGCGGTTTCCTGGGCCGCGGTCATGCGAGGCGACAGCACGGAAAAAAGGACCGCAATTGCGTAAACAACAAGGTTGGGCCATTGTTTTATTGTCATATTCATGATTTATCGTTGTATGCTGAACGGACTCAGGGTGACAGGATTGGTTCATAAAAAAACAATTGATCGCAACACAGTTGAAACACAATCATAATCAGTCTGATCCATTTGTCACTTGCCGACAGCCAACTGGAATTCTAAAGTGTCCCAAACCGCAGCCAACCTTCCAAACCGGAATTACTCTAGTACGCCAAGCCTTCAAGCTCAACCCATTATTTGAACCCTCCCCGCGGCCCCGATGAGCGGGATCTCTGCTTCGCTCCGACAAACCGCGGGGAGGGTTCTGCCTGAAACGGCAGTGCTGCGCAGCACCGGAAGGATAATAAAAGCGATTTCCTGTTCGCTCGCGAACCCCGCCGCAAGCGGCGGGGGATGCGCTCGCTATCACGGTACAAGTAAACTGCGCCGATATACTGGATGTCCGGATAGAAAGCGAGCGGTTCGGTTATAAGAGCGGGGTCTTTAACCGGGGATCAAAAAAAAAGGCCGTATCGGCCTGTTAGCGATAGGCAGAGGAGGACAATTTAAGCGTTTTGACCTTTATTCAAGCTTCAACCAGCCGCAGATCAAACTTTTTATATCTGCGTTATCCAGCTTATTGTCGGATACGGAAACCAACCCCAAGCGAAGGGAGATGCGTGCATCATCCCCCCATGGCCACCACGCCGTGTATAGCACCACCCCGTTAACGGGATCCATGGTGAACACTTTCTGGCCTGGCACGATACCGAAACCGGACTGGAAATAATCACGGACGGACGCATCGGCATCATCAATGGTGGTAAAATCCCATTTGTGAGAAAATTCAAGTGTCAAGGGAAGCTCGACCATAATTTCATCCTTGCGGTCGATGACCGCCAGCGCCAGGTTGAACTCTTTGTCCCACCGCCACGGGGAGTTTTCAGGAATATTGAGGCTGATGCGTTGGCAGATGTTTTCCAAGGCGTCAAGATCGTTACGTGGCATGGGTTTCCTTCCCTCTCATACGGATGATAGCCTGTGCATGTCGCTGTTCCTGTTGTAAGGCCGCATTCATGGCAGGACAGTCCAGATTTAGATTACCTTGAATATAGATCAACAGGCCTATCTCTGGCAAGCGTTAGCCAATCGGCGGCCCAAAAAACCGGTGTCCGATTTTTTTTTATCAGGGACGACGCGAATTCCCGAAACCCGGTTAATTCGAAAAAGCAGCTACAGAAACGGGGATGGCGGACAGGGTCTTCAACAGCACATCCGGGTCGACCTCCACGATAAATCCGCGTTTGCCGCCGTTGATGTAAATCGTTTTCAGATCCAGAATAGTGGTTTGTAAATAAACCGGCATGGTTTGCCGGGTACCGAAAGGACTGATACCGCCTACCTGGTACCCGGTACAATTCAAGGCTTTTTCAGGCCGGACGGGAAGGACCTTTTTCGTGCCGATGAAACGGGCCAGATTCCGGGTTGAAACCGCCTGGTCGCCGTGCATGAGCACCAGCAGAGGCGACTGGTCTAAGGTCTCCATCACCAGGGTTTTCACCACCCGATGCTCGGGTAAACCCAATTCCACGGCTGCCTGGCGGGCACCACCGCGTTCGGTGTAGGTGTAGATGAAAGCTTTAAAATCCACCTGATTTGCGCGCAAGAACCGTATGGCCTGGGTGTTCGGGTATCTGGGTCTATCCATTTGATCTCCATTGTCGGGCATACCGGAACCCCACGACACGATGCGGAGTTGCCTGAACTGTCCCTCTGGGGGTCATTTTCAAAGGCGTCATTCCCCTGCTCATCGCTCTGGTTTTCGGTGTGGTGCTCATGATACCCTTTCCCCAGATAGCCTTGTTTCTGCCCGGATTGATGAAATAGACCGACATCTCATGGGTTGAAACGAAAAAAACCGCACGCCGACTATTCGGATCGTGCGGTTTTTTTTTAAGTGCGGTGGCGGTTACTGGAATGATTTGGATATTCGGCCCGACTCCCTGTTCTGGAAGATGAGTTCCTTGGGTTCGATCTCACGGCTGTATTCAATCTTGCCGTGGGAAATACTGCCCGGCTCCAGTACGCTGTCCAGGCTGTCGCTGATCTCACCCTTTACCACGTTGTTTTCACTGTCCATCAGGGTAAAATGGTCGGGATGGGTGGTGATAATTTGTCTGCTGACATTTTTCACCCAGACATACAGCGAACCGTTGCCCATGTCGTGTACAGCCATCTCTGCGATGCCGTTTCCGCTGTATTGCCTCAGCTGTTTGTTGCGCCCCTCGCGAGCCTGATCCCACGCCTGCCGGCGCTTCGCTTTGGCTGAACGAATGGCGCGTTCTTGTTGGGCCTTTTGTTGTTTGGCCAGCCGGTCTTCATAAAAGGCCACCTTTTTCTGATAACGGGAATTCTCAGGATCCAATGCCAGCAATTGGCGGTATAGCTTCAGGTTCAGGACGGCATTGCCGCCAGGAACCGGCCTGACTTCGTTTTCGAGGGCCTCAATTTTTTCCTGATGCGCAGCCTTTGCACGCTGTGCCGCAGCTTCGGCCATTTCAGTTTGTTGCTGTTCGGTCTCGGCAACAGCCGCCTGGCGGATACGCTCTTCTTCTTCACGGGTCCAGCGTTCGGCATAGTCACCGCCGACAGCAACCACCTGTCCATTTTCAATAGCGATCGGCGTGCACAACTCCGCTGTTACCGTCTCACCGGATAAATTCCCGGCTTGTGTCTGATAAAAGGCCACAAAACGCTGGTCGCTGATATCCTGTCGAAGGTCCGGTGGGCCCAGGTTCTCGAAAACGACCTCCTGGGAGTCTCCCGGCTGAATTCTTTTTAAAGCGTTGATGGTTTTGTTGAAGTCCAGATGGACACATGCGGTCAGCATAAAAGCTGCGATGAAAACGACCACCCCGATTCGCATTACACCAATCTCCTTCTTCCGTGGCACAGGGATCATGGTTATTGATCCTGCTGTGTTTTTCCAGCAATGGGTTGTGCAAACTGAATTTCCGAATCCCAGGGAAACAGTATCCAGGTGTCCTGGCTCACCTCGGTCATGAAGGTGTCGACCAGGGGTCGGCCGGCCGGTTTGGCATAAACCGTGGCGAAATGAGCCCGGGGAATCATTTCACGAACCAATTTAGCCGTTTTGCCCGTATCCACCAGATCGTCAATCAGCAGCCAGCCGTCGCCGTCACCGGTCGTGGATTTGAGCACCTGAATCTGCCCCTGATTCCGGCCAGCGTAACTTGCAATGCAGACGGTGTCAACCAGCCGGATATCCAGTTCCCGTGCAACGATGGCGGCTGGCACGAGGCCGCCGCGGGTGATGGCGATGATGCCCTGCCAGGGGCCCCGTTCGATCAGGCGCCATGACATCGCCCGGGCGTCCCGGTGCAATTGTTCCCATGAAATGGGGTATGTACGATTATAATCGTTTTTTCGGACGGTGGTCATCGAATTTTCAGGTCGCCCTTTTTTACGAGGTTTCGATCCAGCGGCTTACCCGCCCAGGCGTGGGACATGACCATCAGCAGGTCATCGCGGTCCAATTCCTCGGGATTGCATAAAATGCTACCGTCACCCAGTGCTTTGTCCGCAATGGCTTCAAGGCTTTCCACTGGCACCCGGGCACTGCCGTCCGGACCCGTAATCTCTTTGAAAAACCTGGCGTGGCGGCCGCCGGTTTCCTGGTGGAGGCGCTGGTTCAGTTGTCGTATGGCGGCAACGGTCTGCTGAGCCCGCAGATGGGCCGGTGTCTGCGCATAGACACGTGCGCCTGACAGCGGCAGCAGCAACTGGGCGGTCAAATAACCGTTCTTGTGCATGTTGTACTCCAGGCCATAGGGAAGCAAAATTGCCATGCAGGCGCCGTGGGGTACCCCGCAAACCGCACCCACTGAATGGCCCAGGGTATGGACCATTCCCACCATGGCGTTGGAAAAGGCCACGCCGGCCAAGTTTGATGCCACGGCCAGCGCCAGGCGCCCGTCTGCGTTTTCCGGCTCATTTAGCACGTTTAGCAGATTTTGGCCAATCAATTCAATGGCCAATAGCGCATGGGCATCACTGAGCGGGTTTTTGGCCAGGCAAGTATAGGCCTCTACGGCATGGGTTAGGGCATCCATGGCGGTGGCGGCCGTGATCGCCGGTGGAAGCGTCAGCGTCATGCGCGGATCTAAAACAGCAAGATCCGGCAATAGGAAATAGGATGCAAAGGGCATTTTCAGATTTCGGACGTGGTCGGCGATCACTGCCACCTGGGTCACCTCCGATCCTGTTCCGGCGGTGGTGGGAATGGCCATCAGGGGCTTTAGCGGTCGTGCCAGGATGCCGGCACCGGAAAATTGCATCAGGTCCTCGGTATTCTCAGACACCAAGATATTCACCCCTTTGGCCGTATCCATCACCGACCCACCGCCAACGGCAATGATCGCATCGCAACCGCTTTCGCGGTATACCCCGGCAAGCTGGACGACCACCTTGAGGTCAGAATCCGGCGGCACATCGTCTGTTAGTGCACCCATTTGGATTCCCGGAGTGATGGCCGCGCTGACCGTATCAACCAGACCGGCGGCGACAACCCCTTTATCCGTGATGATCATGGGGCGTTGAGCCCCTAAATCGTTCAGCAATTGGGGTATTTTTTCCAGCGCATGGTGGCCGGCGACGGTCTTAACGGGGCAAAAAAATTCATAGTAGCCCGGGACGTGCATGATCAGCTCCTCTGAAAGCAATTGAAAATAGAAATTTTCAGCCAGGGGCCACCTTCAGTCGTCTATCGCGGTAACGCCGTGCCTTGCACCCTCAAGGATTCGTGCCACATGATCGTCGATGGAACCCCTGGCCAGCCGCGACTGGATCCGTTTAATCTGTTCATCCGTCAGTTCGGCGTCACCGATAGACGTTGGGATTTTCAAGGATAACTCAGCATTTAACGCATCGAAAAACTCCCAGAACAGGGCAATGGTGCGCGGTGTTTTAAGGTCGGCGGCAGTCACGGCGAAAATGTCCGCCCCCACCATGGGATAGAGCAGTTCTCCCACCCGCTCCGGTTGGTTAAACCCAGCCTCCGCCAGCATATGGGGCAGCAGAATGGCCATTAAAAAACCAAGGGGAAGATCGGTCCCTTGCTTCAATCCGGTGGCCAGGACGTGGCAGACGCCGGGAGAGGAACTGAAAAAGGCACAACCAGCAGCCACCTGACCGTTGACTGCCGCACAGAGGTTTTTTTTACGGTCTGTTTTTCGAAGGACGGCGGGCAGGTGATTCACGATCAGGCCGATGGCCGAATGGGCGTATGCGCGGCACATGGGCCCGGCGGTATCATCGAGGAACGCCTCCACGGCATGAACCAGGGCGATCAGTGCCCCATCCACGACATCGCGGTCATTCCTGTCTTCCATCATTGCCGGGTCGATGAAGGCAACGGTGGGAATCAGTCGCGGGGAACATAGGCGCCGAACCCCGTCGCTGGCATAACCGGTCACCTCATCACCGTTACCGCCGGACGTGGCCACCAGCATCAAGGGACGCAGCGGTCCAGGGTCGGCAGCATCACCACCGGAATCATCAGTTCTCCCGTGAAAACCTGTAGAAACCATCAAATTCAGGCATTTTGCCGTGTCCACCACCGAGCCATGACCAAGGACAATGACGCTGTCGCAGCCCCCATCCCGATACATCCGCGCCAGCACGGGCATCAAATCCGGTTGTGGCTGGCCCGGCAGGCGGTCATAGATCCCCAGTGTCAGCCCCGAGGTTCTGAAAGCATCGATTACGGTGCTGACCCGTTTCCTGCCAACCTGGTCGCGACTGGCCAGGATCAGCGGTGCGTTGGCATTGAAGGCTGACAGTTCAGCGGGCAGGTTCGCCAGCGCACGGGTGCCGCAGTTTATTTTCAAGGGACAGGAAAAGGAAAATTCATCCGGCAAACGCATGGATCGCTCCTCCATTGATTAACACCGAACCGCTTTCGCATCGCAATGGAATCAAAGGCCGACCACCGCACGCAGATAAATCAGGGCACGGCCAACATATTTTCGAAAGGGTGGCCATTGGGGGTATCGCCGGACCGCCAGGGAAGCCAGCCGCTTGGGCAAAAGGAAGACCTCCACCATGTCCAGAATGCGAACCACAGTGCAGGCGGCGGGAAGTTCCCCATCCACAATCAGCCGGTCTCTGGCCACCGCTGTGACCGTGGCCTCCTGAAAGGTAAAGAGCAGGATCGCCGCCTCGATGTTTTTAATGGTCAGTTTCAGATCGATATAACGCTGTTTGGGATTGGCGCCTAAGTATCTGACCCTGCCGGCTTTATCCTTGCCCACGAGCATAGCCGGACCGTCCGGTGCAACGGTCAGGGCGAAGGTGAAGCCGTCGGGGATGGCATCGAAGGCCTTGCGCACCTCCCGATCCACACGGGCGGCCGCCTGGATCGCCCGCCCCATAAACCAGAGCATGATCGACAGATATAACCGTTTGACCGGTTTGCCGCCGGGTGACACCATCTGGAAATAGTCCAGCCGTGGGTCGGTTACCATGTCCCATTTGGGTTCAATTCCCAGCCGTTTCAGCGTTTTTTCGGTTGGAATACCGTGGGGGTCATATCCCCGAAGCCGGTAATAGGCATCCAGCATGGGTTGCAGGGGAACCGTCCGCTTTTTGGCATCACACCCGCGTCCTTCAGTGAGAAATCGTCTCGGCAGGGTGTCGTCTTTACGGGATATTCCTTCACCTGTGTTCATGGTGCGCTCCAGCACATGGATACGTGCCCCGGCCTTGAGCATCTGCCATTGGTTCAGCCGAAGACCGGTCACCGACCGCCATAGTTTTGAAAAAATGCTGATGTCCATGAACAGGATGGCAACCGCCGGCAGGTACTGCATGATCAGGCGCAGCAGAAATTTGGGGGTGTACTTGACGATGGGCGGCTCTAATACATAGGCGTAGGAGGTAAACTGGCAGGTGTGCAGAGAGTTGACCGCGGCATTAAGATTTTCAAAAAATGCGACGAATCGTGCCTTGGCGCGCGTGGTGTAGGGATTGAGAAAACCGAAGGCCACTTCCAGGGCAAACGTGGTAGCGGACAGGTGACAGGCGCCCCGATTGGCAACGGCATAGGCCAGCCCCTGCCCCCACGCCCCCCTGGGATCGTAGGCGGGCATTTCCAGTCCCTTGATCTGGATGGCAAAATCCACACCGCCGTAGCGTTTGGACAGCAATCGCGTGCCGTTGGCCATTTCATCGCCGAATCCCCGTCGCCAAGCCATGTCATCCAGGGCCTGAGCAATACCCTCCGCTGCACCAAACTTCAAAGCGGGGGGGATCAATCCCTTTTCACCGGCTTCCATGCACCAGCCCAGGACGGAACCGGCTGAGATCGTATCCATGCCCAACAGGCCGCATCGGTCGCTGAATGCGGTGATGGTGTCCGGTTCAAAGATGCCCAGGTTGGGGCCCAGCAGACCGACGGTTTCGTACTCCGGAATCTGGTGGACGCTGCCGTCGGGCAGGGTGCCCTTGTGCCCACACATGATCGAACAGGGTTTGCAGGTGCTGGGTGTGGCGTGGTAGCGCTGCCGCATGGTCTCGCCCGACACCTGATCAGCCTGGGGATGACTGCCTTCCTGAAAATTTTTCACCGGCAGGATGCCGCCGTCGTTGCACCAGTTGACATGGCTGCTGGTGCCGTAGTTGCGGTAGTCGTCGGCGGTCACCGGATTATTTTCGATATATCCGGCCGCCCTTTTTTTGGCCCGATTGAACAGTTTTTGATTGGCAGGGACGATTTTATAGGCTTTTCCCCGGGCTACGATGGCCTTCAGGTTTTTGGATCCCATCACCGCCCCCAGGCCGCCGCGCCCCAGAAACCGATGGCCGGAGGCCACATTGGCAATCAGGACCTGGTTTTCGCCGGCCGGTCCAATCGCAAGCACACCGGCTTTCCCATCCGGGTTCAGCTGTTTTTGGACCGCTTGGGTATCCAACCCCCAACTGTCGTCACCGTTTACCATGTGAACGTCGTTTTCATCGATATAAATCACGACCGGTGATGGTGCCCTGCCGGAGATCAGCAAGCCGTCATAGCCGGCGGTCTTGAACGCCATCCCGAATGGCCCGCCGCAGGACGAATGCAGCATGATGCCGGTCAGCGGCGATTTGGTAATGGCCGAAAAGCGCCCTGTACATGGTGCGCCGGTGCCCATGAGCACGCCCATCATGAATGCAATGCAGTTCTCCTCACCCAGCGGGTCGATCCCACGATCCATGCGGTCATAGAGTAATTTGAGCCCAAGTCCTTTGCCGCCGAGGAAGCGCCGGCGGTCATCCGCATCCACTTGAAATTCAGCCACCTGGCCGGTCGACAGGTTAATCTGAACAATCCGATTGCTGGTTCCGACGATTGTTTTCATGTAAATGTTCCCAATCAATTAGCGTGAGCGCAACATGCCTGTTGAATTCGCCAAACAGGATGATGAATTCGGATTCGATTCGACACCGTAGATCATTTCAAACTTCCGGACAACTGGTGCGATCAACTTCCCTTTTTATTGAATTCATTGAATTTTGCGGATTAATAAGCGTCGCTGAGAAGGTATTGAAATCGGAGGCCTATTTGCTTGCCGGGACCATGCGGCTGCTCAGCAAAGGGAAAGAATTTTAGCGACCAATTTTTCAATGCCGGCGGCCACGTCCTTGATACCGGGTCCCAGCATATAGGCCGGTGTGGTAACCATTCGGTTTTTCTCATCCACGCAAATATCCGACACGCTGCAAATGGTATGCATGCCACCCATGGATTCGATGGCCGATGCCGTGCCTGCATCGTTGCCAATGGTTACCTGGGGAGATCGTTTGGACAGGGCGCGCGTAAGTGTCGCCGGGGCAATGCATAGGGCGCCGATGGGTTTTGAGCGATCTGCCATTTCATCCAGCAGCCGTTGCACTTGGGAATGGACCTGCGCCTCGGGGCCCTTGACCGCAAAATCGCTGAGATTTTTGGCCGCACCAAACCCGCCGGGAATGATCAGGGCATCCATGTCGGTGGCGCTGACCGAACTGACATCCTGGATCTCGCCCCTGGCGATGCGCGCCGACTCCACCAGCACATTTCTCCGTTCATCAGTTTCCTGCTGGGTCAAGTGGTCAATTACATGCAACTGATCCACATTCGGAGCCATGCACAGAGCCGAAGCCCCTGCTCGATCCAAGAACAGAAGGGTCAACACCGCTTCGTGGATTTCCGAACCGTCAAAAACACCGCAACCGGACAATAACACACCAATTTTTTTAGTCATAGGGATTCCTTTCTCTGCCTGTTAAATTGAAGGCGTGCAATTATGCCAGTACATGCTTGTCCAGAACAAAACAGGTGAACATACCTTGAAAGAGTTCCTCACCATCTTTGGTCACACTCACCGAGACCCAGTATTTCTTGCCCTTAACCTCCTGGACCTTGGCGTGAGCGATCACTGTCTCCCCTACCCGCACTGGTTTGAGAAATTTCACATCCGATGCCCCGAGGACCACATGGGGATGATTCACCGCAATCATGGCTGCATAATCTGCGGCACCGAAGATAAATCCACCGTGGACCAGTCCTTGATCGTCGGCCGTCATTTGCGGCGTGGTCACGAGTTCAACCTGGCTGTTGCCACCTTCCACGGTTAATGGTTTGCCGCACAGAGACTGATCGATATGGCAATGGGTGTCGATTTTCATCTGGACCTCCAGAAGCGTTTCAGGCAGCTGCACTGCCCGGGTCAATGGCAATTGAAACCGTTGAACGATGAGGTGTGGCTTGAAAAGAGGTTTTAATCATAATAAAAAGGGGGTAATGCTGTCAATCATTTGCGAGCGATGATCCCGCTATGATGAAACGAAAGGAGTGGCTTTGAATTCGATTATACAAAAGCGCATCACGGCAATCAGGCAGGGCCTGGCCGATAAGGAATTGGACGCCCTGATGGTATCGGTTCAGGAGAACCGCTATTATTTGAGCGGGTATACCGGTGAGGACACCCAGTTCGATGAATCCGCCGGCGTGCTGATTATATCCGATCGCCGCTTGGTATTGGCCACCGACAGCCGTTATGAACTTCAGGCGCAAGCCGAGGCAGCCGGATTTGACATTGTCTGCTATAAAAACGGGCTTGAAAAAGAACTGCCGGAGATTGCCAAATCGTTGGGCATTCATCGGCTGGGTTTTGAGAGTGTTCGCCTTTCCCATAAAAATCACTCGGCCTACGCCGACGCACTGGGTATGCAAAAACAAGCGGTTGAGCTGGTTCCCACGCAAAACATGGTGGAAGCACTTCGCCAAATCAAATCTGAAGACGAAATCCAACGAATCACCAATGCCCTGCGGATTGCTGAAAAGGCCTTCTCTCGAGTTATGGATACCATCCGGCCGGGTATGACGGAAAGGCAGGCGGCCTGGGCCATGGAAAAGGCCATGCGCGAAAACGGCGCACAGGGGTTGTCGTTTCCCGTTATCGTGGCTTCGGGCCCTAACAGCGCCCTGCCCCACGCCGTACCCACGGACCGCAAGATGGGCCGGGGGGAGCCCATTCTCTTCGACTGGGGCGCCCGGTTGAACGAATACTGCTCGGATACCACCCGAACGGTGGTGATGGGTGAACCGGATGACCGCTTCCAACAGGTGTTCGACACGGTTGTTATGGCCCGGGACATGGCCACTGCCGCCATCAAGTCAGGCGCCAGCGGCATCCAGGTGGACAAGATAGCCCGGGACCATATCGATCAAAACGGCTATGCGGGCCAATTCGGCCACAGCCTGGGTCACGGCACCGGCCTGGCGGTTCATGAGAGCCCCCGGTTGAGTCCAACCAAAGACGACCGGTTGGAAGCGGGTATGGTCGTTACCGTGGAGCCGGGCGTTTATCTGCCGGGATGGGGGGGAATCCGCATGGAAAACCAGGTCGTGGTACGCCAGGACTGCGCCCAGGTGCTTAACGATGCCACCCCATTTGATCCCCGGGTAAGGGTGTAGACCATGGACTGCACCACCGATTACATACAGCGCATGGATCAGTACCAGACCTTTCTGGTGATCGAAAAAGGCCTGAGCGAAAAGACCATCGCTGCCTACAGCGCGGATCTGATGCGATTCGGCATGTTCCTGGAAAAGAAAAAAGCGACCGCCGTCTCCAGTATCGACACGGGACTGATCCTGACCTATCTGATCGACCTGAGAAACCGGGGATTAAGCGCCAGGTCCCGTGCCCGTCACCTGGTCAGCCTGCGAGGCTTTTTCAAATTCCTGACCGCTGAAAAGATCATCCTAAAAAATCCGGCGCAGCAGGTCGACCTGCCCAAAATCGGATTGCGGCTGCCCGACGTATTGACCGTAAGCGATGTACAAGCGCTGATCGATGCCCCGGATCGGAGCCAACCTGAAGGCTTGCGGGACGCCGCCATGCTGGAACTGCTTTACGGAGCCGGGTTGCGGGTATCGGAACTGATCCGATTGGCAATGACCGGCATCAATCTGGAGGCGGGATTTGTCAGGGTTTTCGGAAAAGGAGCCAAAGAGCGGGTGGTTCCCGTCGGCCGAATGGCCCTTGGCGCCATCCAAGCGTATTTAGACCGTTCGCGGCCACTGCTGTTGAAAAACCGTTCCAGCGCGGATCTGTTTGTTACCCGGCGGGGAAGCGCCATGACCCGGCAAAGTTTCTGGAACCTGGTCGGTCGCTATGGCCGCCTGGCAAAATTAAAAAAAAAGATCACCCCTCACAGCTTAAGACACTCTTTCGCCACGCATTTGCTCGAAGGGGGTGCCGACCTTCGTGCCGTGCAGATGATGCTGGGCCACGCCGACATCTCGACCACCCAGATCTATACCCATGTCGCCCACCGGCAGTTGGTTGAGGCCCACAAAAAATACCACCCCAGAGGGTAGGTCGATCATGAAACCCGATCATGTAATGCGCCTGAAGGCCTGGTTCGAGTCTTACACCCAGTCATTCATGACAGGTAAAACGCCAATAGACAGTCCATTGGAATTGAAAATCGAGCATACGGCAAGGGTCTGCGACAACATCTGCCAGTTGGGCCGTTCCGTCGATCTGACCGACGGCCAAATGTGCGTGGCCGAGACCATCGGCCTGTTTCACGACCTGGGGCGTTTTGAGCAGTATCGCCGCTACCGGACCTTCAACGACCGACAATCGGCCAACCATGCATCCTTGAGCATCGATGTCATAAATCAAACCGGCGTCTTGGATAGGCTTACGGACGATGAGAAAACCATAATCATCGACGCCATCCGCTTTCACAACGCCCCGGGGCTGCCGGCAAACAAACCATCTGCATCAATGCTTTTTATGCGATTGATCCGTGATGCGGACAAACTGGACATCTGGAAGGTATTTGCCGATTACTACCGGCATCACCGACTCCCCGAACCCGCCATCGTCCAGCACCTGCCCGACCTGCCGACATGGGAAGAGAGCATCGTCAACGCCATCGCCGAAAACCGCATGGCCAGATTTAAGGACATGAAAAGCCTGAATGATTTCAAACTGCTCCAGCTCAGCTGGGTATTCGATCTGTATTTTCCCGAAACCCTTGCCCAAGCCAAAAAAAGAGGCGATCTGGCCGTCATTGCCCGTTCACTGCCTGACCACGGCATCTTGCACCATGCCATTGGCATCATCTCGGATCGGCTGGACGAAGCGGTAAGGTCAAGACCGGACTCAGGCGACGGTGTTTCCAAGATTGCCATCTCCAGGTGAAACCGGGGGATAATTCCTGATTTCGATCGGGTTGACAGATAACAACGGCTTGGATAAGGGAACATGCGTTGATAAATTTATTCGGAAACAAATCCAGCCCATTGACGGCGGTCCACCAACAGGGAGCGGTAGCTTGACCCACACGGAGATGACATTGAACCCCCACGGGTTCTGGAAACCCGGCCAGCAGTTGCCAAGAACCGGAAAGAAGGCATTTAGCGAAGCCCTGCGCAATCTTTGGCAACCTTTTTATGTGGTGGACGTGAACGGCCAGACGGGTGTGGCGCAGGATGGAATGGCCACTCTCGGAACGAACGAGCAACCGCCATCCAACGGCTACCCGCTGTTGGGATGGTCACCGTCTCTTGACTTGGCGTCGATCGGGGACCCTGGCTTCAAATCGGATCATGGATTAACATTCGCCTACATCTGCGGGGCCATGGCAAACGGTATCACCTCCACGGCCATGGTCGAAGCTGCCGGCCGGGCCGGCATGATCGGCTTTTTCGGAGCCGGCGGGCTGCCCATCGAACAGATTGAATCGGCCATCGACGCCCTTCAAAAAAACCTCGGGTCAATTCCCTACGGCTTCAACCTGATCCACAGCCCCAACGATATGGCTCTGGAACAAAAAACCGTTGACCTCTACCTGGCCAAGGAGATCCGGCTGGTTTCGGCATCCGCATATCTGGATCTGACGATGCCCCTGGTTGAATACCGCATCCACGGCATTCACAGAAACAATCAGGGAAAGATCGTCTGTCCCAATCGGATCATCGCCAAGGTGTCCCGCGAAGAGGTCGCCCGCAAATTCTTTGCCCCACCGGCGGAAAAGCACCTTCGACACCTGAAGGAACTGGGAAAAATCACCGACGAACAAGCAGAATTGGCCCATCAGATACCCATGGCACAGGACCTGACCGCAGAGGCCGACTCGGGCGGTCACACCGACAACCGCCCGGCCCTGTGCCTGTTTCCCACCATGGTGGTCCTTCGCGACGAGATGGCCAGGCAGCACGACTACGGCATCCCCTTGCGGGTTGGGCTTGCCGGTGGCATCGCTACCCCAGAATCAGCCGCGGCCGCCTTTGCCATGGGGGCGGCCTACATCCTCACCGGTTCCGTCAATCAATCCTGTGTGGAGGCCGACACCTCCTTGTTGGTGAAAAAGATGCTGGCCGAGGCGCGTCAGGCGGATGTCATCATGGCACCGGCAGCTGACATGTTCGAGTTGGGTGTCAAGGTTCAGGTGCTCAAGCGCGGCACCATGTTCTCCATGCGTGGTTCCAAGCTCTACGATATTTATCGGACCTACGACCGGTTCGAAGACGTACCGGAAGACCAGCGAAAACTGGTTGAAGAAACCTTCCTGAAAAACACGTTCGAAGCGGAGTGGGAGACTACACGGGCCTTTTTCAGTCAGCGGGACCCGGCCCAGGTGGACCGGGTGCAAAAGGATCCTAAACACAAAATGGCTCTGGTATTTCGATCGTACCTGGGAAAGGCGTCGCTGTGGGCAAAAAGCGGTGTTCCGGAACGGGCCATCGACTATCAGATCTGGTGCGGCCCGGCCATGGGGGCCTTCAACGAGTGGATCAAAGGATCATTTCTGGAACCGCCGCCAAACCGCAAGACGGTGACCGTCGCCCTGAATCTCCTATACGGCGCCGCCGTTATCTCGCGACTGAATGGCTTAAAAAACCAGGGGATCGATCTGCCGGTAGCGCCGGGTATGGTTTCCCCCATCACCGACGCGCAGATATCATCCTTTTCCCGGCGTGACTTCACTGGGGGTGATGGTAAAGTTTTTTAACCAACGCAGCGAACAGCGGTGAAAAATTGATCATGCGGACATGCGGATCCTGAAGAAAAAAACAACCGTCAGTTAAATCGATCCGGATGATGGTCTCTTCAACTGTTTCCTTGATTTTAGGACCGGTCACCGAATCATTCGATTGCGTGCCAACGGTTTTTCGGATGAGATAGCAAAAACCTGATCCTTTTTTGGCACCAGTTGCCCTGACCGGACAAAAATAGATGCGATATCCATTTGATTGACCATTTATTTCCGTTGCTGCCCCGTTTGCGCCATTTAGATCCAAAAACCCATTTTTTTTCATCCACGGCGACAGATCATCGAGCACCTGCTGGCTGTCCGGCAGGGACAGTTTCAGGTGGGACAGCAGATGACCGCCCAGATAAACCTTGAACAAATCTTTGAAGGTATACTGCCTCGCGTAGCCCGATTGCATTCCTCCCAGCGGGTCCGGTGGTAGAAATGATCTTGACCAGCGTTTCCAGCGGGCGAGATTGATCTCAAGTTTTTCCGATATCTCCCGATTGGTATAATAAAGAATCATAAGCGTTTAGCCTGGATAGTTGTTATACCTACCTAACAAGTCATCGGTCTTGTGTCAATCCCTTGTATTTTATGTTTCAATGAATTATGTTTAGCGTCTCTATTTTCAGGCAGATGCACGGCCGCGGTATGCGCAATACCTCTTGCGCACACGGCCCATCGACTTAACCAGCAGCAATTGGTTCCCAAACACATAAAATGACAACGAATATAGTTCAGCAGCCGGTTGCCATCATTGGCATGGGTGGCATGTTTGCCAAATCGAGAAATATGAAGGAGTACTGGCGAACCCTGCTCAACGGCATAGACTGCATTTCCGAACCGCCCACGACCCATGGCCAGTTGAACGACTACTTGGATGCGGATCCTAAAAAACCGGACCATATTTACTGCAATCGCGGCGGATTTCTTCCGACGGTACCCTTTGATCCCACCGAATTCGGCATTCCGCCGGCAGCCCTTGAGGCCACGGATACCTCCCAGCTGTTGGGTTTGGTGGCCGCCAAAATGGCCCTGACGGATGCCGGATACGGAGATGGTCGTGAATTCGACCGTGAGCATACTTCTGTAATCCTGGGCGTTACCGGCACCCAGGAGTTGGTCATTTCCCTGGGATCACGTCTCGGGCACCCTTCATGGCGTAAAGCGCTCGAGGACAAGGGGCTCAGCGACCAGCAGAAATCATCCATCATTGCGGACATTTCCAACAGCTACGTGTCCTGGCAAGAGAACTCCTTTCCGGGTCTGCTTGGCAATGTGGTGGCCGGCCGGATCTGCAACCGGCTGAATCTTGGCGGCACCAACTGCGTCGTGGATGCAGCCTGTGCCAGCAGCCTGGGTGCCGTTCATTTAGCAATCATGGAACTGGCTGCCGGTAAAAGCAACATGGCGGTCACCGGTGGCGTGGATACCATCAACGACATATTCATGCACATGTGCTTTTCTAAGACCGGCGTCCTTTCTCACACCGGCGACGCGCGCCCCTTTTCCTCAGATGCCGACGGCACGGTTCTGGGTGAAGGTATCGGCATCCTGGTGTTGAAGCGCCTCGAGGATGCCGAGCGCGACGCAGATCGGATCTATGCAGTGATCCGGGGCATCGGGTCTTCCAGCGACGGAAAGTCGCAGAGCATCTACGCACCGCGACCCGACGGTCAGGCCCGGGCGCTGGTCGGGGCCTATCGGAATGCGGGCATTCCACCCGAAACGGTGGGATTGGTAGAAGCCCACGGCACCGGTACCCGGGTGGGTGACGAGATGGAATTCACCGCCCTGAAAAAAGTTTTCGGTGCCATCAACCCCAACGGCAATCGCTGCGCACTGGGGTCGGTAAAGTCAATGATCGGTCACACCAAAGCGGCGGCCGGCGCTGCCGGGCTCATTAAATCGGCGCTTTCTCTCTACAACAAGGTTCTCCCGCCCACACTCAAGGCGGACCAACCCGACCCGAAACTGGGAATCGAATCCAGTCCCTTTTACCTCAACACCGCCCCGCGACCCTGGTTTAGCGCAAATGGCACCCCGCGGCGCGGTGGTGTCAGCTCTTTTGGTTTCGGCGGCAGCAATTTTCATGTGGTTCTCGAAGAGTATCAGCCTGACAAAAAAGAGATCGCCTGGGATGGTTCGGTGGAAATCCTGGCCTTCTCGGGTCCTGATGCAGCGGCAATCATCAACAGCCTTCAACAGTTCGATGAACGTCTTCTTGAAGAACCCTTCGATGCCACGGTGCTGTCCCGGACGGCAAAGACGCTGCGAACGACTTTTTCGGGCGGCCATCCACAACGGTTGGTCATGGTAGTGGATGGTTCTCCTTCAGGCAACGGCCTGAAAGACCGACTGCAAAAGGCCATCGACGTTGTCACTGCAGGCAAACCCGCTGCCTCGGCCATTCAGGGTATCTATTTCGATCCGGCGCCACAGGCCGCCGGAAAAATCGCCTTCATGTTTCCCGGCCAGGGAAGCCAATATCCCCATATGGGAAGGGATCTCGTCTGCGCCTTTCCCGGTGCCATGGAAGCCATCCAAGCCGCCGGTCACCAACTTGATCAGGAACCGCCGCTGGGGGAGATCCTGTTTCCGCGCCCTGCCCTTTCCGACGACCAGCAGCAGCGGCAGGCGGATGCCCTTCGCCGGACCGATGTGGCCCAGCCGGCCATCGGAGCGGTGAGTCTGGCCATGCTTTCGACGCTGGCGTACTTTAATGTGCAGCCGGATGCGACCTGCGGTCACAGCTACGGGGAACTGCCCGCCCTCTATGCCGCCGGTTGGATCAACCGGGAAACCCTGTTAACCTTAAGCGTCACGCGCGGACGACTGATGGCCGATGCCAGCAAGGACGGCGATGCCGGGACCATGCTGGCGGTAAACGCACCGATGGACCGTTTGAAGGCATTGGCCGATCAAATACCCGGCGTGGTGCTGGCCAACCTCAACAGCCCCGACCAGGGCGTGCTTTCAGGGACTACCGAAGCCATTGAACGGGCCAAGGCAAGGTGTGCCGAAAAAAGTTACCGCACGATCTGCCTGCCGGTTTCAGCCGCCTTTCACAGCCCGCTGGTGGAAAGGGCCCAAAAGCCATTTTTCATGGCCGCCGAAAAGGCGGCATTCACCCCCACCCTTACGCCGGTTTATGCCAATGTAACGGCGGCACCCTACCCGGCCGACCCTTCACAGTGTGCAGATTTGCTTGGCCGACAATTGACTTCATCGGTCCGGTTTCAAGAAACGGTCGAACACCTCTACGAAGCCGGCGTGCGCACATTCGTCGAGGTGGGGCCCAAAACGGTGCTTTCCGGACTGGTCCGAGCCACACTCAAAGACCGGGATGTGACGGTGATTGCCCTTGACCGGTCCTCCGGAAAAACTTCAGGCATCATGGATCTGGCCCACGCCATCGGCCACCTGGCTGCCCTTGGCGCGGACCTCGACCTGAACCGGTGGGAGACCGAAGCCCCGGCCGCCCGGCCGCAGAAAATGACCATCCCGCTATCCGGAACCAACTACCGTGCACCCCGTAAAACGAGCGCGACACCGATAACAGACAGACCGGTCCAGTCTCCCCTTCCCCGAACGGAAAGCGGACCGGCCCCGTCACTAAACCGAACCGTGGCCAATACGCCTACCTCCATGGATACCCGCAAGCCAATGAATGCAGCTGTAGCGACAAGCCCGATCGAAAAGCAGGTTGTCCAAGACCGGAAATTAGATCCGTCAGTGGGTGCCAACATGAACGAGGCGCTGGCCATTGTCCAGAAAGGACTGGAATCGATCCAATCCCTTCAGCAACAGACGGCGCAGGCGCATCAGAAGTTTCTGGATACGCAGGCACAGGCCAGCCGCACCCTCCAGGAAATGATCAAAAGCACCCGGATGTTCTTGGGACCTGGCTTGGAAATGCCCATGCCGGCTGCTGCAGAAATTAAAGCGCCCCTCGCTCATCCGGAACCGATTTCGCCACAACCGTCGACAATGGGAAGCCTCCCTGCGTCGGCCGCATCGATTGTAGCGGCTGTCGATCCGGCAGTTACTTATACAACCACTGAGCCATATTATTCACCAGCGGCCACACAACCATCGACGACAGCATCGCCAAATGCAATGCCGACCAATGACGCTGAAGCGATATCCAGGGCAATGATCGACATCGTTTCCGAACTGACCGGCTATCCTGCCGACATGCTGGGGCTGGACATGGACATCGAGGCGGACCTGGGCATCGACTCCATCAAGCGGGTGGAGATTCTTTCCGCAATGGAAGAACGCATGCCCCACCTGCCCCAGGTCACACCGGACATGCTGGGCACCCTGAAGACCCTTGGCCAGATCAGTGATTTTCTTTCCACCGAAGACCCTTCTGCAGCCATTGCCGCTTCCCCAACGGCGATTGCCGATAATCCGGCAACCGAAGATTCACAATTGGTTCAAAAGACAATGCTTTCTATTGTTTCCGAACTGACCGGCTATCCTGCCGACATGCTGGGGCTGGACATGGACATCGAGGCGGATTTGGGCATCGACTCCATCAAGCGGGTGGAGATTCTTTCCGCAATGGAAGAACGCATGCCCCACCTGCCCCAGGTC
>NZ_JASJGN010000469.1:0-7199 GCF_033791525.1 Desulfosarcina sp.
GGATCCCAAGTGGAAGGAAGGCATCAAGGCGGTCTGCGTGTTGAAAGCCGGACAGCACTTATCCGAAAAAGATTTGATCGAATTCGTCGGCAGCCGCATTGCCCGCTATAAAAAGCCACAATATGTGCAGTTCGTGGAGTCACTCCCGGAAAAAAATGGCAGTATCGACCGGCAGGCGGTGAAGGAACTTTACGGGGGCGAGCAGACGCACAACGATTGAGACCGGTGGATCGATCCACCGAGAAATAGCAAACCTACCCGGCCTGCGTTCGTGGATCACAAAAGAACCTTGACCGTCTTATTGTCGATCCTGATGATTTTCCTAAATAGTATCTATCCCGCCTGAGTTGCAGACCACTGCGCATGCGTCCCCGCGGCAATTATCGTGCATGGCCGCGGCAACGTGTATTGAATTCCTTTGAAAAATCTGGTTTCATAATGCATCGGTTTTTTGATTCTCACCCGATCACCATCGATACATTTTACGAGGAGGTCATGCATGAACATCCTCACCATTTTGGGAAGTCCGCGCAAAAAAGGCAACACGGCCGGCGCACTGGATATGGTGGAACAGGAACTGTCCGGCTGGCATCAGGTGGAACGCCTCGCCATTACTTCCGTGAAAGTCAATGGATGTCTGGGCTGCCAGGCGTGCCAGAAAGTGGCCGACCGGCCCGGATGCGTCCAAAAGGATGACGCGGTTGCCGTATTCGAACGCATGATCGCAGCCGATGCCGTAATTTACAGCAGCCCCCTTTACTGCTGGGACTTTTCCGCCCAGATGAAGGCACTCATCGACCGTCACTTCTGTCTGGTCACAGGTTACGGCACCGTCAACCACCGATCCCTGATCGCCGATAAGCCAGCCGCCCTGCTGGTCACCTGCGGCGGGCCGGTGAAAGGCAACGCCGATGTCATCCAGACCGTCTTCGACCGGGTGTGTAAGTATGGCCAAGCGCGAGCCGTGAACAAGACCGTCATCCCCTTCTGCACAACACCGGACGCCCTGGGCGAGGAGGCCCGTGCCGCCGCCCGCAAGCTGGCCGGGGACATCAGCGGTGCACTCAGACAGTAGCCTTGCTCGATCACACGATGGTAGTGACCGATGGAATAGGAAACAGCCTATATGGCGCGATATGTTCCGTTTTCCTCAACGATTCGGCCTTCCCGAAGCAACAGGGCCAGGTTTTTACGGATCATCTGGGTTTCGAATATCTGTTGAAGCGTGCCGTCGGGCATCCGATTCCTGTAAAAGGGTGAATGCCTGACCATCCCTTCCAGGTTCATTTCTTTGCAGCACAAATCGAAAACCGCCGCCTTCTGTCGGTCAAAGGCCTTCAGGTAACGGTCGAAGGCCGCATCGGCATCCGATCGGGCGATCGGCAGTTTATGGGAGGCACAGATTTGACGGTAGGGCAGGTTACGAAGCATCGACACACTTTCCCGAAACCGATGGATATCACCTTCCGGGTTGCCGTACCATGGCCCGAACCCGGTGAAGTCGATATCGATGGAAAACAACGTTCCTGAATGCTCCTCCAGGAAACAATAATGATCATCCAGGTGGCCCGGCGCATGAATTGCCTGGAGCTGAATGGATCCAAAATCCAGGATTTCACCGTCGTCAAATTGTTGGTCCGGCCGGCGCATGGGAAGGATGCCCAACCGACTCGAGGCCACCCACGTCCAGTATTGCGCCTCCTGCCGGCCCTCGACGAATCGCTGACCGAGCAGCCGCAGGTCGCCCACGGACGCCGGGGTCTGGGCCGGCAATAACAGCTGCCGGTCGCTCAGCACATGCCATGACAGAATATGGTCGGGATGGGAATGGCTGATGATCAGCACGTCGATGCGCGTCCGGCGATCAATTTCAACGATTCGTTCGGCTCCGATACCGGCATCGATTAATACAGTCCGGTCTCCAATCATCAGGAACCCGTTGCAGTGGGGAAAACGGCCCTTTCCGGGGGCCTTTATCAGCCAGATGCCCTTGTCGACCGGCTGGATGAAATGAATCTCATCAAGGTTTTTCATCGAGGAGTAACCGTATCCTGCCCTTTAGACGTCTTTCAACACCCTGTTAAACAGTAAGCGGCGTCGGTGCTGGTCCGCTTAACGATACAATACGCCAGATGACCGCTCCCGGCAACCGATAGCGCATGGTAAGGGTTTCCGGTTTTTTTAACCCCCCGGGCATGATATAAAACCAGGACTAACAATTGTTTTGAACCCTCCCCGCGGCAAGCCGCGGGGAATGTTCTGCCTGAAACGGCAGTGCTACGCGGCACCGTAAGGATAAAAAATCGATTTTCAGTTCGCTCGCTAACCCCGCCGCAAGCGGCGAGGAATGCGCTCGCTATCGCGGTTCAACCGCTGAATCATCAGAAAGCGCTGGAAGGACAATCATGAAACCGATGTTATTCAAGAATGTGGCCATCGAGGCGGTGGCATGTGTACTGCCGACGACGATCATCACCTCTGCCGATATAGAATCACAGCTTTCGGCCACCTTGGAACGCATCGGCATCAAGCCAGGGATCATCGAGGGACTCTCAGGCATCCGGGAGCGGCGGTTCTGGGACATTGACCAGCAGGCCAGCGACGTGGCCACCCTGGCTGCCGAAAAAGTATTGCAGCAAACCGGCATCCATCGCGAGGCCATCGGTTGCTTGATCAGCACGTCGGTCTCCAAAGACTATATCGAGCCATCCGTGGCCAGCCTGGTGCACGGCAATCTGGGACTTGCCGACCACTGCATCAACTATGACATAGGCAACGCCTGCCTGGGTTTTGTCAACGCCATGGCCAGTGTGGGCATGATGATCGACGCCGGTCTTGTCGACTACGGACTCATCGTAGATGGGGAGAATTCGCGGGAAGTGGTCGAGGCAACCATCAACCGACTGCGGCAATCGGATGCCAAGTCGGACGCCTTCAGGGACCAGTTCGCCACCCTCACTTTAGGCTCGGGGGCGGTAGCCATGATCCTGTGCCACAGGAATATGTCTACAACCGGCCATGTGGTCAACGGGTCGGTGACCCGGGCGGCCACCCGCCACAGCCGTTTGTGCCTGGGGCAGCGCGACTATATGACCGCCGATGCCTCCAAGGTGCTGATTTTCGGCGTGGAACTGGCCAAAAAGACCTGGGACCTGGCCAGCAGCACCTTGACCAACTGGAGCGACGCGCAAATCGATGCCTACATTCCCCACCAGGTAAGCCGGCGAAACATGGACGTGCTCAACAGTAAACTGGGCCTGACCCCGGAGAAACATCATCTGAACTTTCCCACCCTGGGCAACATCGGCCCTGCGGCCGTGCCCATCACCTTATGCCAGGCCGCCGAATCCGGCCGCTTCCGAGCGGGCGACCACGTGGCACTCATGGGGATCGGCAGCGGCCTCAACTGCTCCATGATGAGTGTGACCTGGTAGGCTTGCCATCCCCTGCCGGTTGGAAGTGAACGAGCACTACGGGTTAACCTATCTGCATGCCGGATAGGCGCCTTAACCGGCCGGATCATTTTCTATCGACCCACGATAGGCTGTCCTGCGCAATCCATATTTTCGCATCTTATAGTGAATCAGCTGCCGCGAAACATTCAACCTCCTTGCAGCGGCTGACACATTGCCACCGGCGGCCCTCAGGGCGTCATCAATCATCTTCGCTTCCTGTTCCTGCCGTCGTTCCCGCAGGTCCTGCATACCGGCTCCGGGAGATGCCACGCCAAGATCGGGGTTGCCGGCTTTCGAGACCGGTGGATTTGCAGAACGATCCAGCGGCACCACGTGCACCGGTGTACCTTCATCACGAACCTGATGCAGAAGCAGATGCGGCGGAAGGTGGGAAATGCGCAGGGTTGTGTCCGGCCCGATGGTGTTCATGGCCCCTTCAATGAGATGTTCGAGTTCACGAACGTTTCCCGGCCAGTGATAGGTTCGAAAAAACTGCATGACCGGTTCGCTGACGCCGCACACCTTTTTGCCGAGGGCCAGATTATTTTTGTAGATGAAATGGCGGGTCAGCGTTTCGATGCCATCAGGCTGTTCGTGTAAAGGGGGAATGGCAATGTAAACCACGGCCAGGCGATAAAACAGGTCCATGCGCAACTGCCGTTGCCGAATGGCCTTGTGGGCGGGTATGTTGACGGAGCTAATGATTTTCAAGGCGACGGGCACTTCACCTGAAGCTCCGACACGCCGGATTTTTTTCTCCTGGAGCACCCGCAGCAGTTTGGACTGGAGAGCAATGGGCATCGAATTGATCTCATCCAGAAAGAGAGAGCCGCCGTTGGCCTGTTCGAACAGCCCCATTTTGTCCACGGCGCCGGTGAACGCCCCCTTTACCGTTCCGAATAGCAGACCCTCTAAAAGCGTGTCCGGAATCGCAGCGCAATTGATGCCCACAAAAGGGTTGTCCCTGCGGGAGCTGTAGTTGTGAATGCTCTGGGCAAACATCTCTTTGCCCGATCCGGTTTCACCGAAAAGCATCACCGGTGAACGGCTCTCTGCAGCCAGACGGGCCATGGTCAGGGCGTGGAGAATACTTTTGTCCACGCCCATGATATCGGAAAACTGGTATCGGGTGCCATTGGCCAATTCCGGAGGGGTGTTCGGCGACAGGGTGGAATAACCGGACATGACCTTTTCCAGTAAATTGTAGTTTTTTACAAAACAGATGGCGCCCGCCAACGTTCCGTTGAGGTGCAGCGGGAAGACACTGTGGATCGTATTGGCCAGTTTACCTTTGCAGGTCCGGTAAAAAAACAGCCTGCCG
This sequence comes from Desulfosarcina sp., assembly GCF_033791525.1. Taxonomy (GTDB): domain Bacteria; phylum Desulfobacterota; class Desulfobacteria; order Desulfobacterales; family Desulfosarcinaceae; genus Desulfosarcina. Next base: position 4,777 of record NZ_JASJGN010000469.1, read on the forward strand.
ATGATGGGTGTGTTGGCTTCCAGGCACCTGAATATCATGCTGTCATACCAGTCCAGCCGGTAGATGTCCGCAACTCGCTTGCCGATGACATTTACGGGTCGCAGATCGTCAATTCCCGCCTGGGTTTCGTTGTAGAACAGGATGCGGCCGCCGGTGTCGGTGATGATGATGCCCTCATCAAAGGCATCGAACACCGGCATAAAATCGAGGTTGTCAAAGTCGGGCAAAATAGGTCGATTCGAGGATTGATCAGACAACGTCAGTCTCCATGGCTGGTTGTTTAAGGGAAGCTTTCGATATCAGTTGATTATATGTAAAAAAAACAGTCAATGAAAACATTTTTCCCTTGAATGTGTAAAGTTTTTTGTCGGTCTTCATGTTCAAGCGGTCGGTTATCCGACGAAAAAACCTCGCCATTCTCTGACACACGTCTGTCCCACGACTAAAAAAATAATCTTTTCAGTATGTTATGCATATTTTTGCCCGTCTGATATGAAAACCTGGGGTGTCGGTTATCATTTTAGCAAATCAGTCCGCCATGGCATGCAATCTGCTCTGTAAGCATCTTATTTTCGTATGGTTGGGAAGCCTTTCCGACGACAGCACCGCAATAGCCCATCCAAGTGTCGCCATTAAGCGCAACAAGGAGGATCGATCATGTATGACCGCATGCAAACGTTCACCACGAACCAGATGACCCGGATTCACGATGCATCCATGGCGCTGCTGTCAAGCGTCGGTGTGGCCTTCAATGAACCCGAAGCATTGGAGATCTTCGCATCCAATGGGTTCAAGGTGGATGGAAAAACGGTTTTCATGACCGAGGCCCAGATACAAAAAGCGCTCGAGACCGCCCCTTCACGGTTCACGGTGACTGCACGGAATCCTGAAAAAAGCGTTGCCGTGGGAGAGGACGATTTCGTTTTCGCACCCGGCTACGGTGCGCCCTTCATCGCCCTGCCGGACGGTAGCCAGCGGGAAGCCACCATGGCGGACTATGACAATTTCTGCAAACTGATCCAAACATCCAAAACCATCAACATGAACGGGTTCATGATGGTGGAACCGGGCGATGTGGCGCCTGACACCGGCCATCTGGACATGATCTTCTCCAGCATTGTTTTGTGCGATAAACCCTTTATGGGAAGTCCGGTATCCAGACAAGGCGCCCGGGACTGCATTGAGATGGCCTCCATCATATGGGGTGGCAAGGACAGGCTTCTCGCCGCGGGACCGGTTTCGGTGTCCCTGATCAATTCACTGTCGCCGCTTCAGTTTTCCGACGAGATGGCCGGTTCCCTGATTGAACTGGCCCGGGCCAACCAGGCCTGCGTGATCGCCTCGCTGATCATGGCGGGTTCATCCGGGCCGGTGACCCTCTCCGGCGTATTGGCCTTGCAGAATGCCGAAATCCTGGCGGGCATCACCCTGGCGCAATTGGTCAATCCGGGTGCACCGGTGGTCTATGGATCCACCTCCTCGGCCATGGATATGCGCACCGGCGGATTGGCCATCGGCTGCCCGGAACTGTCCATGGTGGTTTCGGCCACTGCCCAGATGGCTCGATTTTACAAGCTCCCCAGCCGCAGCGGGGGCGGTTTGACCGATGCCCATTTCCCGGATGGCCAGGCCGCGGGAGAATCCGCCCTGGCCCTTTCTACCGCTGCCCGCAGCGGCATCAACTTCATTCTCCATTCGGCCGGTATCCTGGGCTCTTATATCGCCATGAGTTTTGAAAAATTTCTCATGGACGAAGAGATGTGCGGCATCATCCGCAAGCTGATCAAGCCCATCGACGTTTCCGATGAAGCCATCGATGTTGAGATGATTAAAAACGTGGGCATCGGCGGTCAGTACCTGACCCAGCCCAAAACATTCAAGCTGTGCCGCACGGAATTCTACATGGCCGACTTTTTTAACCGGCAGAATTATGCCGGCTGGAAAGCTGCCGGTTCCAAGCGTATTGATCAGGTCGCCACCGAGAGCCTGAGCCACCGCCTGGCCGCTTACGAAAAGCCCCCCATCGATCCGGATGTGGAAACCGCGTTGTCTGCTTACGTGGCCGGACGCAAGAATAAATCTTGACGGTGAGCACCAGTTGACCTATGGGTCGGCCTTGATATAGAGCTTCAATTTCATCAATTGAAATATTATAAAACGACCAAGATACAGCACAAGCATCGCTAATATCCTATCACCCACATTCAGGAGGATCATTCATGGCAACCCAGGACATTTTCAACGCAGTACTGGCATTTGACGAGGAGACGGTAAAGGCCAAGACCCAGGCGGAAATGGACGCCGGCACGGACATCGGCGCCATCTTGAACGACGGGCTGATCAGCGCCATGGACGAGGTCGGTGAGCGCTTTAGCGCCGGCGAACTGTTCGTGCCCGAGATGCTCATGGCGGCCCAGGCCATG
>NZ_JASJGN010000470.1:0-15344 GCF_033791525.1 Desulfosarcina sp.
ACTATCAGAGCAAGCTGACCCTGATGAGCGAGTCGCTTCGAAACGACGGCCGGGTCTGGGTGCCCAAGCGTCCGGGCGACCGCCGCGCCCCCGGGGAGATCCCTGAGGCTGAGCGGGACTACTACCTGGAGCGCAAATACCCCAGCTTCGGCAACCTGGTCCCCCGGGACGTGGCCTCCAGAAATGCCAAAGAGCAGTGCGATATGGGCAAGGGCGTGGGCGAAACCGGCCAGGCCGTCTATCTCGATTTCGCCGATGCCATCAATCGCGACGGCAGGGATGTCATCGAAAAAAAGTATGGCAACCTGTTCCAGATGTACGAAAAAATAACCGCGGACGACCCATACCAGACCCCCATGATGATCTATCCGGCCATCCACTACACCATGGGTGGCCTGTGGGTGGACTACAACCTGATGAGCACCGTCCCCGGGTTATTTGTCCTTGGCGAAGCCAACTTTTCCGACCACGGGGCCAACCGCCTGGGGGCCAGTGCCCTGATGCAGGGATTGGCGGACGGCTATTTCGTGCTGCCCTATACCATCGGCGGCTACCTGGCCGGCACGTCCAAGGCGGACGTCACCACCGGTCACAAGGCCTTCGATGAATCGGAAAAGCAGGTCACCGGCCGCATCGACCGGCTGCTGTCCATTAACGGCAAACGGACGGTGGACGATTTCCACAAAACATTAGGACGCATCATGTGGGAATACTGCGGAATGGCCAGGAACAACGAAGGCCTTGAAATGGCCCGCGGGATGATCCAGGAACTTCGGGCCGAATTCTGGGAAAATGTGCGGGTGCCCGGGAGCTCGGCCGACTTCAACCAGAGCCTGGAGCGTGCCGGACGCGTGGCTGATTTCCTCGAATTCGGTGAATTGATGATCGTTGATGCGCTGGCGCGTCAGGAATCCTGCGGCGGACACTTCAACGAAGGCTTCGAAACCGAGGAGCACGAGGCCCTCAGGGATGATGACAACTTCTGCCATGCGGCGGCATGGGAACATAGCGGGGACGGCCAGGAACCTGAATTGCACAAAGAACCCCTGGTATTTGAAAACGTCAAACTTACGCAAAGGAGCTACAAGTGACAAAGACGATTAATTTGACACTGAAAGTGTGGCGCCAGAACGGATCCAAAGACAAAGGACGGTTCGACACCTACCGTGCCGAAAACATATCCACCGACATGTCCTTTCTGGAAATGCTGGATGTGGTCAACGACCAGCTGACGATCGATGACAAGGAGCCCATCGCTTTCGATCATGACTGCCGGGAGGGCATCTGTGGCCAGTGTGGCTGTGTGGTAAACGGGCGTGCCCATGGCGCGGAAAAGGGAACGACCCTTTGCCAGCTGCACATGCGCCATTTTGACAACGGCGACACCATCGCCATCGAGCCGTTCCGGGCCATGGCCTTCAAAGTGATCAAGGATCTCGCCGTGGACCGCAGTGCCTTGGACAAGATCATCCAGGCCGGCGGGTATGTTTCAGTCAGCACTGGCGGTGCCCAGGACGCCAATGCAATTTTGGTCCCCCAGGAAGTCGCCGACCTGGCAATGGACGCGGCCCAATGCATCGGCTGCGGTGCCTGCGTGGCCTCCTGTCCCAATGCATCGGCGATGCTCTTTACCAGTGCCAAAGTTTCGCAATTGGCGCTATTGCCCCAGGGAAAACCAGAAGCGGCCAAACGGGCGATCAACATGGTCCGGACCATGGATGAGCTGGGTTTTGGCAACTGCACCAATGAAACGGAATGCGAGGCCGAATGCCCAAAAGAGATCTCCATCACCCATATTGCCCGGCTGAACCGTGAATATTTCAAAGCCGGGTTCTTCTCCTGATTAGATTGGCCAAGCTCCTGCAATGATTGATCAAGATTCCCCGCGACCCCGATGAGCGGGATCTTTGCTTCGCGCCGACAAGCGGCGGGGAATGCGCTCGTCATCGCGTTTCATCGTTGGCAACACCGTTACCCCTCCGGATTTCAACTCGTTTGGGGCATCAGCCAGTCACCTTTTTTTTGAAGGTTACCCATGAACACAATCGCTGGCTATATCGATCGAGTCATTTCATTTTTCGGCGCCGAGGCGTCCCTGTCGAAAAGCTGGGCATACGCGCTCTTGGCCCTGCTTGCCGCCTTGATCCTGTGGTTGATCATCAAATGGATCCTGACTATCCTTGAAAATAAGGTCGTCCATTTCAAGCTCATTCAAGTGCGCAAGGACTTTTTCGTCATCCTGCGCAAATCGGCCGGACTTCTGCTGATATGGCTGGTTGGCGTGATGTGGATCCGGTTGTTTCATTTAACGGCAGTCGAAAACGTGTTTCACGCCGCCTTTATCATCGTTGCGGCCACGCCGGTCAAATCTGTCCTTCTCATTGTCCTGGGATACCTGGAACGCAATCTGGCCAAACGCACGGAAACCGATCTGGACAACATTGTCATCGATCTGCTCAACAAGTTTTCCGGTGCCATTGTCTATACGACGGCAGCGGTCACCGCTCTGGATGTGCTGGGCGTCAACGTGATGCCCTTTATCGCCGGTGCCGGCGTCATGGGGGTTGCCGTGGGTTTTGCCGCCAAAGACACCCTGTCTAACCTCATCGCCGGGATACTTCTCATTATCGACCGGCCTTTCGAAATCGGGGATCGCATCGAGGTGTGGAGCGCACCGGCCGGCAGCGCCTCGTGGGGGGATGTCATCGATATCGGGCTGCGGGCTACTCGCATCAAGACAACGGACAATATCGTGGTGATCATCCCCAACAACGAAATCATGACCCGGGATATCGTCAACTACACCACCATCCACGCTTCCATCCGGGTACGCATCAATATCGGTGTCGCTTACGATGCCGACATAGCCAAAGCCAAGGCACTGATTATCCAGGCCGCCGGCTCGGCCGACTGGATTCTGGCCGAACCGGCGCCCAAGGTGGTGGTGCGCAGTTTTGGCGAGTCATCGGTTGATCTTCAGGCCAGGGTGTGGATCAAAGACGCCCGCAAGCGCATGGATACGATTGACCATATCACCGACACGGTAAAAACCATGTTCGATGAAAACGGGATCGAGATTCCCTTTCCCAAACGGGATATTACCATCGTTGACAGTCACGCCGACAAAGCCCTTCGAATGACAAAAGATGACGCGACCCCTTGATTATTCCCAAATATCAGCGTAGTTCAGCTGTTTTTAAATTTTTCGGAACCGGTTTGGTTGGAATGCCGTCATGAAACTACCCATGGAAACGGTGGCCGGGGGCCTTAATCTTCCCGTGCCTACGATAGAACGGTGGATCCGCCAGGGAAGAATCCCAATCCAACGCAGCGGTGCGGATGTGATCTTCACCCACGCGGCACTGGAAAAATGGGCTGCCACGCATAATCTGCCTTTTTCCCTGAACGGCAATCAGGCTGATGATCTTGCCACCCGAAGCCCTCGATTCCCTGGCTTCGGCAATGCAACGGGGAAAGGTTTGTCACCGGGTAGCCGGTGAAGATGCAGGCGCAGTCTTAAGATCGGCAGTTGCATGCATCGACTTTCTTTCTGCGGATATCCAGGACGAACTTTTAGAGAAACTGATCGAGCGCGAACAGCTGGCTTCCACCGGCATAGGCAACGGCATTGCCATCCCCCACCCCCGGGATCGACTCTCGCGACCTCCCGAAACGCCGGTCATCACCACCTGTTTTCTGGAAAAACCGGTAGATTTCAACGCCATTGACGACCAACCGGTGTCTTTTTTCTTTTTACTGATCAGTCCGACGGTCAAACACCACCTGCACCTGCTTTCCAGGCTCTCCTTTTGCATCCGGGACAAGGCTTTTGTGGCCTTTTTACGTGCGCACCCCGATGCAGCGGCTCTTTTTTCGCGCATTGCCGAGTTTGAAAAACAGCTGGACGATCTCTGATCAACATAAATTTAACTGAAACAACCCCCTAACAAGGCAACACGCTCGGCGTCGTCACTTTTTTTCTGACCGTTTCCCGGCGCCACCCGCGGATCAACCCGAAACCGGAACTGGCTGCACGCCATGATGCGTTTTTTAAAAAAAATGAAATACCCGGGCAGTTGGTCCCTGTTCAGATCCGATGACCGGCTGCTGCTGATGGTCTTCGCTATCATCGTCGGATTTTGCAGCGGTTTGGCGGCCCTGTTATTAAATCACAGCCTGGAAACCATGCTGGAGTGGCTGCATCACTATCGGATTTACTGGTGGGCCATTTTCCTGCCGGCAGCCGGAGCGGCGCTCTCTTCTCTGTTCCTGGAAAAGATCGTCAACGAAGGCGCCGGCCACGGTGTCCTCGAAGTCATTTATGCCGTCTCCCGATATGGCGGTCTGCTGCGCCTGCGCTCCAGTTTTTCCCGTCTGATCTCCAGTTTTCTGACCATCGGCAGCGGCAGATCCGCAGGCCCCGAAGCGCCGGTAGTGATGAGCGGAGCGGCCATTGGATCGAACATCGCCCAGGCCTTTTCGCTCAATGACCGCCAGCGGGTCGCGCTGGTTGGATGCGGGGCGGCAGGCGCCATCGCCGCCATATTCAATGCCCCCATTTCAGGCATGGTGTTTGCCATCGAGGTCATTCTCGGCGAGTGGAGCACAATGAACATCATTCCCATTGCCATTGCCGCAGTGGCCGGAACAGAAGTGAGCCGCCTGCTCAAGGGTAACCAGATCGCCTTTGCCCACAGGGACTTCAACATCCATCTCCACGATATCATGGCCTGCGTCGGACTGGCCGTAATTTGTGCGCTGGCCTCTATCCTGCTGACCCGGGCACTGCGGTCCATGCATCACATGTCTAAGGGCGTTGCCCTGCCCTTGTGGGTCCGCGCCGCCATTGGCGGCAGCATGGTTGGCGTCATCGGTTATTATCTGCCGTATGTTCTCGGTGAAGGCTATCATGCCATCCGCACGGCCATCGAAGGGGGGTTTTCAGGTGGCCTTTTCCTGGTGACCGTGATCGCCCTGGTCAAGATTCTGGCAACTGCGCTGACCTTAGGGTCAGGCGGGTCCGGGGGGCATTTTCGCTCCTTGTCTGGTGATCGGTGCATTCGTGGGCCTGGGTTTTCACCGGTTGATCGCAACGGTGTGGTCCTCGGTGCATTGGGTCAACGAAGGCTGTTTTGCCCTGCTGGGTATGGCTGGTCTGATCAGCGGTATCCTGCAGGCACCGCTTACGGGCATCTTTCTGGTGATTGAGATTACCGGCGGTTACGAAATCATCCTCCCTTTGATCGTTGTCTCAGCCATTTCGACCACGCTGTGCCACTATTTGGAACCGGCTTCCTTTTACTTGAAAGACCTGGTGGAACAGGGCCAACTCCTCCGTCCCGGAACCGATGCCCGGGTGCTGACGGACCTGAGTATTCAAGAGCTGTTGGAAACCGATTGTATCTGCGTTCACCCCAACATGCGCCTGGCGGACTTCATTGGCATTGTTAAATCCTCTCACCGCAACTACTTCCCCGTTGAAGATCAGCAAAGCCGTCAGTTTGTCGGTATGATTCACCTGGATGACATCCGGCCCTACCTGTTCGACCCGGCCATGCACCACGCGGTACTCACCGGCCAGCTGATGAACCCCCATGTAAAAACGGTATCCCTGCATGATGACCTGTCAGAAGTTCTGCAGAAAATGGACGACGGCCACATTTTTAGCATGCCAGTGGTTTCGGACAACCATTTTTTAGGTATGATATCAAAAGCCACCTTACTGGATCAGTACAGGAAAGAACTGATGGTGCAAACCGGTCGGAGTTGAAGGGTGAAAGCGGTCCAGCACCGGCTCAGACAGAAGAATGAGAAAAGGAGAAACGCGCATGGCACAAAAATTGTTTCATATCTTCAGAAATACGCCGCTGGGCAGAGAGACCCTGCTCCAGTCCATCTATTTCTGCCAGAAGATTGGCGTGCTGCCAACCATCTATATTCCAGAATTTACAAAATTTTTAATGTACTTTGAAAATGACGTGGTTCAGGTGGATCTGGATCCATCGTACCTCAACGATCCGGACACCGCCGTCACACACGTGGAGCAACTGCTCAAGGAGGCAATGATCAAGCCGGACCTGTTCACGCCGAAGAATTACACCGCCTCCACACTCCCTGACATTCCCACCAGTTTTGAGTTTATGTGCTGTCCACGAAGCATCAGCGATCTTTCCTCAAAAATCGGCCTGGGCTACATCGGCCCGCGGGTTCGCCGAATCATCCAGGCGGCCCGTTTTCCCGTGTTGATTACCAGCCCGGTATACAAACCCTGGCAGAATATCGCCGTCTTTTTCGGCGGCTCTGCCAATGCGGTCAACGCCCTGAGATTGGGAATCAGGCTCGCCAAAATAGCCGGCATGCCCCTGGACATCTACACCCAGCTGGGTAAAAACACGCCCGCGGAATACCGGTCCATTGTCCAGGACAAGGGCTTGGAAAAGCCGCTGAAAAGCGTTCTGGATCAATGGACGTTTTTCGAAAAGGGCCGCTTCGAGGATAACCTGTATGCAGTCCCCCATGATGCCCTGGTCATCCTGGGGGCTTACGGTCACGGGATTATCCGGGATATCATGTTCGGCAGCATGATGGAAAAAATCCAATCAACCATTTCAAACAACCTGCTCATCGCCGGCCCCAAGTACACGTTGATTGGCTAAGCAGTCGTCGTTTCATTTTAATGCGCGCAAAAAAAACCTCCCGACGGCCGCGGCGGCCGTCGGGAGGTTTGTCTTTTCTCACCACTGGGACAGTTAACTGCCCACGAGTGTCATCAATATTTCATGTACTGCTGCGGTGTGTTTTCGGCGATGAACTTGGTAGCCTGGTAAAGGCAGGTCCGGATGGCTTTTTCCATGGGCGTTTTCGCATATCCGCCCAGACCGCCACCCATGCCGCCGCTGCCGCCAAAGCCGGCCAGCATCGCCCCGAGGTTCACGTCCTTGGCCACGCCCTCCACGCGGGTGGCCGCCAGCACCTCAGATGTCTGGGTGTCGACGATACGAATATCCATGGCTATTGTCGATTTGCTGTAAGCTCCTTTGACAGCGCCGAAGAGCGCAGAGGCTTGGCCCAGCATCCCACCACCGCCAAGGCCCCCGCCGCCGCCTGACGAACCCGGCTCCCATCCGGTGACCGCGCCCATCACCAGAAGATCGGCCCCCTTTACGCCGCCCTTGGTAACGCCGGTCTTGTCGGTATATCCCGATCCGGTAAGCGCCATTTCGCTTTTCAAAGAATCAATATTCTGACGTTCCAGTACCCGGTATCGTTTGCTCTGGACCATGGCCGTAGTGAGCATGTCTCGCAGACCGGTGGTATATCCGGAGCTTTCGGATGAAGCGATGGTCATGGTCTGACCGCCGAAACCGATTTTTGTGGTCCGGCTGCTCTCATCGACCTTCCATTCGAAATCCGCTACGGCTACCCGTGCCCGGGGGCCACTGTAGGGGGGAAGCCCCATTTCCTCACCCGTGTCGATTTTTGCCTCGGGTTTGACCATGCTTTCCATGCATCCGCAAAAAGCAAGCGGAACCAAAAGGAAGAACAGCATTCTCAACATCGCCTTCTTGTTCATCGCACAGCCTCCATGGGTTATTACAACTGTTTGTTTTGCTATCGAAAAAATAACTATCAGCGATTGTTTTCATTTTGTTGCATAATTCTTCCGGGGTGTCAAGGCGACGTTGGAGCAACAGGGAAAACACCTTGCATATCCTAACCGATTGTGCTCCATATTATAGGCAACAATGGCACAATTGAAAGCGATCAACCAGGAGAAAACCATGAATAGGAATTCAGTGGGACCGGTCATGAGTCAGAAAATATTTTCCATGAATCTGGGTGTTGAAACGGTCTCTCTCTATCTGTTGTGCTGTGCAGTGGCCGATGCGGGTGCAGCGGTCACCCGGACAACGCTGCAGGGAAAATGGAACGGGAGCCTGACCACACTTGAACAAGAACTTCGCCGGCTGGAGAGCAGAAATATCTTGGAAAGCGAGGGCGACGATTCGCAAGGCGAGCATGTGTACCGGATGGTGGATGAAAAGAAGTGGCGTTGAGGCCGGTGAACGGATTTATGCTGCCCGCATTCTCTACCGCTCAAGGGCTTTTTTCACGCATTCAAGGATCTTGTGATCCGGCGCATCGGCGTCCATTCCCGGGCAGGATGCCGCCATGGACCGCCAGTTGCCCACATCGACCAGAATGCTGCGGACAAAGGGCCACTGCCGGCACATTTTCGGCTTTACCGGATGAATGATGCAGACCTTGTCCCAGAAAATGCAGTAACCGTTATCCCCCTGGGCGATCAGGCGTCTGCCGCCGGACCGGCGGGTGTAGTGCGCCACCAGCCGATCGGCCGATAACCCCAGGTAGTGAGAAATCGCATCGATGTCCGTCCCAGACAGGTAGGTGCCGCCATAACCGTTGCAGCAGTCGCCGCAAAGGGTGCAGGCAAACAATGATTCGCAGGAGTCGTCATCAGATTCCATGACGGCTCTCCATCGCGCGCTTCAGGGTCACCTGATCCACGTATTTTAAATCTCCGCCCATAGGCACACCCGAAGCAATGCGTGTCACCTCCACCGGCATGGGGGCCAGAATCCCGGCAATGTATGCCGCCGTGGATTCCCCTTCCACATTCGTCCCGGTAGCCAGGATGATCTCGCGGACATCTTCTTTTTCCACCCGGGTCGCCAGTTCCGCAATTTTAATATCGTCGGGCCCGATGCCATCCATGGGAGAAAGGACCCCCCCCAGGACATGGTAGCGACCCCTGAAGGCGCCGGATTTTTCGATGGATGCCATGTCGGCCGGCTGTTCCACGACGCAGATCAGGCCGCTTTCACGGGAGGGGTCATTGCAAATCCGGCACAGGACATCGTCACTGAGGGCGAAGCATCGGCTGCATAGCCGCAGCTTTTCTTTCAGTTCCACAATGCTTCTGGCCAGTCGATGGGCATCTTCGTTCGGTTGCTGAAGAATGTGCATCGCCAACCGCTCGGCGGTTTTCTGGCCGATGCCCGGCAGTCGGGCCAGGCTTCTGATCAGGGTTTTGATTGAGCTAGGGTAGTATTCCATCACATCAGGCCGGGAATCTTCATTCCGCCGGTGAGTTTTCCCATTTCTCCGGAAACCATTTCCTGGGATTTAACCAGTGCATCATTGACCGCGGCTAGCACCAGGTCCTGGAGCATCTCTACATCATCGGGATCCACCACTTCCTTTTCTATCTTTATCGAAACGATCTGCTGGGCACCGTTGGCCACGACGGAGATCATACCCCCGCCGGCCGTGGTCTCAATGGTTTTAGTGGCCAGTTCCTCCTGCATGCGCAGCATCTTGGATTGAAGTTTCTGGGCCTGCTTCATCATGTTTCCCATGCCCTTCATAGGCTTTTCCTCCTATCTGATTTTTATCTCTTCGATTTTCCCGCTGAAAATCTCTACTGCATCTGCCAGCAGCGGGTGATTGAGCAGTTTCTGTCTGATGTCATCCGCCTTCTGTTTCGCCGATGTTGCGGGATTCAGTTCCGTGTCACCGCTAAAAAAGTCAACATGGATTCCCCGGCCGGCATGTTCGCGGCAAACGGCGTCGATCATGGATAAATTCTTTTTGACCAGGTTCATCGAATAGTCGTTGTCACTCACTTTCACCGTAAAGGCTTGCTCCGACACGGATACCAGTTGCGACCGGGAAAGCGCCGCGGCAATGGACGGTTTGGTTTCTGCGATACGCGCAATGATCCTGCGCCAGGCATCATTGCCGGGGCTATGGTCACCCGGTTGAACCCTTTCGGGGTCAGGGAGAGGTTCGTTGCCTGCAGGTGCCGGTGCAGCCGCAGGCTCATTTGTTTTGGATGTGCGGCGTGGTTCAGCCGTCGGTTGTGTCATGGCATCCCCATAGGCAGATTGCGCCTCAACGATACCCGGCACTGGCCTCTGGGTCGGATCGTGTATGAGACGGTCCAACTGTTCGATCAACAAATCGATGGGCAACGCCGGTGTGATTTGTTGAATCTTGAAAAAGGCCATCTCGATAGCCAGCCTGGGCTGTGAAGCATACCGGACGCTGGGCTCGGCATTAAACAGCAAGGTGAACACCTGATCGATAAAGGCTATGGAAACCCCTTTAACCTGCCGGGCCAGGGTTTCAATTTCGTTGGGGGGAAGATCCACCAGCATGTCTGGCCGGGCCTTCATTTTGACGAGCATCAGGTGACGAAAATGCAGCAGCAGATCCGCGTAGAAGCGCTTCAGATCCTGACCATTTTTGAAAACGGCGTCGATGAGGGCCAAGGTTCGAGAGATATCTCTGGCAAAGGTTGCCTCGGAGAGATCGTAAAGCACCTGACGATCCATCCCCCCCAGCAGATTCATCACATATTCATCGTCTATCTGACCGTCTCTGCTGGCCATGACCTGGTCCAGCAGGCTCAGCGCATCGCGCATGCTGCCGCCGGATTCTCTTGCAATGGCCCACAGATTGCCCGAGGAGATGGATACCGCTTCCTGCCGGCAAAGGGCTTCCATATGCTGCGAGATGGCTGCGATCTCGATACGCCTCAGGTCGTGGCGCTGACATCGTGAAAGTATCGTGATGGGAATTTTGTGGGCCTCGGTGGTGGCGAAGAAAAACAATACATGGGCCGGCGGCTCTTCCAGCGTCTTGAGCAGGGCATTGAATGCAGCAATGCTTAACATGTGAACTTCATCAATAATGTAGATCTTGTAGCGGCTGTGAGCCGGCATGTATCGACTGTTGTCCCGGAGTTCTCTGACCTGGTCCACACTGTTGTTGGAGGCACCGTCGATCTCGAAAACATCCACACCACGGCCAGCCGTGATGTCCTGACAGGAGCGGCAGGCATTGCAAGGGGTCGGCGTCGGTCCGGATTCACAGTTCACGGCCTTGGCCAGTATCCGGGCAATTGTGGTTTTGCCGGTTCCCCGCGGTCCGGAAAACAAGATGGCATGCGCCACCCGGTTACCACTGATGGCATTTTTCAGGGTCCGGGTGACATGTTCTTGGCCGACCACTTCCTCAAATGTCTGTGGCCGGTATTTTCGCGCTAAAACTAAATAAGCCATTTAAGCTTTTCCTTGGGCCTGTTTTTAAACGTTTCAGTTCGGTCAAGATCAAGGCGGGCGATCATTTCAACCGGAGGCATGCGTATGGTATGTCGAGGATTGAAACCGTCGCCAAACACAGATATAGGACGAAACGGGGCACTTTTAAAATTGGCCCCCTTGAACGCCGATTTGCCGCCCAATTGTATCCCATGCACCGACGGGTGGCAACCCACGATCTCCCGGGTCCGCCCGTCAGGGGGCAGGAAAGGCGGTCTGAAAAACACGGATGTGGGAAAAAGGGGGGGACAGATGCAAAAGTTTATGGCGGAGAGAGAGGGATTCGAACCCTCGGTGCCGCTATAAACGACACACACGATTTCCAGTCGTGCTCCTTCAGCCAACTCGGACATCTCTCCGCATGGGGCAGACTAATCTGAACGGTTCTGGTGAAAGCCTTCTTCGGAAAATGGCGGAGAGGGTGGGATTCGAACCCACGGCTCGGGTATACCGAGCACCGGTTTTCGAGACCGGCGCCTTCAGCCAGCTCGGCCACCTCTCCTTTCCCCTCACAGGCACCAGCATAAAAAAGCACTCGATATCCTTTTTGTGCTCGGTTTGTCAACCCTCAAGTTGGGCTTTTGGCAAGGACCAACCGACCCCAAAAAAGCCGCAATTGGATTATTCTTGAACTGGCAAGGTCTCTTATAGTATTGATCTCGATTTGGCATCCGTGTAGACAAAAAAGAAAGGAAATGCAAACCCATGGCAACCGTCTTGCCCTTGAAGGGAATCCTCTATAATCCGGAAAAAATTGCCGACAGTGCGCAAGTCACCACACCGCCCTATGATGTGATCGCGCCTGATGAACAGGCAGCCTATTACGAAAGGCATCCATACAATGTCATCCGTCTGATTCTCGGCCGGACCCAAGCAACCGACACCGCCTCGGACAATCCCCATACCCGCTCGGCAAACTTTTACCGGCAATGGATGGCTGACGGCATTCTCAAACAGGAAGACCAACCTGCCCTGTATCTCAAGGCCATCACCTACGCCCATGAAGAAAAAAAAATTACCCGCTATGGACTGATTGCGCGGGTCGGCCTCGAACCATTCGAAAAACGCATTATTCTCCCCCATGAGAAGACCTTTTCGAAAGTCCGGTCCGAAAGACTCCAGTTGATGAAAGCCACCCATTGCAACTATTGCCCCATCTTCTCATTGTATCCGGATGATGGGAATATATTGGGCACCCTCGAACAGGCCGCAGACAATTCCGCACCCATCGTCGACTTCACAGACGATCAGGACCACCGGCACCAGTTGTGGCGAATCCTCGATCCGGCAGTCCACCGCCAGGTGGCCGCAGCCATGCAAGACAAACGGCTGTTTATCGCCGACGGACACCACCGCTATGAAACCGCATTGAATTTCAGAAAGCATCTTAAAGAAACGGAACCATCCTTCAACGACCGCCATCCGGCAAACTACGTCCTAATGTACCTGTGCAGCATGAGCGATCCGGGGCTGATCATCCTGCCCGCCCACCGCCTTCTTAAGGCAGTCAGCGCTGCGGATCTGCGACAGGCGATGGTTAAGGTCGGCAGCTACTTCGAGGTTTCCCGACACCCCTTTACGGCCGGCGACCGCCAGCGGGTTGAACGAGACTTTATGGCCGCACTGAACGACGGGGGACCCCGGCAGCGCTTGGGCATCTATGCCCACAGGTCGCCGATTTTTTATTTACTGACCCTCAAGCCCGGCGTTATGGATCGGTTGTTCTCAGATCAGTTGGATGCGTCGCTGCGGTTGTTGGATGTGACGGTGCTGACCCGCCTGTTATTTATGAAGATTCTTGGATTTGACCAAAATCGACTGGACAACGAACAGCTCATCGGCTACGCCAGCACCGCGGACAAGGCTTTTCATGCTATCGATACCGGCACCTATGATGTGGCATTTATCCTCAACCCCACCCGGATCGAGCAGGTTCAGGAGGTCGCCCAGAAAGGATTGATCATGCCCCGGAAATCAACCTATTTCTATCCAAAAGTTAAATCGGGGCTGGTGATGAACACGCTGAAGGAATAGGCACGCTTCCAGATGACCCCTGCAGACACCCCTATTGGTGACGCGTCAATCGGTTAAGCCGGAAAACATCGATTCAAGGGCCCGGGTATAGGTACCGTCCTCATGATACAGGCAAAGCGGCGGGCCGACGTCAAGCCCCGGACGCCCGCCCTTGATCCCTGTAACCAAAACCAGCCTTGCCGGGAATGCCGGTTTGGCGTGGATCATCGTCAGGTATTTAGGCTCTATCCCTGTCGAGCGCATGGCCGTCAGGAGGTCAATGCTTCGAACGGACGGATAAATGATGGAAAACCGTCCGGACTTGCGCAACATCCGCCGGGCAGTCCGCAACACGGTATCCAGATCGGTTTTTATTTCATGCCGCGCTACGGCCCTCTGGCTGTCGGTATTGATTCTGCCGCTGCCCCGTTTACGATAGGGCGGGTTGGTCACCACCCAGTCAACCGGTCCACCGATATCCGCCAGTAACAATTTCCCAATGTCCTTGTCTACGATTTGAACCCGGTCAGATAGGCAGTTGTCGGCAACATTTCGTCGGGCAAGTCTGGATAGTGAGGGTTGGATTTCCACACCAATCACGCGGATCTCCGGATGCCGGAACGCCAGCATAACGGGAATCACGCCACAACCGGTTCCCAGATCCAATACGGTCTCGCCGGGTGCTGGACAGGCCAGATGGGAGAGAATAACCGCATCGATGGAAAACCGATAACCTGAGGCGGGTTGATTCAGGACGATTTTGCCATTAAAAAAATGATCGCGGGTCAGCGATTCCATGGTGCTTTATATCAGACCAATTTTGAACTTGATATCCTCGATCCGTTCGTTTGTCAGGCTGTGGTTGAGCTTTTCAAGCAGTTCGATTTTCAGAAACCGGAGCTGATGCAGCCACGCGGAACTGGACACATGCACCAACAGAAGGGATCCCTTGACGGCGAAGGGTTTCGCGTTTTCCGAAATCGGCGGTCCCACCGCTTTCTCCCACACATTGACCAGGTGCAGGATACCGCCACCGGTCTCGGACCGGCATTGATCGAGAATGGAACCCAGCACCTGGCCAATGGGTGTGAACGTGTTGTTCGGCTGACGCTTTTTCTCCATGCTGGATCAATCTCCTCTGAGGCCAAGGGAAAAACAAAATTGAACAAGAGTGGCCATAGAGCCGGTATAGAAACTGTCCTCCAAGAAGTCAACACAAACCCGATCCAGCCCAGTTCCGAGTAAATCAGAGGGGTGCTTCCCATTGATTTCTCTTGACTTAACAGGATGTCAATCTTAAATTAACCTACTATTTAAGAATCGTCTATAGCCAGCAGTAATTCGTCTTTTCACCGAGATTCAAAAACCACACCGTTTAAACGGGGCAAACCCTTAATACCACAAAGGGGCGATCGGTAAAACCAACGATCATGATGACGGCGAAAAGAACCATTGTAGCATCACTATTACACAAGGATAAAAAATGGCTTGGGATTGGGAAAAGTTAAACCGTCAGCACCAGCAGCAACCCGGCGGCGTTCCTCCGCAAATGGATGATATCATCAATCAGTTGAAAAAATTCAAACCGCCGGGCGGTTCGTTGCTGATTATCGTTGTCGTCGCTGCGCTGATGATCGGCTACTCCGTTTTTTTTACCATCGAGTCCGGTTCGGTCGGGGTAGTTCAGCGATTCGGCAAATTCGTCCGAATCGCCGAGCCGGGCCCCAACTTCAAACTGCCCTTCGGCATCGAGAAAGTCACCAAAGTGCGTCAGGACCGCGTCTACAAGGAAGAGTTCGGTTTCCAGTCGGAGCGCAGCGAAATCGATGGCAGGTTCACTTCGGCCTCGGACACGGCCAACATTTCCCTGATGCTCACCGGCGACCTGAATGTGGCGGTGGTGCCGTGGATCGTTCAGTACAAGATCAAGGATCCTTATAATTTTCTGTTCAAAGTAAAAGATGCTAACGGACTGCTGCGGGACCTGTCGGAATCCAGTATGCGGCTGGTGGTTGGGGATAGAAGCATCAACGAGGTGATCACCAAGCGCGATGAAATTGCCGTGGAAACGCATCGGGTTCTCCAGATTGAGTTGGACAAGGCCGTAACAGGCAACAATGTCGTCACCGTGGAGATGAAAAAGACCAATGGGCCCACACCGGTGCAAGCCTCATACAATGAAGTCAACCAGGCCACGCAGGAGAA
>NZ_JASJGN010000471.1:0-9705 GCF_033791525.1 Desulfosarcina sp.
TGAACAAATCCGTGGGACACCAGCGTTTCAATCAGAACGGTCTCCAGCCGGCACAACCGGGGCCGCCGGGCGCCGTTGCGCAGATCGTCAAGGTGACGGCGATGGGCCGCGACCCGCTCTTTTTCCAACGTCTGGAATGCCCGGTTACGCCGGACGGTATCGTCGAATGTCCGAGCCAGGGTCGCAGCGTCCGCATCCAGTTCCACCAGACGCTTACGTTGGATATCCGTCCAGTTAAGGTTCAAAGTTCGTCGCCGCCCCTTTACCCGGCCGTGGGTCTTCTGATTTCAACCAGTAGTGTCCAAAATACCCGGTTTTCCATAGCTTCCTAATCCGGAAAAACTGGAAACGACAAATCACAAGCACCAAATTTTAAGTAAACTCCAATTTACAATATCCAAATCTCAAAAAAAGGCAGAAACCAAGAGTTGATGAACTCGTAAAAAGTCGCATTTTCGACGGATTCGTAAAAAGCCCGAGATCAAGGCTTGCGAATCCTGAGAATACCGCTATCGCGGGTGCCGTAGGCAGAGTGTTTACGGTACTCCGCAGTGACGAAGAATGAAGCGTAACGCAGATATCGGGCTTTTTACAAATCCGTCAAGTTTAATAAGACTGGCAATTCTCAAACACCGGCTTACCCGGGTTAAAATTTCGATCGAGGTTTTCTATGGGGTATGACACCAAGTACATTTTCGTTACCGGAGGGGTTCTCTCATCCCTGGGCAAAGGCCTGGCATCGGCCTCCATCGGCGCTCTGCTGGAAAGCCGGGGACTGACGGTCACCATCCAGAAGCTGGATCCCTATATCAACGTGGATCCGGGGACCATGAATCCTTTCCAGCACGGGGAGGTATTCGTCACCGATGACGGCACCGAAACCGATCTGGACCTGGGGCATTACGAACGGTTCACCCATGCCAAACTGGGCAAGGACAACAACTTCACCACAGGTAAAATCTACCACAGCGTCATCACCAAGGAACGCCAGGGAGAATACCTGGGCGGCACGGTTCAGGTCATCCCCCATATTACCGACGAGATCAAAGACAGCATCCGCAAGGCATCCAATGACGTGGATGTGGTCATCGTGGAAATCGGCGGCACCATCGGCGACATCGAAAGTCTCCCCTTTCTGGAAGCCATCCGCCAGTTTCACAACGATGCGGGCAAGGACAACGTCATCTATATCCACCTGACCCTGGTGCCCTACATCAGCACCGCCGGCGAAGTGAAAACCAAGCCCACCCAGCACAGTGTCAAGGAACTGCGCAGCATCGGCATTCAGCCGGACATCCTCTTGTGCCGCACCGACCGCATGCTCAACCCCGACATAAAGGCCAAGATTGCCATGTTCTGCAATGTGGGTGCGGATGCGGTGATCACGGCCAAGGACGTCGACTGCATCTATGAAGTTCCCCTGCTCTTCCACCAGGAGGGGCTGGACACCAAAATCGTCGAACTGCTCAACATCTGGACCCGCGCGCCCCGTCTGGAGAACTGGGAGACCCTGTGCCGACAGATGAACGATCCCGCCTACGAGGTCACCATCGCCATCGTCGGTAAATATGTGGATCTCACCGAATCTTACAAGAGCCTCAACGAAGCCCTGATCCACGGCGGTATCCCCAGCCGGGCCAGGGTCAACCTGAAATTCGTGGACTCGGAGACCATCGACGCCAATACCTGTAGCCTGAGCCTGGAAGGGGTGGACGGCGTGCTGGTGCCGGGCGGTTTCGGTTCGCGAGGCGTGGAAGGCAAGATCTGCTCAGCCCGGTATGCCCGGGAAAATCAGATTCCCTATTTCGGCATCTGCCTGGGCATGCAGATCGCCGTCATCGAATTCGCCAGAAACCTGGCCGGGCTGGACCGGGCCAACAGCACCGAATTCGACCCGAACACCCCCCATCCGGTGATCTATCTCATGGAAGAGTGGTTCGACGACAAATCCGAAACCATCCAGCAGCGCGACATCCATTCGGACAAAGGCGGCACCATGCGCCTGGGGGCGTACCCCTGCAAACTGGAAAAGGACACCATCGCCTACCGGGCTTACGGCAAGGAAACCATTGCCGAACGGCACCGCCACCGCTTTGAATTCAACAACGCCTACCTGGAGCAGTTAAAAAAAGCTGGCCTGAAGATCTCCGGCATCGCCCCGTCAGGCGAACTGGTGGAAATCGTGGAAATCGAAGATCACCCGTGGTTCCTGGGATGCCAGTTCCATCCGGAATTTAAATCCCGGCCCATGACCCCCCATCCCCTGTTCCGAAGCTTCATTGCCGCGGCCCTGAAGTATTCGGGAAACCGGGAGATTGAAAAGAAATAACCCTTTTACCTGGTTGTTGTAGAAAAATTGATCACTGGCGCGAATGGAAATTCGTTCGCGCTTTTTTTTCGGTTCATGACGGTTCGCCTTTCAGGATTTCGTCAATCTTTCGAGACAGCACTTCGAGGTTATACGGCTTTTGGATAAACCCGTTGCATCCTCGGTCCATCACGGCAATGGCCTGGCTGTCAATACTGTATCCGCTTGCCAATAGGACTTTTACACCGGCGTTAATCTGCCTGAGCATGTCAAAAGTCTCACTGCCACTGGCACCCGGCATGATCAGGTCAAGGACAACCAGATCGATGTCGTCAGCGCTTTTCCGGTACAACGATATGGCTTCATCACCATTTCGGGCAGATCGGGTCTGGTAGCCCATCTTCCCGATCATCTCCGTACCGATCTCGAGAACCATATCTTCATCATCCACGACCAGTATCGTTCCCTTGCCAAATTTGATCGTCGCATCGCCTTTACCCACTGAGGGGATCTCCCTTTGGGACACCGGCAGATAAATGCTAAATGTCGTTCCCTAACCGATTTCCGAGGCCACGTCGATATAGCCGGCATGCGCTTTAATGATGCCATAGGCAGATGCCAGGCCCAGACCGGTCCCCCTTCCCATCTCTTTGGTGGTAAAAAAGGGATCAAAAATACGGTTTCGCGTTTCAGCATCCATGCCGTGGCCCGTATCAGTGACCTGAAGCAGGACATAGCTGCCTGATTTTATTTTATAAGGCTTTTGCCCGATCTCGCCGCGACTGATCATTGATGTTTGCAGCCAGAGGTCTCCACCGTCAGGCATGGCATCTGCCGAGTTGATAAAAAGATTGAATAAAACCTGCTCGACTTGGGACCGATCAATTTCAACCGGGCCCGCAGTCGATGACAAATCCAGGTGTATGGCAAGCTCCTTGCGGGTTCGACCGAATATTTCAACGCTATCTTTGACAATTTGGTTTAAATCAACGATCTTGAGCTCAAATTTGCCTTTGCGTGCGTACCCGAGCAATTGGCTGGTAAGCTGTGGTGCGCTCTGGATCAATTTTTCGACTTTTTTAGTTTTTCATAATGCGGACTGGTGATTTCCGTATCGAGCATCATGATCGACACATTACCTAAAATTCCCATCATCAAATTATTGAAATCATAGGCGAGACCACCGGCCAGGGTTCCAATGGCCTCCATGCGCTGGGCAAGCTGAAACTAATTCTCCATTTTCTTTCGTTCGTTGATATCGATGATGCTGCCTTCGACATAAAGGATGGTTTGGTCTTTGTCTCTGACGGTTCGTGAATGATTCTCAACCCAGAGTACGGATTGGTCATAACGACGCATCTTGACTTCATGCACATTTTTATCGCCGGAGCTTTCGATGATCGATTTCCATTTTGAGCGGTCTACCGGCCGGGCATATATTTCTTCCGCTTTTTTGGATAGGAACTGCTCTTTGGAAGGGTATCCGAGCATTCTGACCAGCATGGGATTGGCATCGACGATACGGCCGTCAAAGGTCGTTCGATAAATGCCAACCGGGACACCGTCGAACAATCCCCGGAAATGGGATTCACTTTCTTTCAATGATTGTTGGGCCAGTTTCAGTTCCGAGACCCGATATTCAAGGTCCTTGAAGAGTTTCTGCAATTGACGCCGCATCGACTCGAAGGAACGTGCCAGCACACCTATTTCATCTTTTCGATTGATTAATGAAGGCTCGATGTCTGCTTCCCAGTGCACATCCCCGAAACTTTCAGCGACCGTGGCCATCGTGACAATGGGCCGAATATAGTGCAGTGCGGATCGCCGACCGATCAAATAGACGCTCAGGAAAGTTACCGATATAAACAAGGCCATGAGGGTGCCGGCAATCAGTAATTAGTCGACCAGAAAATCATGGAAATTGGCGCGTATTGCCGCTTCTTTCTGTGCCATCACTGCAACGGGAGCCGAAAACTCATCAATGTATGTTGTGGCAGCTAACATGAGGCTTTTTCCGCGAAAGGGCGCGTCTACCGGTGTGATGGTCATATATTTTTTCCGAACGGAACCATCGGGTTCGATCCAGTCGTAATAACCTGAAATCTCATTCCCGGACAGAGAGCTTTTAAAAATAGCCCACCATGACGGTATTTCCGTGGACAAAAAATCCATCCTTCGATTGGTCAGATCTGGATTGGGATGAATGCGCACAATCCCGGTCCCCGTTTCATACAAGCATACATACCCATTTTTCCCGACCGGCTGCATGGCAATGGCCTGGAATTGGGCGGAGCGCTGCAGGGCATCCATATCCATCTCTGGTTTGAGTGACAGAAAAAGCGCCACCTGCCTGGCGGCGTCTCTGGCCTTATCCTGAATGACCCGCTGGCCCAGCGTTTCCAGCTCCTTTTTGGCATCCGAATTCAGTTCATGGGTTGAATCAGCAATAAGCGCAGACAGATGCCGCTGGGCGAAAAATCCGCCGGCGATGGTAAACACAAATAATAATACCACCGGAAAGAGAGAAATCAGCAAATATTGTCTGGTGAACTCCTTGACCATCGAGGTTGAGGATCTTGTGCTTTTTTGCATGAGCCGGGCCCTTCAGCTAAATTGAACGCTCCGTTGCTATGTCTACCGAATATATTATTGGTTGAATTGGTTTTTTCTTTAAGGACAATAATTTGGCAGCCTCAACAATTAACCGGTAGAAACCCACGCACATGAAAAAAAGAAGCACCCCGACGCCCCGTCATCTTCGGAAAAACTGGACCATCAGCATGACGGCCAGCACCGCCAGCAGCCAGCGCAACCCGCGTCGATAGACCTCGGTGGGGATCCGGTCGCGGATGCGCATGCCGAGCACCATCACCACCAGCCCCAATACGGCCAAGGGGGCCGACGCCGTCAACACATCGGTCGTCATCAGACCCGCTTGGGCGAATACCGCCCCCTGGGTCAGTTTGCCGAACAAAAAACAGAAGTTGAAGACCTGAATCATCACGGTTTTGGACATATTCATTTCAAGGGCAAAGATGATCAGGACCGGCAGCATGACATTCACCGTGCCGGCAAGGATGCCGGCAGTCAGACCGAAAACGGCAAAGGCGATGTGGGGATGGCAGTGGACCCAGGCAAAGCCGGCACCGAAGCGGTCGGCATTGAGATAGATGACCAGCATAGCTGCCATGAGGGGCAGAAACGGTTCCGGTGAGAAGACGATGAGCAGCCGGGTGCCGACGAGGCTCCCGATCATGCCGTAGACGGCCAGGGGCCAGAAAACCGCAATGCTATGAGTCCACCGGCCGCCCTTGAGGATGTTGGCCACGTTGAGGACCACCGTCGGGAGCAGCAGAAGAAGGATGGCTGTCCGCACATCAGTGACCAGGGCCAGAAGGGGCGTGGCGATCATGGGAAAACCGATGCCGATGGTGCCGTGGACCGCGGCCGCGAATCCGACGATGACGGCATGGGTGATTACGGTTAGGGGAAAGACGCTGTCGAGCATGGTCATGCATCTCATAACCGGGTCATGCTCCGCAACCGATCATTGCCTTACGCCGCATAAAAAAAAGCGTTCACCACAGTAGCATATGCATCCAATCGCAATCGGCCGCCGTTGGGCCGGTTTTTAGGTGTCCACACCTTCTATGATTGGGTTTTTAGGCATCAGTTCAACTGGTGGCCGCAACCGCGACCACCGGCCCGATCCGGCTAACGGCTGTCTGCGCGGATGCGGGTAATTTCATCGGGCGAAATGCAAAGCCATGCCAGAAAGGCCGCATGACCGTCCGGATGGCGGGCTTCGAACAGGCGGTGCCATTTCATCATGGCGTCTTCGGTCAGTCCGATCTCCCGGAACATGGCGACCCACTGGTCTTTGCTCACGTTGTTTTGCATTGTCTGACTCCCTGGTTTTTATTCAAAGGCTTTCGAGCAACTGGTAATACTCCTTTATCGTAAGAATGGCGTCGATCGAAAGCTGAAACAAAATCCAACTTAGAACAAGGATTCCGATGGTAAGCCCGATCTTCCATGCCTGCGTCGCCTGTGGATGCCACCAGATCAGGGGCAACGCCAAGGGTCCCACACAGCAGACGGCAAAGATAATGAAGGATTTACGAAAATACCATTCGACCTTTTCCTCGGCAATGCGCGGTTTCTTGGAGGGATCTAAAAACTCACCGCAGTGTTTACACTTTATTGCTTCGTTTTGAATTTCTTCGGCGCAGAAGGGGCACTTTTTCATGATCATCTCTCTTGGCAATACGATGGATGGGTGCAGCACGGAAATGACAATTAGGTACCGCATTTGTGTGATTGGATCAATAGGTTGCTCAATTGCGCAATGATCGGTCAGCGGCAGGCGGTGCCGGTCGCCAAAAAAGAGCGGCGCCCCGTTAGCGGCCTTGGCGCAAGGAGACCGGTGCCGGTCAGCCGTTGATATCATCTGCCTTGTTGAAATTCGCGGGTGATTGTTTATACTGTGTGGCATCATCCCGCGAAACGGCCACCTCCATCACCTGCAGGTGGTTTCATAGCCTTGCCGACAACCGGGTTACCGGGCGAATCAACACAAACCGATAAAGTGGAAAGGGATAAGGCGCATGACTCCGGAAATAATGACGGTAATGGCTATCCTGGTCGCAGTCATCATTCTTCTGGTCACCGAATGGGCGCCTTTAGAGGTCCTGGCCATGCTGGTCATGGGCGTGCTGGCGATCACCGATATCGTCAGCCCCAAGGAGGCGCTGGCCGGATTCAGCAACCCGGCCGTGGTGACCATCTGGGCGGTCTTCATCCTCAGCGGCGGGCTGACGCGCACCGGCATTGCCAATATTCTTGGCCGGCAGCTGCTTAAGGTCGCCGGCGGTGGGGAATCGACGTTGGTGGTAATCATCATGGTTATCGCCGGCGTACTCTCGGCCTTCATGAACAATGTTGCCGTGGCCGCATTGATGTTGCCTGTGGTCATGGACATCGCCCGCAAGACCGACCGTTCACCCTCCACCCTGCTGATGCCCCTGGCCTACGGGTCGCTGCTGGGCGGGCTAACCACCATGATCGGCACCCCGCCCAACATCCTGGTCAGTGAAGCGTTGCGGGAAAACGGCCTGGAGCCTTTCAAACTCTTTGACTTCTCACCCGTGGGCCTGATCGTGATGGCCTGTGGTGTTGCCTTCGTCACGCTTGTCGGTACACGCCTGTTGCCCAAACGCAACCTGGCCAAGGAGACGGCCGGGCGACGGCCGGACTTCCGTTCGCAATACCGGCTGCAAGAGCATCTGTTTCAGATCAGGGTCCCTGGCGGCTCGGCTCTGGTGGGCAAGACCCTGGCCAAAAGCCGACTGGGAGCCGCCCTGAGGCTCACCGTGGTCGGCATCACCCGCACCAACGGTATAACGCTGCTGGCGCCCCCCATCAGCGAGGTGATTCAAGCCGACGACCTGCTGATCGTCGAGGGAAAACTGGACCAGATCCAGGAGATGAACCACTGGGGACAACTGCTTGCCGAGACCGATGATATTGGTCAGGACGCCCTGACCGTCCATGGCATGCAGGTGGCCCGGTTGGGGCTGAAGCCCGGCAGCGCCTATGAGAAGCAGACTATAGCGGACATTGGGTTTCGCAACCGCTTCGGCCTGAATGTGCTGGCCATCGAGCGTGGGGACCGTCACCTGGATACGGATCTGAAAAGTCGGACGCTCAACGCAGGCGACCTGTTCGTGGTATACGGCCCATCGGATAAGCTGGCCGAGCTGACTGACGATTCTCATTTTCAGCCGCCGGAAGTGCTCACCGCCGAAGATATGGACAATTACGCCAAACTGGGCCACGACCTTCGCCAACTGCGCGTTCCCGACGCCTCGAAGCTGATTGGGATGACCCTGAGTAAAAGCCGCCTGGGAGATGCCGTGGACGTCCAGATCCTGTGCATCGTACGAACGGACGGCTCGGCCCTGATTCCCACCTCCAACGACCGTTTCGAGGCCGGGGACCGGTTGATGGTCTGGGGCACGGCGGACATGATCTCCATCTTGCTCATGCAGGGCCTGGAAGGCATGTTCATTGAAGCCGATGCGCAACCAACGGACCCGTCGATGCTTGAAGATGATCAGGTGGGGCTGGTCGAGGTGATACTCTCCCCCCACAGCATGCTCTCCGGCAAGACCCTGCACGGAATAAATTTCAGAGAGAAGTACGGCCTGACCGTCCTGGCCATCTGGCGCAAGGGGACCGCCTATCGGGAAAACCTGCGCGACATGGCCCTGGAGTTCGGCGACGCCCTGCTACTCTATGGATCGTGGGACAAATTGAACCTGCTGGGCCACGAACCGGATTTTCTGGTGCTCACCGAGACGGCGCAGGAGGCCCCCCGGGAAGAAAAAGCCAAGGTGGCCCTGACGATCATGGCTGCAGTGCTGATCCCGGTGATCATGGACTGGGTGCCCATCTACATTGCGGTGGTTATCGGTGCCGCCTTCATGGTGCTCACCCGCTGCCTGACCATGGAGGAGGCTTACCGCTACATCGAATGGAAAGCAGTGTTTCTGATTGCCGGCATGCTGCCCCTGGGCACCGCCCTGGACAACACCGGCGCCGCAACGATCCTGGCCGAAGGGGTCGTGGGAACCTTAGGCCCCTTTGGGCCGTATGCGGTGCTGTTCGGGCTGCTGGTAATCACCTTTATCGGCACCAGCATCATCCCCACGGCGGCCCTGGTGGTACTGATGGTACCCATCGCCCTGAAAACCGCTGCCAGCCTGGGCATCTCTCCCTACGCTCTGATGATGGGTATTGCCATGGCCGCGTCATCCAGTTTCACATCACCCATCTCCCATCCCGCCAACGTGCTGGTGATGGGCCCCGGTGGCTACCGGTTCATCGACTACATCAAGGTCGGCCTGCCCCTGACACTGGTGGTGCTGGTCGTGTTGATGATCGTGCTGCCGATCTTCTGGCCGCTGATGCCTTGAGTCGAAGACCGGAAGACTGAATAATGAAGATTGAGGAATTAGCTAATTACCGTATGCTGGAATAAGTCAAAAAGATGATGACAATTGTGTTACACTGGCTTTACTTGACCCGACATCCGAGAAAAATTCTATCTGTAATTGCACGGGACTGCTCTTATCTCAATGCATCACCACGTGGACAATTTTTCAGATATCTTCATTCCCTGTTGTGTAATCACCAACCAACCAAATATTCGTCTGACCGCAAGATGATGTGGTGCTTGGAATTGGCCTTCCTTCCAGAGACTGGCAAGCTATACGTAACAAATGCTGAATTTTCTATGCATTTAGGTGGGTTAGATAGTGTTATTGTGTTTCATTTTATAGGTCATGTCAAGCCTTTTTCATAAAGCCCATGCCTTTGCATCACCTCCCCGATAG
>NZ_JASJGN010000472.1:0-3488 GCF_033791525.1 Desulfosarcina sp.
GTGGATGCCGCCATGAACGACCTGGTGCGTCCCTCTCTTTACGGCGCCTACCATCGCATCGGGGAGGTAACCCCCAAAGACCGTGAGAAGATTGTCGTGGACGTGGTGGGTCCCATCTGCGAAAGTTCCGATTTTTTGGCCCAGGATCGCCGGCTTCCCACGATGGAACCTGGTGAATACCTGGCCGTCTTCTCCGCCGGCGCCTACGGCTTCACCATGTCTTCCCAATACAATTCCCGGCCCCGGGCCGCCGAGGTAATCGTCGATGGCGATCAGGCCACGCTGGCCCGCCGGCGGGAGACCTATGCAGACCTCATCGCCCTGGAAATTTAACAGCAAGACATTCCTCGGAGGTATCACGCGTGAAAGACATCGGCCAGCTCAAGTCAAAACTCTCAACCCTCTTCGCCGAGCAGTACTTTGCCGTCCTGGCGACCCGCTCAGACGACAGTATCCACACTACCCTGGTTGCCTTTGCCGCCAGCGACGACCTGAAAACCCTCTTCGTGTGCACCCCCCGGGCCACGCGTAAATTTTCCAACCTCAAGCAGAACCCGTCGGTTTCTCTGCTGGTGCACAACAGCTCGAACATGGCCACGGACATCCGCCAGTCCATCGCCGTGACGGTATCCGGCACCGCCGAGGAAGTACCCGTGGACCGCCTGGAAACCGCCCGTGCGGTGTACCTGGCCAAACAGCCCCACATGTCCGGCTTTGTCACCTCCCCCAACACGGCCATCATAGAGGTAACCGTGGGCCGCTACGATGTGGTGGCTCATTTCCAGGACGTTACCATCTTGGAAATCCAGAAGGATCGGATCGTGCAGCCATGAACGGCCTCCTTTCATTTGCCCGCATCCAACGCCGTCACCGTCACCTGGTGGGCGGCAAGGCCATGACCCTGGCCACGCTGATGCGCGGAGGGATCACGGTACCCGACGGCCTGTGCGTCACCACCACCGTATACGAAGACTTTATCCGCACAACCGGCCTGGGCACACGCATCGGGATGGAGATGGGTCGGCTTCCCCTGGCTGAGATGCGCTGGGAAGAGATCTGGGACATGGCCTTGCGCATCCGCAACCTTTTTCTCAACACCGCCATCCCGGACCATCTGAGAGAAACGCTCGCTTCGGAACTGGAGACGCGATTTGCCGGCCGTGCGATGGTGGTGCGTTCCTCGTCTCCCCAGGAAGACCGGGCCGGCAGCTCTTTCGCCGGCTTGCACGAATCTTACGTCAATATCCGTGGCCTTGATGCTATCCTGGAGCACATCCGCCTGGTGTGGGCATCCCTGTGGTCCGACGGCGCCCTGCTCTACCGCAAGGAGCTGGGCATGGATATGCAGAAAAGCGCCATGGCGGTGATCGTTCAGGAGCTGGTGGCCGGTGAGCGCTCCGGAGTGGCCTTTTCCAGGAGTCCCGACGGCGCCGACCACGCGGTGGTGGAATCGGTCTACGGCCTCAATCAAGGACTGGTGGATGGCACCATCACTCCGGACCGCTGGACCCTGGACCGTCGCACCGGCAATTTAATCAGCCACACACCGGCCGCCCGGGAACAGGCCATGCGGCCGGTGGACGGCGGCGTCACGTTGATGCCGCTGGCAGAAGCTGAACAAAATGCACCCCCGCTGGATGAGGAAACGCTGGACCGGGTGTTTGGCATGGCCATGACCCTGGAGAAAACTTTCGAGCGGCCTCAGGACGTGGAATGGACCGTCCAGGGAGAGTCCCTTTATCTACTCCAAAGCCGGCCGGTGACCACGACCCGAGACAGCGCATCGGATGGCACTCCCTGGTCTAAAGGTGACAAACGTCCCTGGTATCTGAGCCTCAAGCGCAGCTTCGACAATCTGAAGGTCCTGCACCGCCGCATCGAAGATGAACTCCTGCCCCAGATGGCAGCCGAGGCCCGGGAGCTGTCGAAAACCGACCCGGCAGGACTCTCCGACGCCCGACTCATCGAAGCCATCCAGACGCGCATGCGCATTCATCGTCGCTGGGTGGATGTCTATTGGCGCGACTTCATCCCCTTTGCCCATGGTGCCCGCCTCTTCGGCCAGGTCTATAACGACGTGGTCAAGCCCGAAGACCCCTATGCGTTCACCGCTCTGTTGGCCGAAACCCGCATGACCGGGATGGAACGCAATCGGGAGTTGCGCAGGCTGGCCCGCATGATCCAGTCCGACAATCGCCTGCGTGAACGATTAGCGTCCAGGAAACTGGACGATGTGAACCCAGAATTTTCAACTTATTTTAACGCTTTTCTGGAACGCTACGAAGATCTCACATTCAAAGCGGTCCGTTTTTTCAAAGACCGCGAGGGCTTGATCGGCTTACTGCTGGAAATGGCGGAACAGGCTGAACCCGAGGCCGCTGCCGGACGGCCGGACATCGCCTCCTTGGCCGACGATTTTGCCGACCGCTTTCCCGAAGACCGACGCGAATTTGCCCGCAAACTCCTGGAAATTGGACGATCCAGCTACCGGCTGCGAGACAACGACAATATCGTCCTGGCCCGCATCGAGGCCCAGCTGCTCAAGGTTGTGGACGAAGCCAAGCGGCGAATCGGCGAGCTCGACCGGGTGGACGCAGACGCCCTCACACCCGCACAGACAGTCAAGATTCTGTCGGATCCGGCCGCCATCCACGAAATCGTCAAGGAACAGGCGACCATCGACGAACCGGTCCAGCATCAGGGCCGGCCGGGTCTGGTCCCGCCAACCGTAGACACCGCCGACGGTGATTTCATCATGCGGGCCCGCCAGCTCATCGGCCAGCCCGCCGGCCAGGGTCTGGCCGTGGGAAAGGCCCGGGTGATTTCAGCGGTCGAAGACCTCTTTCAGTTCAAATCCGGTGAAATTCTCGTCTGCGATTCCATCGATCCCAATATGACCTTCGTGGTACCCCTGGCTGCGGCCATCGTGGAGCGGCGCGGCGGCATGCTGGTTCACGGCGCCATTGTCGCCCGCGAATACGGCTTGCCCTGCATCACCGGCGTAGCCGACGCCAGCGCCCTGATCCACACCGGCGACCGTCTTACCGTGGACGGGTATCTGGGTATTGTGACCATCGGGGACTGAAAAACCAGTTCTCTGGCCTGAAAAAATGGAATATATTT
Organism: Desulfosarcina sp.; assembly: GCF_033791525.1. Classification (GTDB taxonomy): domain Bacteria; phylum Desulfobacterota; class Desulfobacteria; order Desulfobacterales; family Desulfosarcinaceae; genus Desulfosarcina. Next base: position 3,124 of record NZ_JASJGN010000472.1, read on the forward strand.
TCGAATTGCCCCCCCCGCGGCAAGCCGCAGGGAATGTGCTCGCTATCGCGGTTCAAGGCGTTAGAATAGTGTCCGTCCAGAAATGAGGGATTTTGGTCGAGATCAAGGCGTGCGAAAAATTTTACCGGAGGCATATAGTTGATATTCCGAGGATAAAATTTTTCGCGCAACGCAGAGGTCGGGCAAAATAACCATTTATGGATGGGCACTAGAATAGTATTTTGAAAAAACTGATGTTACCGATGTAAAGGCTTTCGAAGACAGTACTGCCTTAGTCGGTTTATCGCTATTAATTTGTATTCATAAATTATGGGCGCAACAAGAGAGATTTGGTAAAATGACAGGTTTAATTATCACTTCTATAC
>NZ_JASJGN010000473.1:0-5046 GCF_033791525.1 Desulfosarcina sp.
TTTTGATTTGAAAATAAATCAAGGCGTTTGCACCTGTTTAAACATTTGGTTGCCAAACCATTTATCAGCGCAATCCTTGTTATGGCAAGGTGGGCCCATGGATTAAGCTGTTTTTTTAATTGACCCATAGATGTTCGCCTATCGTGACAGGATGCCGCCTCTGTTGCGAATGACAAGAAAAAAACTTGAAATGGAAATCGCCCGCGGTTGTTTCCTTTGAGCTTTGAGCTATTGTGCCCTTTCACCCTTCTGGTACCTTCCCGCAAGCTGCTCATACTGCTGCGCTTCCCCTACCCGACCCCGCTTGCGGCAACCCTGAGCGTAGATGGCGCACTTGGTCGTCAGCATGGTCCTGGCGGCCTCACCCTGGCCGGCGGAGAGGACATCGCTGTCCAGCAGGCGGGCAATGGATTGAATCCGGTATTTGTCCAGTTCGGGCATGCGTGACAGTTGGTCGTCGTGGCCCCCGCGTTTGACGATCAGGGGCCGGTCGATGAGATGGGTGGGGTGTTTCCAGGCGATGCGCAGCCACAGGTCGTAATCCTCGCAGGCAGGCAGGGCTTCGTCGAAGAGGCCTACTTCGTCCAGCAGGGATTTTCTCATCATTACCGCCGACGGGCTCACCAGGCACAGGGCCAGGCTTCTTTCGAAGATCATGCCCGCTTCCTTGCGATGACGTTTGCCCGGATTGACGCGAACCCCGTTTCGAATCCAGATCTCTTCGGTCTGGCAGACCCGCGCATCGGGGTTGGTTGAGAAAAACGCCACCTGGGCGGTCACTTTTCCCGGCAGCCAGGTATCGTCCGAGTCGAGCAGGGCGATCAATTGTCCGGTGGCCGCCCGGATACCGGCGTTTCTGGCTGCGCTGACCCCACGGTTGGCCTGCCGGATGACGGTGATGCGATCCTTGAACGTCGAAAGCAGGCCGCTGGTGTTGTCAGTGGAACCGTCATCGACGACAATCAGTTCGAGATCGGCATAATCCTGATCGAGCACCGATTCGACGGCTCGATCGATGATCCACCCGCGGTTGTAGGTGGGCAGGATCACGCTGACCCGGGGTTCTGCCGGCATGTCGGTGGGCTTTTGGGTCATCCGTCGTCGCCTCTGATAGTCTTTCTATACGGCTGGATCCGAGCAACCGGAATTGCGGTTGGGACCAATTTTTGAAAAGCGCACCCACCCCCGGAAATGGTAGGATTTATTTTCAAGGTTGATGAATTCTTCAAATTCAATTATAATCCCTCCATCTCTTGATCAGGTTACACCAGTTCGATTTTTCTTTACGAATACCGTTATAAGCGGAATTATTCAACGCATCTATATTTGTTAGAGCTTCATATTGTGCCTTAAAATGCAGGTGGTAGAGACTTTGCTCAGGTCTCGTCCAGCGACACGTGCGCCTTCTATTTGCTGAAGTGAATTTGCAGACCCACCCTAATAACCCATGCTGGCGGTGCCTACCGCTTCTCGTTACAGCGTTATAAGTTCTCGAATGGCATCGAGGACCTGCTTAATAACAGCCCTGCGGAGGAGGATAAAAACAAAAGCGTCAATACCTACCCAATTTTTAAAACCGGTCACTACTATTGACCCAATCAAAGGAGGTTCGGATGAAAAGATCATTACTCATTGTCACTGCACTGTTTTTTGGCCTGTCACTCATGGTTGGCTTCGGTCCTGCACCGGCACAGGCGGAAACTACGTTCGTCACCATCGGCACCGGTGGCGTAACCGGCGTGTACTATCCCACGGGCGGCGCAATTGCGCGTCTGGTCAACAAGGGCAGAAAAGAGCATGGCATCCGCGCCTCGGTGGAGAGCACCGGCGGTTCGGTGTATAACCTTAACGCCATCAGAAACGGCGAGCTGGACATGGGTGTGGCCCAATCCGACTGGCAGTACCACGCCTATCACGGCACCAGCAAGTTCAAGGACGCCGGTCCCAACAAGGACCTGCGGGCGGTTTTCTCCGTCCACCCTGAACCCTTTACGGTCGTGGCCCGCAAAGATTCCGGAGTCAAGGACTTCATGGATCTGAAGGGCAAACGCGTCAATATCGGCAACCCCGGATCGGGTCAGCGCGGCACGGTGGAAGTCCTCATGGGGGCCTTGGGCTGGACCAAGAAGGACTTCAAGCTGGCCTCCGAGCTGAAAGCGGCCGAGCAGTCCAGTGCCCTGTGCGACAATAAAATCGATGCCATGATCTACACCGTCGGTCATCCCAACGGATCGATCAAAGAGGCCACCACCTCCTGCGATGCCGTCATCGTCAGCGTGACCGGTCCGGTAGTCGAGAAACTGGTCGCCGAAAATGATTACTACCGCACAGCCGCCATCCCCGGCGGCATGTATCGCGGAACCGACACCGAGACCTTCACCTTTGGTGTGGGGGCGACTTTCGTCTCTTCTAGCAAGGTCGACGAAAAGGTGATCTACGAGATCGTCAAAGCGGTTTTTGATAATTTTAACGATTTCAAGAAGCTCCATCCGGCATTTGCCAATCTGAAAAAAGAAGAGATGATCAAAGACGGTCTTTCCGCACCCCTGCACGACGGTGCCGTCAAATACTACAAAGAGGTTGGCCTGTTGAAATAGCTCTATCCTGATTTGTGCGCAGCCCTTTTTCGGCTGCGCACACAGCTCTTTTTAAATATTTATTATGCAGCGAGGTGTTCTGCGCAGGTGCAGCGTTGGTTGCTCGTTCCTATCTTCAGGCAGAAAATCCCAGCAATAGCGAATACCCATTGCTCCACAAGGAGGAATCGTTACCATGGCCGAACCGAAAAGCAAAACGGCGTCATCTATCGATCCTAATGCATTGGTTGCAGAAACCGAGTCAGGCGCCCGCAATCCCACCGGCGTGATTCCCAAGAAAATCCTGTTCTATGTGCCCCTGCTATGGACGCTTTTCCAGTTGTGGTACGCTTCGCCCCTGCCGTTTCTCTTCAATATCTTTGTTCTCAATGATACCGAAGCCAGGGCCATTCACCTCGCCTTTGCTGTTTTTCTGTCCTATACCGCGTATCCCACATTCAAGTCCTCACCGCGAGACTACATACCGGTGCAGGATTGGGTGATCGCGCTGGTGGCCGCATTCTGCGCGTCTTATCTCTTCTGGTTTTACGCTGAACTGTCCGAGCGTCCGGGAAACCCGACACAATTGGATCTGGTGGTGGCCGCCGTTGGTCTGATCACGCTGCTGGAAGCCACCCGTCGCGCGCTGGGACCGCCATTGATGTTGGTGGCTGCCGTCTTTATCTTCTACACGTTTGCCGGGTCGCATATGCCTGATGTGATTGCCCACAAAGGTGCCAGCTTGGTCAAGGGGATGACCCACTACTGGCTGACCACAGAGGGCGTTTACGGTGTGGCCTTGGGCGTTTCCACGGGTATGGTATTCATGTTCGTGCTCTTCGGCGCCCTGCTGGAGTCGGCCGGTGCCGGCAACTACTTTATTCGCACCGCTTTTGCCGGGCTGGGCCATCTTCGCGGCGGGCCGGCCAAGGCAGCCGTGATCTCATCCGGTCTGACCGGGCTGGTTTCCGGATCGTCGATCGCCAACGTGGTCACCACGGGAACCTTTACCATCCCGCTGATGAAAAAAGTCGGTTTCTCCGCGGAAAAGGCCGGTGCGGTGGAGGTGGCCTGCTCCACCAACGGCCAGTTGATGCCGCCGGTCATGGGAGCCGCGGCCTTTCTGATGGTGGAGTACGTGGGCATCTCCTATGTGGAGGTTATCAAGCACGCCTTTCTGCCGGCCATCATTTCATATGTGGCGCTGGTGTACATTGTCCACCTGGAGGCCTGTAAAATGGGTCTCAAGGGCATGGAAAAGCCCGTGACCAAGACCTTTCAGCAGAAAATCCTCGCTTTTGTGATGACCTTTCTGTTCATGATCATCATGGGCGGCGTCACCTATTACGGGTTGGGCTGGATTAAGGTCGTTGCCGGCAAGGCCACGATCTACATTGTCTGCGTCCTTCTGCTGGTCGCCTACCTCCTGCTGCTCAAATTCGCCTGCCGGGTGCCGGAGCTGGACACCAGCAAAGAGATCCTAACGCTACCGGAATTGGGACCCACGGCCCAGGCCGGGTATTACTTTCTGCTGCCCATCGTGGTGCTGATGTGGTGCCTGGTGGTGGAGCGGCTGTCACCGGCACTATCGGCATACTGGGCCACCATGCTGCTGATCTTTATGGTGCTGACCCAGCGGCCCCTCAAAGGTGTCTTCCGTAAGATGACGGGGGATGAATTCGCCTTCAAGACGGGATTTAACGACATGATCACCGGGTTCGTCAACGGTGCCCGCAATATGATCGGCATCGGTGTGGCCACCGCGGCTGCCGGCATCGTCGTCGGCACGGTGACCCTGACCGGCATCGGGCTGGTCATGACCGAATTCGTCGAGTTTATCTCCGGCGGCAACCTGATACTGATCCTGCTCTTTACCGCCGTGATCAGCCTTATCCTGGGCATGGGGCTGCCCACCACGGCCAACTACATCGTCGTCTCCACCCTGATGGCGCCGGTGATTGTGGACTTGGGTGCCCAGAACGGCCTGATCGTACCACTGATTGCTGTGCACCTGTTTGTCTTCTATTTCGGCATCCTGGCCGATGACACGCCACCGGTGGGGTTGGCCGCTTTTGCGGCCGCGGGTATATCCGGGGGTGATCCGATCCGTACGGGCATCCAGGGATTTACCTACGATATCCGTACGGCCGTACTGCCCTTTATGTTTATTTTCAACACCCAGCTGCTGATGATCGGTGTGGCCAACTGGCTGCATCTGTTGATCGTCATTGTTGCCGCCGTTGCGGCCATGCTGGCATTTGCGGCGGCCACCCAGGGTTTTTTCCTGACCAAAAGCAGAATCTGGGAAACTGTCGCGCTGATTGTGGTCGCGTTCACGCTTTTTCGCCCGGGCTTCTGGTGGGACATGGCCTATCCGCCACTGATTGAGGAAACGCCCGCCAAACTGGAAGAGATGGTGGCGAGCATGGATCCCGGCTCCCGGGTGAGGATTGCCGTAAAGGGGGAAAAA
>NZ_JASJGN010000474.1:0-8782 GCF_033791525.1 Desulfosarcina sp.
CTTGATCCTGCCTATGTCCTGGTGAGCCCCGGGCCAAGGGATCCGGCCCATGCCGGTGTGTCCATGGAGATCATTCGTCATTTTTGCGGGCAAAGACCGGTCCTGGGGGTGTGCCTTGGTATGCAGTGCATCAACGAGGTGTTCGGCGGCCGTACGGTCCGCTCCCCGGCACCCATGCATGGCAAAACCAGCCTGGTGTATCATCACCAGGAGATGATTTTTTCACAAGTGCCCTCCCCGTTCACCGCGGCACGCTACCACTCGCTGGCGGTGCAGCTCGCGGCAACCACCTTGGAAAAGCATCTCGTGATTACCGCCCGCACTGGAAATGGCACGATTATGGGATTGTCCCACAGCCGGTTTCCCCTTCACGGTGTTCAATTTCACCCGGAGAGCTTTTTAACACAACACGGGTTCATCCTGATTGAGAACTTCCTGCGGCTGGGCCCGCTGAAAAGCGATCTGGCGACAGAGGAACCACCTCGGGCAGCCAACCCCGCAGTCGTCTACGGATTCAAAGGTTCAGGGTTCAGAGGTTCAGTGTGCACCGAAAACTTCAGCCAAAATAGCCATTAACGGTAAACGATGCTTCGGTGAATGGTGACATGTCGGAGTTTTTCGCGTTGCGATTGGCGAAGTCATCAAGAGCTTGGTAGCCCACGAACAAGGTCAACGAATGAAAACAAAAACCAGAACGTTCAACACTGAACCTGTGAACGCCTGCGGCCTGTTGAAACCCTTCAACACCTATTTGCCCCGCATCACAGGGGTAAGGACGAAAACGTTTCGCCTGGAGGAACCCTTCGCGGAGATGGCGGCCCGTTTCGTCCACGAACCCGGTACCGTGGTGCTGCTCAGTGGCGGGGAACTGGACTGCGCCCGCTACCACATCCTGGGCGTTCATCCCTGGCTCACGCTAACCGGCCGGCCTGATGAAACGACGGTCGTCATTGACGGGACAACCCATGTGGCGCCACAAGCACCGCTGGATTGTCTTGAATCGGTTCTGGCCTGCTGCCGTCTGAACGTTGGCGATACAACGGGGCCCGTTGCCGCCGGCCTCTTCGGATATCTGGCCTATGACTTGAAAGACGGCCTGGAAGTCCTGCCCCGAACCACCCTCGATGACCTAAAGCTTCCCCAGCTTTGCTTTTTTGCCCCGTCACTGATTGTGGTGCACGACAAGGCCAGCGGGTCGACCGAGGTTCATGCACCGCTGCGCCAGGGCCAGGAGAGTAAAGCGGCAAACGCGGCCATAGAAAGTTTCATGCACGCGTTGAGTTCGCCGCCTTTGCCGCCCGCCGCGTTCTCAGGAACCGGTCAGTCATTGAAGTCCAATTTCACCCGCTCCGATTACATCTCCTCGGTTAAGCGGATCAGGGAATACATTGCTGCCGGTGACGTCTATCAGGTGAATCTGTCCCAGCGGTTTGAAGTGGGCTTTAAGGGCGACAGCTACAGCCTTTTCAAAGCCCTCTATCAGATGAACCCCGCTCCGTTTTTCGCATACGTCAATGCGGGAGACCATCAGATCGTCTCCACCTCTCCGGAGCGGTTTCTGCTTCGCAACGGCAGTTGGATTGAGACCCGCCCCATCAAAGGCACCCGGCCACGGGGTGAGACGCCCGAGGAAGACCGGGAGATGAAGTTCGCGCTGACCCGCAGCCCTAAGGATGATGCCGAGCTCTCCATGATCGTGGATCTGCTGCGCAACGACATCGGCAAGGTGTGTGCCGCGGGGTCGGTGGTCGTGGCCCAGCACAAGCGTCTGGAGGCCTACCAGAACGTCTACCACCTGGTTTCCGTCGTCGAGGGAACCCTGGCCGAAGGAAAGGGTTCCGCGGACCTGATCCGGGCCACCTTCCCCGGCGGCTCCATTACCGGATGCCCCAAGATCCGTTCCATGGAGATCATCGACGAGCTGGAATCCCTTCGCCGCCATGTTTACACCGGATCCATCGGGTATATCAGCTTTCACGACACCATGGACCTGTCCATCGCCATCCGCACGGCCACCATTATCGGCGAGCGCCTTGTTTTTTCCGTGGGGGGCGGCATTGTCCATGACTCGGACCCCGAGGACGAGTATGAAGAGACCCTTCACAAGGGACAGACGCTGATGTCGGTGTTTAAACAAGCGGGTAATGGACCGGCGGCAAAAACCGGTTCAGGTCACTGGGTGTGGCAGGATGGCCGGTTAATCCGCCAGGGACAAGCGGCCGTGCCTGTATCCGACCTGGGGCTGCAATACGGATTTGGATTTTTCGAGACGATCCGCGTGGAAAAAGGGAATGCCTGCCGCCTGCAGGCCCACCTGCATCGATTCAACCGGGCCTGGGTGACCTTGTTTGGCCTTACACCGCCCGACCTGACCTGGGAATCGATCATCGCTCAGGTCGTCGAGAAAAACGGTTTGAACGATGCGTCGGCAGCGCTCAAGATCCTGGCCACTCGGGGTGATGCAAGCCGCGCCCGAAATAATGGCACCCTGCTGGTGACCACCCGGCCCTACACCCACCGCTTGACAGCCCTGGGGGTAGCCGGGTTGAAGCTGGCAACCTATCCGCACCGGCGACTGTCCCCGCTGGCAGACCATAAGACCCTGAACTATTTATACTACCATCAGGCGGGTGCCTGGGCCCGGGAGAAGGGTGCCGACGAGGCGGTTGTGCTCAACCCGGAAGGCACGATTTCCGAAACCAATTCAGCCAGTATCCTGGTGGTGTCGGGCAAGACGGTAATTCGCCCCCGGTCTTCCCACGTGCTGCCAGGAGTGATGCAGGACGAGGTTTCCCGGCGTTTGCGTGATCTGGGATTCTCGATTGAGGATCACCCGATCCACCCCGATGCGGTCCTGGGTGCTGACATGGTTCTACTCACCAACGCCCTCATGGGTGCGGTGCCTGCCTTGAGCCTGGACAACCGGCCGTTGAAATGCGACCAATCATTGGCCGCATCGCTTAACCGTGGTCTTTTTAATGCAGCGGAGGTTGGTGATGACTGATGATGAAACGCTACTACGGGGCGGCCCATGAAAGGCTGGGTGATGGTTGCGCCGAATGGCATTGAAACCGACGAGGCCTGGACCGTTAGGCTGAAAAAGGCGCGTGCAATTATGCCCAGACGCTTCCCCCCAAAGAGTAAAGGTGCCGGCCATGACCATCCCTGAAACCCTTCTGGACGTCCGTACCCATGCTGATGCGGGTTATCGCCCGCTGGTTGATTTTGGTGCCTGGCGGGTGGCCATCCTGAATTTCAACGACGACTTGCGGCCGGAAAACATAACGGCCATGCAGCGCCACAACGAGACGGATGAGGTGTTCGTGTTGCTGCGGGGCCGGTGCATCCTGTTTGTGGGTGAAGGCGATGACCATTCCATCGCAGTCATCCATGCGCAGCCCATGGCGCCCCGTACGATCTATAATGTCAAAAAAGCGGTCTGGCACACGCACACGCTCAGCTCGGAGGCCATGGTTCTGGTGGTGGAAAACCGGGACACGACCTACGACAACTCGCCCTTTTGTCCGCTCACGGCCATGCAACGAAAAACGATCTGGGAAATGGCAGCAGGCCAAGGATTATAGTTAAGAGGTCAACTTGGGGTTGTTTCGATGGCGGTGCTTGTCCCGAGCCGTTTTCTTTTGCAGGTTTTTGGAAATAGCAGCTTCCAGATCCACACCGGTCTGGTTGGCGATGCAGACGAGAACGAAGAGCACGTCGGCCAGTTCGTCGCCAAGATCGGTTGCGGTCTCTTTTCCCTTGAAGCTTTGCTCTCCATAGGTCCGGGAAATGATCCGGGCCAGCTCGCCTACTTCTTCCATGAGCACGGCCAGGTTGGTCATTTCGGCAAAGTAACGCACGCCGTAGGTTTTGATCCACTCGTCCACGGCTGTCTGCAGCGCTCTGACTGTCAGCGACGGTTGTACGGTTTTTTTTGTATCGGCCATTTTCACCCTCAAACCAACGGTGTTCGTTTCGTCGTTGTCTTGATACAGGAGGTATGTCGAGGACTTGGAACGAGGCGCCAACGCAGAGATTGCGCCAGAAGACATTTTTGAGACAGCTTCTACTTAATATGGGCCACCACATGCCCCAGCTCGGGAAAAATCAGCGCCTTGCAGGCCAGTTGACAGGCTTTTTTACTACCGGGCATGCAAAAGACCACGGTGCCGCCGACAACGCCGGCTGCTGCGCGGGAGAGGATTGCAGCGGAATCGATCTCTTCGTAGCTGAGCTGGGCGAAGATGGCCCCGAATGCGGTCATCTCCTTGGAAAACAGGGGTTTGATGGCTTCGATGGTGACATCTGTGGGCGTGATGCCGGTGCCGCCGGTGATCAGCAGGGCCTGAAGGCCGTGGTTGCGGATGGCCTTTAACGCGGCTTCGCGGATGGCGGTGATGTCGTCGGTGACCACCTGGTGGAACCGGACGTCGTGCCCCTCTTTTTTGGCTCGCCGGGCAATCCATTGGCCGCTCTCGTCGTTCTCGATCGTTCGGGTGGTGGATACCGACAGGATGCCCACGCCGACCGATGCCGGTGCCGCGTGTCGATGCTGGTTTACGCCCATACGTTATACCTGCCTTGTTTTAAAGATTGCCGATCTACACACCACAAGAAGGGTGCGATCCATTTAAAGTACCCCGCTGTCTCGGATGCAAGCTCAACGTTTCAGGATCCATCCAAAAAGGGCAGATTAGGGTTCAGGCCCAAATCGGAAAGCACACTGGCCTCGGCGATAAGATGCCGTTTCTGAATGGACCTTATCTAACCCATGGTCCACACCATGGCAAGTGAATATCCTTGCATTTAAAAAGGCTTTTTTCTATGTTCAAGCGCGAAAGCGAGTGTCGTTATAAGAACCGTGCGGTCTACTGAACACATTTCTGCCGGAGTCCTTTTATGGCGTTTCCCTGCACCGGCGTGATTCTCGCCGGCGGATTAAACAAACGGTTTGACGGACAGAACAAGGCCTTCATCCGAATCGGCGGGAAACGAATCGTGGATCGCCTCCTGGATGTCTATCATCGGCTTTTCCAGCAGATCGTTCTGGTGACAAACGACCCGGCGGGTTACATGGATGTCGATGCTCTGATTGTTACCGACCACTATTCGGTGCGCAGTTCGCTCAACGGACTTCATGCTGGCCTGTTTGCTGCTGCCCATGAACACGCTTTTTTTGCCGCCTGCGATACGCCGTTTATCAAGGGCGCGTTGATTCAGCGATTGCTGGACACGGTCACGCCCAAAGCGGATATCATCATTCCATCCACATCGGCCGGCTACGAGCCGATGTTTGCCGTGTATAAAAAAAACTGCCTGCCGGCCATGGTGTGGCAGCTGGAGCGGGATCTGTTGAAGATCCAGGGGTTGTTTCGAAAGGTACGGGTAAAAACGGTTGACGAGGCCGACCTGAGGACGGTGGACCCTGAATTGGTCTCCTTTTTCAATGTCAACACCCCCGCCGATCTGGTGCGGGCGGAAACCCTTCATAAGCAGAATCGCTGAGGAGTGAACGTGAAAATGAATGCGGACCAATTGATTTCAAAAATTAAAACCCACCCGGCGTACGACCGGGTGGGCATGATTCTGTGCCACAACGGCGTGGTTCGGGGGACATCCCGGGATGGACGGAAGGTGACGGGTCTGCGGGTGGCCGTGGATCAGAAACGGCTGGCCAAGGTGATTGACGAACACAGATCTCGTTCGGGTATCGTGGATATCCAGGTGGAGATTGCCGCCGATGCGGACCTTTCCATCGGGGACGACGTGATGCTGCTGGTGGTGGCCGGGGACATCCGGGAGAATGTCATCGATGCCCTGACCGACACCCTTAACGCCATAAAAACAACGGTTACTGCCAAGACCGAGTTTTTTGCCTGATTTCTACCCCACTACCGGGAGGGAGACATGTCCGAACTGACCCACATCGATGACAAGGGCCGCGTGCGCATGGTGGACGTGACTCAAAAAAAACCATCCCAGCGGACCGCTGTGGCGCAGGCGATGGTCCATATGTCTGCTGAGACATTCCAGCGGATTGCTGCCGGCACGGTGTCCAAGGGCAATGTTTTGGAGACGGCTCGCATTGCCGGGGTAATGGCGGCTAAAAAGACCGCTGACCTGATCCCCATGTGCCATCCCTTGAACCTGACCCATGTACAGGTGGATTTTTTTTCCGATGCCGCCAGCCATTCCATCCGCATCGAAGGAACGGCGCGGATTTTCGACCAGACGGGGGTTGAAATGGAGGCGCTCACCGCCGTTTCCGTAGCGGCGCTCACCCTTTACGACATGTGCAAAGCCGTCGACAAAGCCATGACCATCACCGACGTCTGCCTGCTCGAAAAAACCGGTGGAAAGAGTGGCTCCTTTGTCCGAGAAAACGCCACCCCATGAAAAAAACAGACCCATTCTATTCCGCCGTTAAGCGATTCACCCTTGGCATGGTTTTTTTAATGGCTGCGGGGTGCGCCTTTTTTCCCCAGCCCCCCGCCAAGCCTGCGGCAGCACTGGTTCGGCTGGCCGAGCAGGATTATCCGGATTTTTCAGACGACCTGTTTCTGGACAACCTTTCCTACGGCATCGGCAAAAGTTTGGAATATCTCAACCGGGTGCCTGCCGAGCGATCCTTCCGCTTCGGAGCGGACGCCTACAGCACCCTTCATCTGATTCGGTCGCTGGAAACACTGCGGGATTTCGTGGAAACAAGGCCCGGCCCGGCGGCGGTGAACCGTTTTATTGCCGACCGCTACCGCGTTTATCAATCGAGCGGGGGGCCGGAGAGCGGGAAGGTGCTTTTTACCGGCTACTATGAACCTCACCTCAAAGGAAGCCTGACCCCCGACGACCGCTACCGCTATCCGGTGCACGCCATGCCCGGGGATCTGATGGCTATCGACCTTTCTCCATTTTCGAAGGACCTCAAAGGAAAGCGAATCGTCGGCCGACTCCAGGGCAATACCGTGGTGCCCTACCCGGATCGGCAGGCAATCGAGGCGGACAAGGGCTTTGTTCAAAAAGCACCGCCCATCGCCTGGGTGGATGACCGCATCGACCTTTTTTTTCTCCAGATTCAAGGCTCGGGGCGGATCTACCTGACCAACGGTTCTTTTATTCGGGTGCACTACCACGGCTCCAACGGCCAACCATACCGCAGCATCGGCCGGCTGCTCATCGACCAGGGCAAGATCCCGGCCGAGGAGATGTCCATGCAGCGACTCAAGGCCTATCTGCAAGCCCATCCCGCCGAGATGGACGCGGTGCTCAACCACAACCCCAGCTACGTTTTTTTCAAAACCGAAACATCCGGCCCCATCGGCGCCATCGGCGTGGACCTGACGCCGGGGCGCTCCGTTGCCGTGGATCGCCGGGTGTTTCCCATGGCCGCGCCGGCCTTCCTGCAAACCAAGATCCCGGTGGTGGACGGCAACGGCCGCATCGACCGGTGGATGGATTTTTCCGCCTTTGCCCTGAACCAGGACACCGGTGGGGCCATTCGGGGGCCGGGACGGGTGGACATCTTCTGGGGCAACGGACCCTACGCGGAGATTGCGGCCGGCCACATGCAGCATAAAGGGTCGTTTTACCTGTTGGTGTTGGCGCCCGAGATTCCATAAGTCGAGTGTCAGCGCGAATTGATTTTGCCTCTGATTTCGCGGAATAACGCCGGGCTCTTGTCTTGACACCCCCTGCCAAAACCAGTAATGTTGCCAATTTCAGCAAGCATGCACTTCAAGCGCAGTAAAGGAGGCGTTCATGTTCGGTATCGGAATGCCGGAAATGATCCTGATTCTGGCGGTAGCCCTGATCGTCATCGGGCCGAAGAAGCTGCCGGATCTGGCCAAGTCCTTAGGAAAGGCCATGGGGGAATTCAAAAAGGCGACCAGCGATCTGAAAGAGAGCATGCAGATCGATACGGAACTCAAAGAGGTGAAAACCGCCTTCGACGACCTTGGCAGGAAGGATCAAAAAGAAACACAGGGGGACTCCCGCGACACGGATGAACAACCTGCCGAGTCTGCCATGCCCAGTGAAACGTCTGAAGCCGACAATCCGGAAGGCCGTGACGGCGATGCCATGGACAAGTTGAAGGCGGCGTTTGACCGCCGGGACACGGATGCTTCAGATTCCGATGAGGGTACTCCAGCCGACGGCGATATGCCTGGCACCGGTTCCGACCAGGATTCTGAAACGCGCAAGGGGTAACGGTCGTGGCCGATCAGGAAACGGATACACAAGACAAAATTCCATTTACTGCTCACCTGGAAGAGCTGCGCAAACGCTTGATTACCTGCTTTGTCGCTGTTGGCATCGGATTCGCGCTATCCTACGGATTCAAGGAAAAGCTTTTTCAGATTCTCGCCCATCCCCTGATTTCAGTTATGAAACAGGGGGAAACCCTGATCTACACCGCATTGCCCGAGGCCTTTTTTACCTTTCTCAAAGTTTCCTTTCTCTCTGGGCTCATGATAGCCTCGCCGGTGATCATCTACCAATTCTGGATGTTCGTTGCGCCGGGCCTCTATGACCAGGAAAAGCGGTTGATGATTCCAATCGTTTTGCTCTCGTCGCTTTTCTTTATTGGGGGCGCCCTGTTCGGCTATTTCGTCGTCTTTCCATTCGGGTTTCAATTCTTTTTGGGATTTGCCACGGAAACCATCCGCCCCATGCCCTCCATGAAGGAGTATCTGAGTTTTTCCGCCAAGCTGCTTCTGGCTTTCGGACTGGTGTTCGAGCTGCCGCTGGTGCTTACCTTCCTGGCGCGCCTGGGTATCGTTTCAGT
>NZ_JASJGN010000475.1:0-10620 GCF_033791525.1 Desulfosarcina sp.
ATCGTACAGCTTTAAAGAGCAGATATGGAATATGACATTGAACAAATGATTAGCAAAATGATTAAAAAACAAACTGACTTCAAGCATAAGATAGTTCTCGAAATCGGTTGTGGCGGAGGTAAACTATCTTCACTTCTGGCAAATGATACAGAGCAGTACATTGGTATCGATCCGGATACAAAAGCCATCAGTGACGCCAGTCAGACACACGACAATGTGGATTTCAGGGTCGGTAGCGGCGAATCCTTGGCGTTTAGTGGTTCCCGATTTGATCTTGTTCTTTTTACACTTTCACTGCATCACCAAAACAGCACTCTGGCTCTAAAAGAAGCAGGCAGGGTTCTAAAAAATGATGGAAAACTTGTTATTATCGAACCATCAATAAAAGGAGAGTTTCAACAATTTTTCCATCTTTTTGATGATGAAACTCAGAAAATACAAAACGCTTATCGTAGCTTAATGGATAGTGCCTTTGCTCTGGAGAATGAAGACACCTTCAATGCCATTGCTATGTTTGAAGATAAAACAGACCTGTGCAGCTATGTTTTTGACCGTGCAACGATTGCTCCTGGGGATGCAAATCGTATCATTGAAAAATTGAATCAATTGCAGCCTGGCTTATCTGACCATTCTCCCATTATCCTCAGAGATACAATTGAGATTTATCTTCTGACTAAAGCCTAAAGAAGAAAAGGGTGCGCACCTTAACAACTGCAAAATAAATCACAACAACGAAAATGAACCGGGTGATACCGGTTATTTTCAAAGTTCTGTTTCCAACCCAATCCATCCAGAATGGGTTGACAAAAGGCAGACATCGGCATATATTTATCGCATGAAATATTTGAATTGGAATTCTGAAAAAAACGAAATTTTAAAACGTGAACGCGGGATATCCTTTGAGGAAATAGCTTATTTAATTGAATCTGACCGGGTTATTGGAATCGAGGAAAATCCAGGGTATCCCAATCAAAAGATGTATGTTTTAGAAGTCGACAACTATGCCATCATTGTACCTTACGTGGAAGATGATGATGAAATCTTTTTAAAAACAGCTTTTCCGAGCCGGAAATACACAAAAAAATACGGTTTGAAGGGGGAATAATGAATAAAATCAATAAAAAGGCATTTAAGCCAATCGATCAGGAAGAGAAAGACTTGATGGAATCAATCGAGCGGGACGAGTGGCAACCTGTTAAAAATTTTGACCAAGAAAGAAAAAAAGCAATAGAGGCAGCTCGAAATACTTTAAAAAAAGATAAACGTATAAATCTTCGACTTTCTCAAAAGGATTATCATCAAATTCAGATAAAGGCCATTGAAGAAGGTATACCATATCAAACACTTATTTCCAGTCTTGTGCATAAGTATTTGAATGGTTCCTTGACACCCCGGTCATAGAAAAGAAACAGAACATTGGGTTTGAGAAGGATGTGCGGAAAAAGCGCCCGTGCACCTGTCAACCCAGGCGTTGATGAGGCTGCGCTCCGCCTGATCAACGCCTGGGTGCCAGGTTCCCGGTCGACTCCGTGGTTACCGGGCTCCGCTGCACTACGCCCGATAACCACGGAGTCGACCAGCAATTTTGCCCCAATAACCAATCACCGCGTGCCTGTTTTCAAGGCAAAATCGCCGGTCACCCCGGCCGTTATGTGCACATAGCATATTATCAATGAGAGGTGTTAAAAGTGCCATGGGTCTATGCCGAAAGCTATATTGAGGATATAAACCTAAACGTATTGTCTTCGGGTGGGTTTACCAGAAATGTTAGTTTTTGGCACGACCTGCGAGTTCTATATGGTGTTGATGTTCGCCTTGTAAGCGAAGGCCGCGCCCCTCATGTTACATTTAAAGTATTTCAAAATGCAGACAAACCTATCGCAGGTAAACCTAAAATACGGGTTTACGGCCTACTCATTGCCGCATCCGAGGTCGACGCTTATACAGAGGCAAGAACTTTTCCCCAAGAGTTACCTCGCTCGTTTCTTTAGCACTTCGTATTTCTTTGCGGGCAACCGGTGATCTTCGAATATTGAATATCGCAGAGTCGGAACATGGGTGGCTACCTCACTTCGAAGATGAGGCATTGGTTGGTATCGATGTGCTGGAATCACCTGAAGAGATAATTGGCGAGGAGCGTCAATATGAAGTAAGACGTTATTTGCCATACCACCAACCAACTATTGGATCCGTTACAAACAAAAACAATCTGTCAATTTATTTTACAGATGTTATGCGTCAGGTTGATCGTAATACAAATGTAAGCGTTGAGTATCTACACGTTGAGAATGAAGAGTTTCATTGTGCAAGTGAGTGGCTATCATCAAATAGTGAGGAGGAAGGCGTTCTTCAAAATGCTCTGCCATACTATGCAGCTGCACTTACACAGTCTGCCCCTGTCTTACAGTTTTTGTTACTCTGGAATTGTGTAGAACACATTGTAAACTCAGTAGACAGTGATAGATTGCTAACAGACGAACAAATCAATAACATGCTATATGCTGAATCATTAACTGGATTTACAAGAGAAAGAACTAAAGGGGCCTTAAAGCAGTTAACCGCCATGTCATTCCGTGAAAAAGTCAAACTGGCATTCGAAACCATTTTCGGAGACTGTCTTGCTGATACTGAGAAAAGAATTCCAACTCTTAGGTCAAAGCGTAGCGCTATTGTTCATCCAAGACTTAGCGCAAGGCAATGATACATCTGTAGTTTCATATATACCCAAACTGAGCCTTAACGTTTTAGTTGTTTGCCACTGCTATCGAAGCGATGAATCTAAGATTCGGATGATTCCAGCAAGAAAAGCAACTAAAAAGGAGCAAGACGTTTATTTTAGGGGGACATTATGAGAAAAGAATATGATTTAGATAAAATGAAAGGACGCAGAAATCCTTATGCTAAACATTTAAAAAAACAGGTGACTATCCGAATAGGTGTTGATGTCATTGATTATTTTAAAAATTTAGCTGAGGAAACCGGAGTTCCATATCAAAATTTAATCAATCTGTATTTGCGTGATTGCGTTCACTCCAACCGCAAACTTTCCGTAAACTGGACGCGATAAGGTGCAGAACATCAGCGTTCAAGGGACGGCGAGGACCGTTCCGCCCATGACGCTGGGCGTTCGCTGTCTAAAATTATGAGTGAGAAGGTTTGGGAGAGGCTTGGGGTCGGGACAAATTAAAATTTTGTAATTATAGGAGATACAACAAAATTGCCCTGGCAGCGGTTATTAATCGGCCGTTTGTTAATGTGGTCTTGAGTGGTGCCGCATGCGTCGATCATCTGAAATCCAACCTGCAAGCATTGAAGATAAAATGGAACGATTCATTGGCAGAGATGTTGGATGCGTTGGTGGAACCCGCCGAAAGTTATTGGCACATACGTAGCCAATTGGCCTGGAATTAAGGGGGGGGAGAACCTGAGATCCAGGGATGTTAAATTAGAAAACCTGGCGCTTAATTTTTTCGATATGACATTGTGCCAAATGTAAAGACCTAACCCTGCATTTTTTCTGTTTCAGGTCTCCCAAAGGAGCGATTCAATTGAACTATTGGCTGATGAAATCCGAACCGTCGGCGTTCAGCATCGACGATCTGAAAACAATGCCAGACCAGACGGAACACTGGGACGGGGTGCGCAATTACCAGGCACGCAACATGATGCGCGATCAGATAAAGGTAGGCGATCGCGCCTTCTTTTATCACTCCAACTGCCATGTGCCGGGGATAGTCGGGCTGATGGAAGTCTTGCGCGAAGGCTACCCGGACCATACGGCCTTTGACCCCAAGAGCAAGTATTTCGACGAGAAAAGCAATCCGGACAAACCGCGCTGGTATATGGTCGACGTCAAATACATCCGCCACACGAAGCGAGTCATCCCCCTGGCCGAACTAAAGCCACATGCGGCACTTGAAAACATGCCGCTGGTGCGCAAGGGGAATCGACTCTCGAGCATGCCGGTCTCCGAGACCGAGTGGCGCTATATTCTATCGATTGAGAATCGACCGGTGCGGTAAATCGACACAGTTGAGGGAAGACAGGCTCGCATCTTAATTATTCCGGGGCTTGGCCCGAACCTAAGAAACTCATCGGTAATATGACAGAACCACCTCTTGCCGCGGATCGCAAATAAAGCGCACGCCGATGAGTTACGTCAACGACCGGCACCTGCCCATGGAATTATCGTTGAAACCTCTCACTATAGACTAATGGGACGACTTTGTTTCTTTATTTGGTGAGCGAGGGGCATGCGGTGGATGCTGGTGCATGCTTTGGCGTCTTACAAGGTAACAGTATGAGTTACAAAAAGGAGTCGGCAACAAACTTGCCATGAAGGCCATTGTCGACTCAGGAGAGGTTCCTGGTATCTTGGCATACCACGACACGGAAGCAATCGGTTGGTGTGCCATTGCACAGAGAAGCCGCTATTCTGCTTTATCAAGGTCCCGTATGCTTCAGCCAGTAGACGACCGTCCGTGCTGGTCTGTCGCCTGCCTGTTTATTGAAAAGGCATATAGAAAAAAAGGTGTTTCAACCGAGCTTTTACGAGCTGCGAGTGAATATGCCAAATCGCAGGGCGCAGAATTGGTAGAAGGTTATCCGGTTGAGCCCAAACCTGATAAAGATATACCGCCTGCTTTTGCTTGGACCGGCATACCTTCAGCATTCATTCGTGCTGGGTTTAAAGAGGTCATGCGACGTTCACCAACACGTCCGATCATGAGGAAAGAATTGGAATAATCGTTAGCCTGTATCCCAGACACGAAAGCGGTCGTTGGTTCAAATCCAATCGCGCCTACCATTTGCACCCAATTTTCTGCGTGTTAGTTAACCATGCCGACTGAGTCATGGATTCCAATCAACCGCTATATTCCACTTTTTAAAACCTTCCCAATGCAAATTGAAGTGGTCTTACTCGGCAACCGCTGAGCCAACGGCAGCGGTATGAACCAAACGCAAATTAGCCAAAGCATGCTTGATAGTGGCCCCGGCTACCTCGATGGCTGCGTCTATTTCGCCGACCTGTTTTCCGCTCACCGGTAATGGTCCATCATGGGCGAAAGTGTGCAAAATTGGTCAGGGCCCTCCAGATTTTTCCCTCAGCTTGCCCCCCAAACTCTCCGAGAATTGTATAACCTATAGAAATAGTGGTGCAATTTTTTTTGGTACACCAAATGCTTACCTATTCAGACAAATCCAATCATTAGTTATAGGCCCTGGGGGAGGACGGTATCATGATGGTTCTAAACGAGTCTCAGCAGAACTGCGAGCGTGTTCCGGACGAAAGCACCCAGCCCAACCGTAAAATTCGACTTGTCGACCCTGACGTGGGGATGGATCCAACCCAAAGGAATGATTGTCGGCGGGAGGGGCGATTGCTTGAATACGATCAAGTCAATGGGTTTTTTAAGGGCCTGCTTATCATGCTACCCTGTTCCATCCTATTGTGGGTCATCGCTATTTGGGGCATTCGATCACTGATTTATTGATGGTGGAAAAGGCGGAGCCACTTTTCCTGATGGGTCGTTTGAGCATGTCAAGTTCTCGGTATACTTGCTGAGCGCAATGACGCGTCATCCCCATTGATACGCTATTTGTTTTCAGCAACTGACTTGGCTCACATACTTTCTACATCGGCAAAACCAATGTCAGTCAGGGAATGAGGAAACAGGGAAGGTCCCTTCAGCCGCTTGGACGGCCGATGGGGATAGTATCAACCGCATGGTGAAAATCAGATAGATCTCAATCTCGGCGCCTTTGAGGGATTCATAACCATCAAGCTGTTCGCTTTGAAGGAGCCTCGTGACGGTCAGCCGCAAAGGCCCATGCCTACTCAATAAATATTTTTTTGACTTCTTCCTTGAGTATCTTACCCATTGTATTGCGTGGAATTTCTTCCAGGAAAATAACTTTCTTGGGGCATTTCCAGTCGTGCAGGTCCGTTTTGCAAAAGGCTTTGATATCTCCCTCGGTCAAGTCGGCGTCCGGTTTGAGAGTCACCGCCGCCACGACTTTTTCACCCCATTTTTCATCAGGCTTGCCCACGACGACGGATTCATCAACCCCGTCGATTCGATTGATGACCGTCTCCACTTCTTTGGCGGAAACATTTTCGCCCCCGGTGATAATGATGTGCTTGATCCGGTCGGTCAGGTAATAATATCCTTCAGTGTCGATTTTACCCAGATCCCCGGTACGGAACCATCCGTCCTTGAATGTGTCGGCAGTTTCGCGGGGTTTGCGCCAGTATCCCTGGGTGATGGCTGCACTTTTCAACCACAGCTCACCGATTTCGCCCTGGGCAACATCGGCAAGTGTTGCCTGATCGACAATACGCACCTGCAACCCCGGCAGGGGCAGTCCGATGGATCCGGGAATACGTCTTCCGGTCAGGGGATTGGAAAAATTCATGCCGGTTTCAGACATCCCTTCACGTTCGACTGGTTCCCGGCCGAAGACGGTGGTGATGCGTTCGAACTCCTTGACCAGCAGCGGTGCCGAGCCGGAGGTGAACAGACGCATATGGCTGAAATCCAGATGTCGGTCGCCAAGGAAATCCATTAACTTGGTGTACATGGCTGGTACGGCCATGAAAGCCGAGCAGGCCGCATTACCAGCCTTGCGGGATAGCTCCGCCACTACGGTTTCCGGTTTGAACTGGTCGAGCATGCGCACATGGGCGCCGCTGAGCAGGGCCGTATGCAACGCAAAACACAACCCATGCACATGGAACAGGGGCAGTGCGTGACACAGCACATCACCGGCGGTCATCTCCCAGGTGCCGATGATGTTGTGGGCGTCGCAAACCAAATTCCTGTGGGTCAACACCGCGCCTTTTGGGTTGCCGGTGGTTCCGGAGGTGTAGATCACCAGGGCCGGATCGTCCGGATCGATGTCGACTGCCGGCACGGTTTGCGGTTCCGAGCTGAAAAAATCGATGTCCTGATAGGGTTGTGCGGTTGTTATCTCCAACAGCTGCGCGTCGGGGTCGATACCGCGGACCAACGCCTTTTTCTGGGGTTCGACGATGATCAACTTGGCGGCGGTATCGCCGAGCAGATAGGTCATCTCATTTTTTTTAAATCCGGGATTCAGGGGCACGGCCATCGCGCCGATGGCCTGGATGGCGAAATGGGCCACCACGGCGATCAGCGACTTGGGGATGAAGAGAACGACCCTGTCACCTTTCTGGACACCGAGATCAAGAAGGGTGTTGGCCAACCGGTTCACATCGCGCTGCAACTGCATGTAGGTCATTTCGGTTTCGGCCCGGCCGTCGCGCAAAAACGTGATGGCTGTTTTGGGACCTTGTTTGGCAGCCACGGTTTCCAGCCAGCGGTTTGTGGAAGTTGCTTTCATAATTGATCCCTCAGCAAAAATAGTTCGCGACCTGTGCACGGATTTCGATTCCATCCGGGCTGTTCCGCAGCGGTCATAATTTTTTTTCTGCTTCTTGTCAAACGCTGGGAGTTCCCGCCCAGTTTGCCGGGAGCGTTTTCCGATGATGATTATCCGATCATTTTGTTCGGCAGCCAAATGGCCAGTTCCGGCCAGATGCACAACAGGACGATCACCAGCAGGTCGATGATCACAAACGGGGTCACCCCCAGCAGCACCTGGGACATGGGTACGTCTGGGGCGATATTTTTGACGACATACAGGTTCAAACCCACCGGGGGGGTGACCAGACCGATTTCCAGATTGACAGTCATGATAACGGCAAACCAGATAGGGTCGAATCCGAGTCCCTGGATGATCGGCAGCAGCAGAGGCGCCACCATTAAGATGACGGCCGCCGGCGGAATGAAACAGCCCAGGAGGAGCAGCAGGATATTGATCACCACGATGATCCCCCACTTGCCCAGGGGCAGCTGCAATATCAGCTCACCCAGGGCCTGGGTGGCATACAGGTCAGACGAAACCCAGGCAAATACCAGCGCTGCGGCCATGATCATCAGAATCATGCTGCTTTCGTTCAGCGCCTTGATAAATATCGGCCAGAGTTGTTTCGGGCGCCAGATCCTGTAGATGGTCATCACGAAAAACAAGGACAGCACTGCACCCAGGCCGCCGGCTTCACTCGGGGTGGCCCATCCCCCGTACAGCGACCCCATGATGCCGACGATGATCAGCACAAACGGCAGGACCTTGAAAAGGGAGAAAAACCGTTCGGCCCAGGAGAATTGTTCGTCAACCGCTTCGGTTTCCAGAAAATAAGTCGAGCCGGGGCTGGCAGGCACGATCTTGCGGTAAAAAAACACGATGGCCAGCCATGCGCAGCTGAGCACCACAAGCAGAATACCAGGAATCACGCCGGCGATAAAGCATTTGCCGATGGATGTCTCGGTGGCAACCCCGTAGAGGATCATGGTCACGCTCGGCGGGATTAAAATGCCGAACGTTCCGGCATGGGCAATCAGCCCGGTGGCCAGCGCCGCCGAGTACCCCCGCCGCCGCATCTCCGGAATGCCGATGCCGCCGATTGCCGCGGCCGTCGCGGGGCTCGACCCGCACAGGGCTGCGAAAATACCGCATCCGACCATATTGGCAATACCGAGGCCTCCCGGGATCTTGTGGAGCCATTTGTGAAGGGTTTCGTACAGGTCCTTGCTGGCGTGGGAGGCGGCAATGGGTGCACTCAGCAGAATAAAAAGCGGGATGGCCAGAAGCGCAAAGCTATCCATGCTGCCGTGGAGCACGTAGGGCAAGGTCGGCATCAGGTGGGGCGAGAAACTCAGAATAAAAATGACCGATATGCCCGCCAAACCGGCCCAGATGGGAATCCCAGAGACGAGCAGGCCAAATGCGCTTCCAAACAGGAGGATGGCCAGTACGTATTCGTTCATACCTTGCCTTTCAGTTCAAAGGATCGCAAGTCATTTTGACGGGGCGGTTTCATCCTTCATCTTCACATCGGCAAGTTCCGATGGCAGCACATTCTCTTCGATGTCGCCTTTGCGCAGTCGCTCGATTTTTCGTCCGATGAAAACGATATATTGCATGAACAGAATGGTCATGCCCAGTGGCAGAAACAGGAAAGGAATCCAGAGGGGCGGCCCCCACAGCGATTCGGAGTGCTCATTATTGATGACAGTCTCCCACCACATGGGCCAGGCATACCAGGCCAGGATAGCGGTCAGGATGCACGACATGATGGAAACAACGATCAGGGTGAGCTCACGGGTGCGGGGCGACAGGTGGATGATCACCAGGTCCACATTCAGGTGGTGTTCATTCTTCTGAACGAACGGGGCGCCCACAAAGACTGTGAAGATCAGCAAGAACACCGATGCCTCGATCTGCCAGATGGTGGAAATTCCCAGCAACTTACGGACGATAACCGCCTCGGTGACGATCAGGGCCGCCGCCACCAGGCACAAGGCGGCCACCCAGCCGGTGATGACGGTCAGTCCGTCGGTGATGCGGACGAAGATCTGGTATGCTGTTTTCATGGTTTTCACCCGGAGGTTGAAGCGTTAATTGCGCAAAGACAACACGGCAGAATGCACGTACCCCAAACGGCACCGATCCAACCGCCGGTCTAATGCGAGGCGGTCAGAATCGAGCGGGCATTTCATGTCCCGCAAGCGATGCGGCGTGTGGAATGCCCGGATCGCGCCTTTCGGCGCCCGTTCCGCATCCCTTGACGGGGGATAGCGGAAGCACGTCAGAGTCGCGCTGTAAACCGTGTCCTATTTCATTGCATCCAGCGCCAGGTCGAGATATTCCTGCCCGCCTTCCACGGTTTTCGCATACTCCGGCCAAGCGGTCTGCTGGGCAAAAGCGAGCCACTGGTCGAATTCCGCCTTGGTCATGTAATGAATCTTGACGCCGGCTTTGGTGTACTCGGCAATCAGCTTGTCGACCAGGGATTTGAAGTTGGGGACGACCCAGTTGGCATTCATCTCCTCGGCCACCTCCATGAAGATCTTCTGCTGCTCAGGCGTCAGGCGTTCCCAGGTGGTTTTGGAAAGGATCAGATTCTCGGCCATGTACCAGATCGAATAGTCCCGCGGCACGTTGATGTAGCTCAGCACCTCGTAGAGCCGGTAAGAGACGAAAGATGCCGATGATGTCAGCATGGTGTCCAGCACGCCGGTGGACAGCGCATGGTACGTCTCCGATGACGGCATGCTCGTAATCGACGCCCCGGCCTCGCGCAGCATGAATTCAAACTTTTTCCCGGCCGCTCTCAGCTTTGTGCCTTTGACATCTGCCGGCAGGACGATCTGCCGGGTTTTACTGCCGACCCCGCCGTCGAACCAGGCCCAAACCAGGTTTTTAACACCGTTATCCTCCATCAGCGCTTCCACTTTTTTGCCTATGGGTTTGTTGCGCCAAGTCATGCCCTGCGTGACGCTGGTGACCGCGCACGGCATGAGCGTGATGGAAAGCTGCGGCACCTTGCCGGAGGCATAGTCCAAAGGAAATACCGACATGTCCAGAGCCCCTTTGCGCAGGGCGTCCCACTGTTCTTTCGGTTTGTACAACGATTTGGCCGGATAGTAGCGGAACTTGATTTCACCGTTGGTCTTTTCGGTGACCATGTCGCCAAACACGCGTGCCATCTGATCGCGAACGTCACCGGCGGCAAACTGGTGCGAGACTTTCAGC
>NZ_JASJGN010000476.1:0-3550 GCF_033791525.1 Desulfosarcina sp.
GACTGGATCGGAATAGAGATACATTGAGACGATCTTGGTTATTGGATTTTTTATAATTTTTAACGATATGGCTTGATAATCACCAGCGTACCATGTGAACGGTGACCGGCGCAAGATTTGGTCCGTTGTGATTATTTTTAATAATCGCAGGAAAATTTCTTTTTTGATAGCAATTATTGCTTATGTGGAACGCCGCTTAACCCCCAGAACAATGGTCGTAGTGCTTTTCTTCAAGGCTATACATTGAGCCATATTATCCCAGAATTAGTTTTAAATATCCTAAAAGAATTGCACCTACCAATGAAAACGAGACGTATAATATAAAAATACGGTGTTTAACCAAAGTCCAGACAGCCGCCATAGCTGGCAGGGTCGTAGTCGGACCAGAAATCAGGAAAGCCAATGCTGCAGCCGGGCTCATGCCTTGTACAAGAAGGCCGCTTACCATTGGCAATGCACTTAAATTACTCGTATACACAGGAATTCCCAAAAAACCAGCCGTGAAAATTGCCCATGAATTTTCCTTACCCATAATGCTTGTTATCCGTTCTTCCGGGATATAAAGAATGATTAATGCTTCCAGAAAAAATGCCAAGGCCATAAACTTAATTACCATCAAAGTGGCGTTCATCGATTCTATACTTAAACGTTTCCAGAAAGACTCTTCTACATTACAACCGCTACTGCAGGATGTTGAAGAATCCGCTTTGCCACTGGGGCCCTGTTTTTCAGTTTTTGTATAAGAAACAACAGGCTGAATTCGGGTGACATTCACTGATTCCCCATTGCAACACGCTGAAGCCTGAGCGGGAACCAGTGTTTTAGATTTCAAGGAAAATACATTTTTTAAGCTTGCGATGAATCTAAGACCCATTCGCTTAATCTTGGAAGTTGCTTTGGGAGCACCTAAAACCGCCTTTTGTTTAAGCACATTTTGATTGATCCAGCCTGTCTGCATAAGAGCATGGGTAATAAATCCTGCGCTTAAACTCATAACCAGAGTGCCCACTAAGCGCCAGATTGCCAAATTCCAGCCGATGGTTCCAACACTTAAAAAGAAAATTTCTGGGTCCATTGAAGGGGATGATATCCAGAAGGCCATTACCGGGGGTAGCGGTACTCCACCAATTAACAAGGCTGCAATTACGGGGATTACACCACATGAGCAAAAAGGGCTAAAGGCACCAACCAGAGTTGCCAGTAAAATTGCAGTAATCGGCCCTGCATCAAAAGCACGCTTTATATGCTTCGAGGCTCCGGACATATTCACTGCCACAGCAATAGGAATTGTTATTACAAGATATGGCCAGATGTGGATAAATGCGTTAATCATGAAGTCCGTAATTTTCAAAATTTCAGCAGTCATAATGTCCCCTCTAAAATTTCATATTTCCAGAAATTTAGAAACTTAGATCCAAAAAAAATATATCTATTCTTTTATCTCGGCCACACAGCATTCTTCTGTTAAAAACTTTACGATGGCATCAATTGCCTGGTAATCGACAAAACACCGCAATACTGTGCTTTCTCGCTGTTGTTTGACAAGCCCGACATTTTTAAGATGGTTTAGGTGGTGCGACAGCGTGGAGTTTGGAGTTCCTAAACGTTTTTTTATTTCGCCCACAGCCATCCCGGTTTTTCCGGCACGTACCAACTCACGCACGATTCTCAACCTTGTTGGATTTCCCAGTTGGCTAAGCAATGATGATGCGTTATCGTAATCAAGTCTCATGGGTACACCATCTACAGCCGAAACAGGGAATTGTCAACTATATTTCTGGAATTATGGAAATATAGTTGCTGCGCATAACCAGAGGTTTATTTAACCTACCGCAATTACAGATACCAACTATCTTGGCGGCCAGTCCAAATTAATTGTAGGGTAATCCTAACTATCAAGTTGTCTTCTTCTTTTTACAAATTCTAAACGTCCCGGGATTGTCAACCATCCTGAGTTAACCGCCAAAGCCTTCTATCCAATACAATTAAGCGGTTGAGGTTGGAAGGCAGCCAGTAAAACGAATTGGCGTCGTCGAGTACTGCCGGGATTCCGTCGTGGATGGAGGGGAACGTGGGTTGGAGTCCAAGCTCATGATCCAGGGTCCCGGCGACGATCGGCAGCGCCAGATTCCAGCAGGAAATGGCGCCGCTCGCATAGGGATTGGTTTGTCCGACCAATGGAAATAGGATGCCCAGCAACCGGGCACCCCTAAACCACCGTAGCAGTACGTGCACGGCCCGCAGCCTTCATGAGGTTCATTGAACCCTCTACAGTAAAGGGATATAGACGGCCATAGGATTCGAACGCCGCCAGCGCCCCCAGGAGAATGATTGTGTCCATGCCCTCTACGGCACGGAGCGGACTGCGCGGGCTGAGAAGATCCGCCAAGCGGATCTCCTCAGCCATGTGCTTGAGCATGATCCCCCGCAGTGGACGCCGGATCATCAGCCACGGTCGTATGCCGTGCGCTGCCAGCTGCCTGGAAACTTCAATACCGATGAATCCAGTGGCACCGGTATCCAGAACCCGTTCTACATTCCATGCTACTTTCCGGCCTGCATCAGCCATCGGTCAAAGCGAAGCAGCGCCAGGCGGCAAGCCAGACCGTATCTGAATGCCCAGGCCGGCACGGTGAAGGTCAGCCGGCATCGATTCGGTCCAAGGGGTTCTACACGGTGGCCGCTATGCCGCCTACTCGCCAGCCCAGTAGCGCCAGGGATCGAATGTCTCCACGGCGAAGGTCACCCAGATGCCGATCGGTGTATGTATGCGACCCGAGGAACCGGCATGGATGAAACGGTCATCGCAATCGACCGCCCGTACAGACGGCCCCCAGTGTTGCCAGATTCGCGTGTCCGTGATCAAGCGCCATACGCGGTTGCCCGGTGCGTCGAGTTGTTTGGAAATACCAAGTGGTAGGCTCATGATAAACCGTGATGTCCCTTTCGACGCATGTCAATAAAAAAGTGCTTGTCTGAATCTTTCACAGTTGGTTTAATACCGGGGAGCGTGTTACGATCTGGCGAGGTCCGAGTCTGCCATACGGGTCAAACCGTTCACATCGCCGCGCGCATGCCTTTTTTCTCCTTCGCGTGCCCCTTGGGTAACCTGAATAAGGCACGGCTTCGAAGGGTGACCGGTTCTTCTGCGCAACTGTACACCAACGGATACTGTTGGGGAACCCTCTTGATCAGGTGTTCGCGTTCCCGGGCAAACAACGGTTCCCCGACATGAATGAACAAATGATTCCAACAACAGGGAGGTGCTCGTGGTCCATCAATTCGACACGGTGATTGTCGGCTCCGGCGGTGCCGGACTCTACGCCGCACTGGAGGCCAGTCAGCAATCCAAAACAGCGGTTCTCTCCAAACTGTATCCCGTCCGCAGCCATACCGGCGCCGCCCAGGGCGGCATCAGCGCCGCATTGGGCAATGTGGAGGAGGACAAACCCGAATGGCACGCCTTCGACACGGTCAAAGGTGGTGACTACCTCGTTGATCAGCAGGCGGCCAACATACTTACCGAAGAGGCTGTCCAGGCAGTCTACGA
>NZ_JASJGN010000477.1:0-30738 GCF_033791525.1 Desulfosarcina sp.
TTCCGACATGCGTTTTTACCGAACAAGCTGCGACGGGGTCTGTGGTTTAATGCATGAGCAGCATTGTCAACCTGCAGGGCCAGTTCTCGTTTGGATTTAGCGTTCTGTTTCCATCTATTTAGCCACGTCTTCAACTCTCCCTGGCTGTGTTCGATGGCCCTGATTAGTAATGTTGAAGAAATTGTCTCTTTCTGCATGACGAATTAGGATTACCGTTGTTACGGTTTTGTGTTTAGATTGTACATTACTATCTGCACAGCCATCTGAAGTGTCTAAAAGTGAAAGTATTATGACTAACAAAATCAGTTTTTGAATTAATTGATTAAGTATGCACCTTGTTTCCATTTCGTAGTCTCCAGATTGAAAAGGACGATAGGCCCGCCAGATCAGGATAACAGCTCATATCTTACAATTAGGTATCAACCGACCTTGTCAAGATTCCAACGATGGAGAAGATGGCAGATGAAAAAAAATGCTCACAAACCTTTTGGTAATTTGTCCACTTTTTAAGGTCCTATTGTTGTGGGATTTTAAGAATTGAATGAGGCAGGGAGGTCGCTTTTATTGATTGGTGTTGTTTTTTCGAGCATTAACATCGAAATTATGCAGGACAAATCATCCTTTCAGCAATGTTATTAAAGTAACTTCGCTCACAGTGTTAAATCGGATGGGGATGCCTATGGTGCCACATCCCTGGCTGGTGTAACCTGTCATTTTCCTGTATCGCCACAATCCACGGTAATATTTTCTGCCATATCTCAGATGGAGGATGATTGGATATCCGCCGGGTAGGCAGATCTGGCCACCGTGTGTATGGCCGCACAGATATAGTTGATAACGGTTTTCTGCAGCAACGTCATATAGTGACGGTGTATGAACCAAGGCAATTTTAAAACCTTCCTCTGTCTCCTCCAAGGCGGTTAGCGCTTGGTCCGTGTAATAATAATAGGGATCATCAATTCCAGTAATCTGTATCCTGCTGTTGTTTCTGTTGATATAAATAGATTCATTGGGCAGAATTGTAATTCCCATTTTTTCAAATGGCTCCGCCATCCGGTATGTGTCATGATTGCCGAACGTTGCAAAAATTCCATCCTTTGCCCTAATCGTTGAAGTAATTTTTTCCATGGCTTTCATTGGGGTCTTGATACTTCCGCTGATTTTTTTCCGGTAATCTCCTGTCATTACACAAGCGTCATAGGATAGGTTCTTGATACTCTCGCAGATGATATTCTCGTATCCTGAGATAAAATCCGCGTGAAGATCAGTTAGATGCAACAAGGTGTATCCGTGAAAGGGCGCCGGCAGATTGCCGAAATGAAGACGTTCCCTGTTGATAACAATACCAGTCGCGTTGTGATAACCTCTCTGGTGCAGTCTAAAGGCTTTTAAGCAAACTCCGAACATACGGATTAAAAATTCGAAAAGAGACCAGTGGCGTCTTCGTTTTTCACCATACCGCAGATGTTTATAAATATCTGCTTCGAGAATGGATCGCGTCAGGGCCCATACCAGACGCCTGTCAGCTTCGGTTCTATGAAGAAGTAAACGTTTGTTACGCAGAGATTGGGCAGACTTCGAGGTCTTCTGTAAAAAAGAGGTTGGCAAATTCATTTCTCCCTGGATTGAGATGTACAATCAAGCGATGGAAAGCGATACGTCATGATATATTGAGAGACTCTCAGTTATCAAACACAACGAAATTATTGCAGATTCGATTAAGACATCTTAAAATTACCTTGGCATTGGGCCGTTGTCAAACATTTTAGCCAAGGAGGTATGTCATGAAAGTGTCAAAAGCGGGAAAAATCTGGATCGACTATCATCAGATCCATTCCAAAAAAAAATACAGTCAGAGCCCACTCGTTCGTAAAGGATAAGTTTTGCCAGCAATTCGGTAATCATGACATTAACGATCTATCCGTTGATAACATCCTGGACTTCATGAACCAACTCACCGAAGGTCGCAAACCCCAAACAAAACGCGCTCGATTCACCAGCCTGTTGGCATTTTTCAATTTTGCCAAAAACGACCTCGATCCGGATGTCATCAACCCCTGCGATTAGCCTATGTTGCGTAAGCTTTTCCGCACAAAGGTAAAAACTCAATTTGATATACTCGAAAAGGAAACCGTGGATGAAATCATCTTTCGGACCAACAAGATGCGAGACCGATTGATTCTGGAATTGATGGCACGAGGTGCAATGCGAATCGGAGAAGTCTTGAAGATCGTTCCAAATGATATTGCCGAAAGAAATATCCTGTTGAGAGAGCCAAAAAGCGGACGTGAGCATGAAATGATATTTATACCGCAGAAAGTTGCTGACCGTCTTAAAGAATATGTCAAAACCCGAAATGTCGGACTGCGAGATAGGATTTTTCCAATTTGCTATGAAGCAGCAAGGTCGGTTGTGTTGAAAGCAGGCCGGTTGGTTGGCATCCACCTGAGGCCACATGATTTGCGACGACATGCGGCCACGTATGCCTCTCGATCAGGTGTACCCCTTGAAATTGTGAGCAAGATCATTCTCAGGCATTCCAACCTGTCCACCACCCAGATTTATTTGGGCAGGATAAGCGGTTCAGAGGCATTGAAAAGGATTGAAACCATTTACAGCTAAAACGAGAAAGGGTGGGGCCGGTTGATTGGCCCACCCTTACAACTGCGACTATAATCGAACACCTTTGGTATTTCTGAGACTGACATCTACAAGATCGTTGCAGCTATATTTACCGATCAAATTTTCATCGAGCATGTTCTATGCCGCACATACATGCAATTTGGAATGAAACAACTGGTCCTTTGCAGGACAATAAAACCCGGTCTAAGGCAATTCGTCAACCCACTTGCCTCCGGTCAACCACTTCTTGTGCATTTCCGGCAACTGGCCATTGCCTTGCAGCAGTATCAAGAAATTCTGCACCCAGTTGACCAGCAGGGTATCTTCGGGCATGGCAATGCCAAGCGGTTCGAAGCTGAGGGGCGCTTTGCCGGCCAGCAGCCCCTTATCCTGGTATCGGTAGGCGGTCAATGCACAGAAAGGATAATCCGCCACAACGACATCAACCTTCTTTTTCAATAACAGGTCGATGCCCTGGTCATATGAGTCAATGGGTATCAGCTTGGCCTCGGGCATAAGTGTCTCGGTGTACTTCTGACTGGTAGAATCCTTCAATGCGGCAATGTTGACTTCCGGTGCATTCAATCCTGTGGCCTGTTGCAAAGTGGCGAACCGATTGGACAATGTTAAAATTCCTTTACCAGAAACCAAGTAAGGCCCCACAAAAACCACCTTTCGATTGCGCGTTGGAGTGATGGTCATACTCGAAAGGATCATATCTACCTGCCCGGCTTCCAAAGCTGGTAGCAGATCGGCAAACGGCAGGATCTTAAATTTAACCTTGACCTCTAAAGCAGCAGCCATTGACCGCGCGATATCGGCGTCGAGTCCGATAATTTCACCCTTTTGGGAAATAGCCGTCATGGGCGGTTGTGCGCCGCTGGTACCGATAACCAGCTCTCCCGTTTTCAGGATTCGATCCATTGTAGGACCGGCCGAGACGGTGACGGCCATGAACAGCGCCAGGACTGACAGCAATACGACGGCAAGAACTGTTTTCTTCATTAAGACTTCTCCTTATAAAATTGATCGAGTGGAATGCCCGTTTAAAATTAGTAGTTGGCATCAGAGCATGTATTCGGCCGTGGACGGTTGCAACGCCTCCTTCTAAAATAGCGCCCTTCAGTGGTCAGTGAGTGGTAAGGTGAATTAGCTTCATGTGAAGAGTAGAAGATACGATCTTGATTTATCCGTCGATGAGTGTAAAGAATTTGTAATGGAGTGTCAATGGCATCGTAGATACAGCATGTTGCATCGTATGTCATGTGACCTTTAACCAGAACCGCCCGAAAACAAACGAGACCAGAAAATTCCAGACCATTGTCATAATCGGACTTGAATACGGTGCTTTTGTGTGAACCCGGCTAAAGATGTAGTGGGCAGGTAGAATGCTGGTGAGGTTGCGATTACATTTTGTAGCTTGTGTATTTCATTCAATTCCATAGATTTGAGATAATATCCAGTTAGGCCCAAGTACAGATACCATCATTCGTGGCTGTCAGGTCGAGTACAATATTGCGGTAATAGATTGTCAAGTTATCCCCATCTATGGACATTCGATTGAAAATTGTCGCTCGTGGTAAAAACGACTGAAATCATACCGCCTTATATACCTTCAGCCTTCAGCCTACCCGCTGGTTTTGCAGATTTAATGCGGACGTCTGACCCCAATCCTCAGACCTCACTTATCGGCGTGAGCTGTACCAGGCTTCGCTGAGCATCCAGAAACGGCAGACGATAGCGGTGGATATGGACCGAAAAGGACGTACCGCCGAGGATGATTGACCCGTCACCCTTCTGGTTGGCGGTTTCCTGCGAGTGGTTTGCTTGGAGCCCTTTCATGGCCAGCAAACAGCCGCCGGGAGAAAGAAATGGCAGGGCAAGGTTGGCGAAGTCTTCCAGCGAGGAGAATGCCCTGCAGACCACCCGGTCGAATTTGCCGCGGTATTCCGGCAGCAGGCAAAGGTCTTCCAAACGCCCGTGAACGGCATCGATGTCACTCAGCCCAAGGGTCCGAATGGTGTGCTTGAGAAAAGAGACCTTTTTGCGGACGCTGTCCACCAGGGTGACCGACAGGTCAGGCCGCAGGATGGCAAGCGGGAGACCGGGAAACCCGCCGCCCGAACCGGCATCCATGACCCGGGCCCTGTCGCCGATCCAGGGAGCCGCCGCCAGGGCGTCCACATAGTGCTTGAGCGCCACGTCCAGGGGATCGGTGATGGTCGTCAGGTTGGTGACCCGGTTCCACTGGAGCAGTTCCAGGGCATGTTCACCCATGGTTCGGGCCTGGCCGACGGTCATCGTTAGCCCCAAGGCCAAGGCGCCCTCGATCAGCGTTTGCCGCCATTTTTCAGAATCGATTTCCATGGGATGCCCTCGACGTCACCATTGGATCAGGTGGGTTTGACACCCCGGACCAAACCGGAGTCATTGGTCCCGGTGAAATCCAAACGATGAACGTCCACAAAACCCGCCGTTTCGAGCATGCCGGCAAGCTGAGCCTGGCTGTATGCCCGTCCTCCCTCGGTGCCCAACAACATGTTCAGGGAAAAAAGGGCGGGAAACAGGGGTCTGTCCAGGCTGTCGTCCAGGATGAATTCATGGATGACCACCACGCCGCCGGGGATCAGGCACTCGAATGCCAGTTTGATGATGCGCAGGCAGTCCTTCTTCGATTCGCCATGCAGGATGTGGGACATCCATACGGCATCGTAGCTGCCGGGGATGGCGTCTTGCAGATAATCGCCGGAAATAAAGGCCACCCGATCACCCATGCCCATGTTCCGTATAGTTTTTTGTGCAAACGGCAGTGTGGTGGGCAGGTCCATCACGGTTGCGGTAAGATCCGGATTGTGCCGGCAAAAGTGAATGGCATAGGTGCCGGGACCGCCCCCCAGATCTAGCAGCCTGGTGCAGCCGGAAAGGTCGACGACAGGCACCAGCCGCGGTGCCAGCTGGGTGGCCAGGTTGAACATCCCCATGAGAAAGGCCTCCCGCGCATTCGTGCCTTTCTCCCGAACGGGCAGCCGGATCGGTTTCCCTGTGAGGATCGCTTCCGGCAGCTTTGCCCAGGACTCCACCAGGTGGTGGTGGTGTTGGATGATGTAACCGATGTAGCGGTCTGAATCCATCGACAGGTAGGTCCGGCTGGCCTCGGTGTTGGCATAGCCCCCTTCATCTTTGGTCAGCAGGCCCATGGCGGCGAGGGCATCCAGCAGCCGGCTGACGGCGTCAACCGGTGCATCCAGCTGTTCGGCCACGCGCTGCCCACCCACTCGGATGTCCCCGATGCGGGTGAACACGTCCAGCGCCACCGCGCCGTGCAGTGCGCAGGTGGCCCAATAGGCGCCTGATGTTTTCAGGATCCGGTCCGGTGTCCAGGTTTGCTGGTCCATCTTTCCCCCTTTGATTGTTGGGTGGATTCATTCGGTATTAAATTGCCCCTATCCAATTAGGTAGGAGATTGTTCTCACCTTGTCAACAATCATGCACCTACACACCGGCTCAGTGGTCTTTATCCACTTGCCAAGCCCGCCGCTTTTTTGTTAGGGTCGCCACCAGAATAGTATGGTCAGGATTGCAGGTGAATTTGGTTCATCTGCAAGGCACAACAGGCAACGCATTTCGGCTGCCATGGAAATATCGAATGACCAGACAAAACCGCACTGAATCAAAAACCACCCCCCATAATGCCAGGGTTGCACAAGACCGTTATCGCCTCCTTTTCGAACGCTCCCCCGATGCCGTCATCGTCACCGCTCCGGACGGCCGTATCATCGATTTCAATCCGGCCGCTCTGGAATTTTTCTGCATTTTCCGATCCGAACTGCAAGGATCGAACATCGCCGCCTTTTATGCCAACTTGGCGGACCGGGCACCCTTGATCAGCCAGGTGGATAAGACGGGCCTGGTCCACAACGCGCCTGTCATTTTCGTGAGCAACGACGGTCAATTGAAACACAGCATCGTGACCACCATGCGTCTGGATGACTCGGACGGCGGCATTTATGGATACCAGTGTGTCATCCGTGACGTCACCCAACACAGGCGGGCAGAAAAAAAACTGCACAGTCAGAAAAGCTATGCCGAACAATTGATTGACATCGCCCCGGAAGCCATTGCCATCCTCGACCTGGATAATCGGGTGATCCGCATCAACGAAGAATTCTGCCGTCTTTTCCAATACACGGAAGAGACGTGCATCGGCCAGCGAATGGATGACCTGATCGTCCCCGAACAATTGAAGGCCGAAGGTCTCTCTCTTTCTGCACGGGCAATGGGCGGGGCCTGCTTTGAGGTTGAAACCCGGCGAAAGAAAAAAGACGGGACCCTGGTGGATGTCTCCGTCCTGGCCAAACCGATCGCGACGGAAAAAGACGAACCGGCCATTTATGTCATCTACCGGGACATCTCTGCGCGCAAACAGGCGCAGGAGGCGTTAGAAAAGAGCGAGGAGCGTCACCGCACCGTATTGGAAGCCGCTCCGGATCCGGTTATCGTCAGAGACATGTCCGAACGGGTCATCTACCTGAATCCCGCCTTTACCCGTGTTTTCGGGTGGAGCCTGGACGAATGTCAACACCGGCCGATCGACTTTGTCCCCCAGGAAAACCAGCCCGAGACTCAACAATTCCTGGCACAAATTCATCAGGGAGCCTCCTTTTCGGGGGTGGAAACCCGACGATTTACCAAAAGCGGGCAGGTGGTTGACGTCTCCATCAGCGGCGCCGTTTTTTTCGACACCGAGGGCAATCCCGAAGGTTACGTCAATACCCTTCAGGATATCAGCGAACGCCGAAAAAAAGACGAAGCGCTCAGGTATGTCGCCTATCACGACATTCTCACCGGGCTTCCCAACCGCAAATCGTTTTATATGTGCATCGACGATCTGCTTCAACATTCGAGCCGCCGGACTTCAGACCGGGCATGGGCACTGATGTTCCTGGATCTCGACAAATTCAAACAGGTCAACGATGCCCTGGGTCATGATACCGGTGACCAACTGCTTAAAGGCGTGGCTGAACGGCTCAAGGAATGTCTCCGGGAGACAGACCACCTGTTCCGGCTCGGCGGAGATGAATTCACGATCATTCTGACCAATTTGAGCCTTGATATCGATGTTGCGCGCGTGGCACGGAAAATCCAGCAAACCCTTACCCGCTCTTTCCGATACAGCGGTCAGGAGATATTTACCTCCACCAGCATCGGCATCAGCGTTTTCCCCAACGACGGGTGGGAGGTGGAAGGCCTGGTAAAAAGCGCCGACATGGCCATGTACGCCGCCAAGGAAAACGGCGGGAACGATTACCGATTCTTCACCGAGGAGATGAACCGCAAGGCCTTGTACCGCATGAAGATGGAGAGCAGCTTGAGAACAGCACTGGAACAGAACGAGCTGGTGCTTTACTACCAGCCGCTGGTCAGTGAAACCAACCGCATCATGGGCATGGAAGCCTTGCTTCGCTGGAACCATCCGGAACTGGGACTTGTTCTCCCGGCTGATTTTATCCGCATCATGGAAGAGACAGGCATCATCGTGCCCGTGGGGCGGTGGGTGCTGCAAACGGCCTGTGCCCAGACTAAGCGCTGGCATGACAGGGGCTATTCGGATCTTTTCGTGGCGGTGAATCTGTCCGCCAGACAGCTTCATGAGCCTAATTTCGTAGAGATGGTTATCGATATCATTCGTGAAAGCGGTCTGCCTCCGGAGTGCCTCAAGCTTGAAGTCACCGAAAGTAGTGTGATCCAGAACCCGGAAGTATGCATTTCCAAGATGAAAATGCTGCGAGCCGAGGGAATCACCTTTTCCATTGACGACTTCGGCACCGGATACTCATCGCTGAGCTACCTGAAGCGATTTCCCATCGACGCCTTGAAAATTGACCGATCCTTTATATCCGATGCCATGAGCAACAAAGGGGACCAGGAAATCATCAAAACTATTATCGCCATGGCCCGCAACCTGAACATCGATGCCGTGGCCGAAGGCGTGGAGACCCAGGAGCAGAAGGATTTTTTGGCCAGCTACGGGTGTAACAGCATGCAGGGTTTCTTTTTTGCCCACCCCGTTCCGGTAGAGAAGTTCAAGGATCTGCTCAAGCGTCAACAGAGAACCGCTCCCCCCGGGAAGGACGGTGTCGCCGCGAAGGGCCAAGGAACGCCTTCGGCCCAACCTAAAAAAAAATCTCGGAGGACGACCCCTTGACCCCCCGAATCCTCAAACCCTTTCCTTTTCTTTCCTAACCCAGGAGTCCGGAGCATTTCATGCGCTTTCGCCCCTGTATCGATCTTCACGACGGCGTGGTCAAGCAGATCGTCGGTGCCACCTTGTCCGATACGGACGCCCACGGTCTGCAAACCAACTTTCAGGCACAAAAACCCGCCGGATGGTTTGCCGACCGCTATCGCCGGGACAAACTCACCGGCGGCCACATAATCCAGCTGGGCAGAGGCAACACGGCTGCGGCCCGGTCGGCCCTCTCGCGATGGCCCGGCGGCATGCAGGTGGGCGGCGGCATCACCGCAGACAATGCCGAAAGCTGGCTGGAATCCGGCGCCAGCCATGTCATAGTCACCTCCTGGGTATTTCACGACGGCCGCATACACATGGAGCGCCTGAAACAGCTGACCCGGAAAATCGGGAAAAGACGCCTCGTTCTGGACCTGAGCTGCCGCAAACACGGCGACACCTACCTGGTGGCCACCGATCGCTGGCAGACATTCACCACCGAGGCAGTCACCTACCCGCTCTTGGACCGCCTCTCCGATTACTGCGACGAATTTCTCATCCACGCCGTGGACGTAGAGGGGCGCTGTGGTGGCATCGAATCCGAACTGGTGACCTATTTGGGCCGTTGGACGGGCCTGCCGGTCACCTACGCAGGAGGCATATCCAGCCAGCAGGACATTGATCTGATCGACTCGCTGGGAAACGGATGCATCGATTTTACCGTGGGCAGCGCCCTGGACATATTCGGCGGCAGCGGGCTTTGTTATGCTGACCTGGCCGGACGCTATGGACCAAACACGCTTTAGTTTTAAGACTGAATGGAGTGAGACTGGTGTTGATAAACGTGCACATCTCTCTGAGGATAGGGAATATTGATGCCTTCCGCATCGAACGCTTTCTTCATCGCCTCATGCTCTGCCATGTAAACGCCCCTGTAGTCCGATGAATTGACCCATGGACGAACCACAACATTCACCCTGCTGTCAGCCAGTTTCACCACGGCAATCTGGAGAGCAGGATCTTTCATAATTCGCGGTTTTCCGCTGCATCAGCCGAGCA
Source organism: Desulfosarcina sp. (assembly GCF_033791525.1). GTDB lineage: Bacteria > Desulfobacterota > Desulfobacteria > Desulfobacterales > Desulfosarcinaceae > Desulfosarcina. The sequence continues at coordinate 9,911 of NZ_JASJGN010000477.1, forward strand.
CCTTGGAAAGGGTTCCCTTGAGGGCATCCCCTCCTTTGGACTGCACAAAGGAAAGGATGACGGGAATGAATTGGCTGACCATGCCGGTGTCCAGTCCCAACTTTGAAAAACCGCCGGCAAGACCGGCCAGGTTACCCACGTCGGCATTGCCGCCGCCGATATTGGATGCAAACCCCTTAAGCGCCGATCCGAGCATTCCCGGCCCCGGTGCCGATTCAACCAGGCTGTCGATACCGGGAACCTGTCGGGCAATCTGCGAATAATCGTCTGTCCCCAATTTATCCTTGGCCAGCTTAAAAAGAAGCCCGGCACCACCCTGAGCCTGGTCCGGGCTGACGCCTAATTGTTCGGTAAGCAGTCTGACTAATTCCATAATTATCTCCTATCCGGTTTGTCAACCTCGCCCGGACACCGAAACTGGATGTCAGGGCGAGGTCTCGATTTGCGATCAGGTCTGGTCATCGACCTGTGCGTCGGGAGCATTCTTTTTGATCGATTCAATGGCAGACACAACGGAACGCTTCTGCTTGTATCCCTGGCTGGCAAACATGTTCTCACCGTTGGATGCTTTGAACCGGAACCTGAACGCACCGCCATTGTCCTTGTAAACTTCGAACGTGTAGGCCATTTTTAATCTCCTTTTTATAGATTGGGTGGTTACCGATTTATTGGAACCGCGCATCACTGCCGGACAGGTTTGAATTCCACCCGTCGGTTGCGGGCGCGACCTTCTTTGGTGGCGTTGCTGTCGATGGGACGATCCGGGCCGAAGCCAATGGCGGTCATCCGCGAAGCATCGATTCCATTGGACTCCAGATAAGCCTTGACCGACTCGGCCCGTCTCTGGGAAAGATCCTGATTATATGCCCGGGCCCCACTGCCGTCGGTATGACCATGGATTTCAACCTTCAATCCCGGTTGGTCGTTCAGGGCTGCGGCAACTTCATTCAAGGATGGAAAAGAGCTTTCCCTCAGCTCCGCCTTGTTGTTCTCGAATTGGATGTCCTTGTAAAGATAGGTGCCAGCAGCCGTCACTTCGGCACTCGTGGTGACAACCGGGCAGCCCTTGGCGTCGACCGTGGTTCCCTCGGGGGTGTCCGGACATGCGTCTTTATAATCGGAAACGCCGTCTTTATCACTGTCCAGGGGGCATCCATGCATGTCAACCTGAATGTTGCGGGGTGTGCCGGGACAGCGGTCGTTGTCGTCCGTCACCCCGTCGCCATCGCTGTCGTTCTTGGCAGTCAGCAGAACTTTTTGGACAAACACCTGCATGGCCTGACCTGAACCGAGCCCATCGGCATTGACAGCCTCGCCACAGCCGGAGACCGCGGCGATTTGACTCAGCAGTTCAGTGCCGTCGGCCGCATCGCCCACCTGTAGGGCATAGATGCAAAGCCGTTCGCCATGCTCCGCCCTCAATGCCCCGGCGGCGGTGAGGGCGCCCGAAGCCATGTTTCTGCCGTCACTGACAATGACCATGGCTATGGGTGCATCGGCGCCCTTGAGGTCAGCTGCCGCGTCTGCGAGGGCACGGGCCAGGGGGCTGATGCCGCCGGCTTCTTTAACCCTGGCGACTGCGGACGTCAGCGCATCGCGGGAGTATGCCTGAGTCGGCAGCATGGTGGTGGAAGATGCCGACGATACCGAATCGGCATGACCGAAACTGCGCAGCGTCACATCCATGTCCAGATCGGGCATGGTGTCGTTAAAGTTATTGATAACCCCCCGGGCGATGTCAAGTTTCTGGTATCCTCGGTGAGCGTCTGCCATGGAACTGGAGGCATCCAGAACAAAGACAAGCTGCCCCACTTTTTTTTCATAGCGCCCCGGGTCGATCGGCTGTGCGTCAAAATCGGGAAGTGGAAGTGGATGGTAAGGGGTGGCGCACGCGGCGATAAACACGGCGGCCAGCACAACTGCGAGCGGATGACGAACAGTTAAATTCATATCGAGGTCTCCTTTTCCAAATCGTTGAATAGTCGCATCGATCATCTGGTCATTGATTCGTTTTCGAGGTTGTCACCTGATTCAATAGATTACCCACGGTTTGGCCAGCGGTCTTGGCCTCGTCTTTGCTGTCACCCACAGCCGCTTCCATCTTTTTGGCGGTGGACTCATAGGCATCGACACCGTCTCCTACAGCCTTGTCCAGCGTATCACTGGAAGCCTGATAGACCTCTTTGGTCTTCTCACTGGCCGTGTCGACTCTTTCAACAATGGCGCTTTCCGCACCCTTGGTTTTATCCATGGTTTCTCCAGCCGCCTCACGGGAAGCGTCCACCACCTTGACCATCGTTTCGCCAACGGACTCGGCAGTTTTCCCCGCATCTGATTCCGCCTTCTGGCAGGCATTCAATCCCAGCAACAGCAAGCTGATCCCCAGTGCGATCGTCATGAGATAAATCTTCTGTTGGATATCGTAGGCTGTTTTCATCATTCCCTCCTTAAAACGGCTCTATGGGTTCCCATCGATTGAGCGCTTGATTCAGTTTGATTCAGGAATAGAGCAACAGGCTTGCCAACATCCTAAAGAAAAAGAAAACAAAAGCTAACCATTAGTAATTGTTATAAAAAAATAATATTTTTATTCACACTCCACCGAATTAGGTATGCGCATGAAGTGCGGCAAATCCGCAAATGGGTGCGTGAAATCACTCAAATCCATGCCTGTGTGAATACGGCAATGAAGTTGAATGTTCTTGGAAGAATCGAAAAAACTATACGTTATTAATAGGTGTGCTGAACGGTTAGAGGATGGCCGGATTATTGCTTTCAGGTGGCACAAGCGGTTATGGGCCGCCAGCCCGATTCGGGACCATCCGACCGTATGGTTGTCGACCCGCGCTTTAACAGTCTGTTGAAAAACCATTGCGCTTGGTCATACGGCGTCAACATTCGACTCAACATGCTCATTTATCACCCATAAACTGCGCTTTTTCGCGGAAGTCTGCCTTGTCTTGCCTGCGCTCATGACGTTTTTCAACCGCCTATTAAGGTCTCACTGATAGGGTGAGAAGATCTATTCAGAAAGGAGGCGTCGGGATGATCACAGATTTTTTTTCCGCCACGCTTGATAACCTGATGGCCCTGTTTGGGATCAGTGTCTTGATCGCGGCTGCTATCTTTGCCGCCGGCCTGCTCGTCGGAATACTGTTCAGGACAGGGACTTGCCGATTTGTCGCCGGCCTCATGCTGAAAGCCGTGAAACCGTTCCAATTGGGCGATACCATATCGGGGAGCGGTGTGACCGGAACGGTGGCGTCCATCCGGTGGTTCAACACCCAGTTGGTGATGCCGGACCAGACAACTATTCTTGTTCCCAATATCAGTTTGATGGGAAACACCATCGTCAACCACACCGCAAATGGAACCCGTCGAATCGACATCCGGTTCGGTGTCGCAAATGGTGGGGATATCGAGGCGGCCATAGATATTATCGAAGAGGTGTTGTTAAAGGATCCGCGGGTTCTCGCGGAGCCTTCCTGCTGTATAGCGATCACCGGATACTGCGCCAATGGCGTTATTTTGAATGCGCAGCTCTGGGTATCGGTAGAGGACTACTGGAAAGCCCGCTCGGAAACCATGGTATGCGTCCGCAGCATGTTTGAAGCTGAAGGCATCCGCATCAATCGACGCCTGGGCGAGGCCCACGGATGCCCCCGGGAAAGTGAAAACGATCCTGTCTGTTCGTTAAATCCGCAGCCGGATCGCAGCTGATGTAATGAAACTTAAGTTAAATTCCCATTCAGTTCACTAGAAAGTTTGACAGTTGGCAGCGGTTTGGATATCTATAGATCATTTCCAAAATAGGATTGATGTTCAAGATCATAACCGATCGATGTAGATAGCCACCACGCCCATGCTTGGATCTGATATGGCGAGTTAGCCAGTGCCTGGACCTGTTGTGGATTCTATCAAGTTGTCTGTAAACTTCACTATGGGCGTTTTAAAACGGAAAATATGTCTGCTGGGCACTTTCGCCGTGGGAAAGACCAGCCTGGTGCAACGTTTTGTCAATGATCGCTTCAGTGACAAATACCTGACCACCATCGGCATCAGCGTCAGTAAGAAACTGATGCCGCCGGTCGTCTGCGGGGAAACGGGCGACACCGCGCAACACACGTTCTTGATCTGGGATATCGCCGGACTTGAAAAATTTGACCCGGTGGTTATGAATTATTTTCGCGGCGCATCAGGTGCGTTGGCCATCGCAGACCTGACACGGCCGGAAACGGTCGATGAACTTGCGGCCATCGGCAACAAGTTCCTGTCTGTCAACCCCAAGGCAGCCTTGGTAACCATTGGCAACAAAATCGATTTGATGAAGGATCGGACCGACACCTTCTCCGACTACAAACGACTGGCGGCCGATTTTGGATCCGAGTTGATCCTGACCAGCGCCAAAACTGGTGACCGGGTGGAGGAGGCTTTTCAACTGCTCTCCCAAAACATCGAAATGCTGCATGGCTGATCCGCTCAACATTTTACTGGACCATAAAGGCTTTGGTGCAATATATTTCGATGGACGGCTGCGGGTGATGGAAACCAGTCCTGCCGCACAGCAGCTGCTGTCCATGACGCCCACACAATCGCCGCTTGCCCTTATCACGGACATCTTCCCCGAACTGGTAGGAATTGAGGACGACTTGCAACAGATTCTTGCCAAGCAGGAATCCGTCTATCACCTCGAATATGTAAACCGCAGCGACAAACAGGGGCAAACGCGCTACCTGAATCTGCTCCTGCTGGCCTGCAACGAAAAAGATCGCGCCCTGCTTGTATTGGAAGATGCAACCCAGACAGCTCTGGCCCTGCAAGCTGCCAACCAGCAGCGTTATGACATGTACCTTTACCGCACGAGCATCGACCATCGGCGCAGCCAAATCGGCCATTCGATTCTGGGTCGCTCGTCAGCCATCGAGCAGATCATCCAGACCGTTCAACGGCTGAGTCATGTCCCGTCGGCGACCGTGCTGCTCATGGGTGAAACCGGAACAGGCAAAAACCTCACCGCCCGAATGATTCATGAAAGCTCGATGGCCGCTGATGCGCCTTTTGTGGAGATCAATTGTGCAGCGCTGCCTGAACAACTGATCGAGGCTGAGTTGTTCGGCTACGAAAAAGGAGCCTTCACCCATGCCGTATCCGCCAAACCCGGCCTTTTGGAAGCGGCTCACGGAGGTACTCTTTTTCTGGATGAAATCGGCGAACTGCCCCTCAATATGCAGGCCAAACTGCTCTCCACCATTGAATCAAAAACGTTTCGACGCCTTGGCAGCACGCTTCAGCGAGAGGTCGATGTGCGCATCATCGCCGCAACCAATCGCGATCTGAAAACGGAAATTGCCGCAAAAACGTTTCGCGAAGACCTATTCTATCGCCTCAATGTGGTATCGATCACCCTGCCCCCGCTCAGACAACTCGGAGAGGACATCGCAACGATTGGCGAACATTTCATAGAACTGCTGAACATCCAGTTCAAGAAGAAGGTCAAGGGTTTTTCACCTGGCGCCCGCAACGTCCTTTTGGCGCACCACTGGCCGGGAAACGTCAGAGAATTGAGCAACTGCATCGAAAGAGCCATGATCTTCATCGATGGCGATGAAATCGATTTACCCGATCTTGTGCTAATGACACCCGCGGCAAGTGCCGCCAACGCCGGTCATCAGCCCTGGACCGTACCTTCCACGGGAATCGAACTGGAGGAAGTCGAACGCAGCCTGATTCTTTCGGCACTTGAACAGGCCGACAACAATAAGAGCAAAGCCGCACGACTGCTGGGCCTCACCCGCCATACCCTGCGATACCGCATGGAAAAGCACGGCCTTGAACCGCGATAGTGAGTCGGTGGAGCCCCCCCGTTAGATCGTGGCCCAACCGCTTCCCGACCGGCTCAATCCATGGGCAGCAAGGCATAGCCCCTTGCCTGATAGGCCACCAGTGAAATATAACCGTTTTGAACGACGGTGACCGTCGGTAAAAAATCCGCCGGTTCGACCTTTTGCGCCTTGGCTGCGATCGCACACTGCTCGAGACGAAAGCCGTGTTGACTGAATTGATCGATCCATCCTTGAATTTCCTTTTTTATTCCTGCGTCCTTGGCGTCCACGTACTGCCCCCCTCGGGTGACATAAAGGCTGGCTCCGCCGCGAAAAGCGACCACTACGGTCGGTGTGACCCCGGCATCGATTAGCTGGCTGTAAGTTTCATCGATCAACTCAAGTCGCCGAAGGAGTAGCTTGGCCTTTCCCACGTTGACATCACAAACGATTTTAACTGCTTTTAAATCACCCAGGGCCTGTTTGTCATCCACGTTGCCGGCAAATAAAATTGAAGGGAAAAGGACCAGCAACACAATCAGTAATTTTTTCATAGTGACCTCCTTTTTCAGGCAGGTTCGGCACCAAATTGGCGGTTTGGTGCAAGATAGGATCATCTTAAACATAAAGACAGAATTGCTTGATGGTCAAGGCATCCACTGCCTTTTTTCGATCAGGGCAGGTTGACATGCTCTGATAAGCAGGCCTGGCGGATTCGCAAAAAGCCCGATATCTGCGTTACGCTTTATCCTTCGTCACTGCGGAGTACCGTATTTACGCCATCAAGCTTGTAGGAGGCCAAAGAGGCCATCTCGAGGCACTGCCGGAAGCCAGCAGGCGGCGTGAACAAAGAGGACGGATTTGCATTTGAGTTATAGCCAACAAAAAAGGGCCGAATACGATGATTCAGCCCTTTAGGTTCACTAATTTTGGAGGCGGCAACCAGATTCGAACTGGTGAATGGAGGTTTTGCAGACCTCTGCCTTACCACTTGGCTATGCCGCCCGTACAAAAAAAAATGGAGCGGGAAACGGGATTTGAACCCGCGACTTCGACCTTGGCAAGGTCGCACTCTACCACTGAGTTATTCCCGCTCAGTTGAAGTGGCTCTTTTATAAATTAATGGTTTCAATGTCAACAGATAATTTCAGCCGCGAAGTAATTTTCTGAAGCGTAGGAAGTAATCCGCCCCCGACCAGAGCGTAAATACCAAGGCTCCCCAAAGGAAAAACATACCCACGGCGTGAAAGTCCAATCCAAAGGCCGGAAAATGAAACATCAGGGGAATGATGGCCGCAATCTGGAAACCGGTCTTGTATTTGCCCAGGCTGGATGCGGAGACGTCTATTTTATTCTGGGCGATGATATTCCTGAGCCCCGTGACGGCCAGCTCACGACCGATAATGATGCAGGCGACCCAGGCAGGCATCCATCCCAAGGCGGTGAGCATTATCAGCGAGCAGGAGACCAGCAGTTTGTCAGCCACCGGGTCCATGACCTTGCCCAGGTTGGAGACCAGCCCGTATCGGCGCGCCAGGTATCCGTCAAAATAGTCGGTGATGGCAGCGGCGCTGAAAATAAGGCCGGCCAAGAGTGCCGTGAAGCGGTTAGGCCTCATCAGCAGCATCACGATGATCGGCACCGAGACGATCCTGAACAGCGTCAGGGTGTTGGGGTGGGTGAGAAGTGAGTTGATCCGCTCGTTTTTCATTTGCTTTAGATTGATTGTCCTCTCATCATTGGGGGGGCCCGTTATTTTTTATGAACTCGTAAAAAGTCGCATTCCCGACGGGTTCGCAAAACGTTCGAGATCAAGGAATGAGGTGTACTTGCGGTACGCCGCAGTGACGAGGGGTGAAGCGTAACGCAGATATCGAACTTTTTGTGAACCCGTCATTTTTTGGCCTTGTCCCAGTCGGCCAGAAAGGCGCTGATGCCCTTGTCTGTCAGCGGGTGAGCCGCCAGCTTGCTCAGCACGTTAAATGGGATGGTTGAGATATCCGCCCCGGCCAGCGCCGCGTCCAGCACGTGCAGGGGATTGCGGATGCTGGCCACGATGATCTCGGTATCGAAGGCGTAGTTGGCAAAAATCTCAACGATCTGTTCAACGAGCAGCATGCCGTCCTGCGCAAGATCGTCCAGCCGCCCGATAAAGGGGCTTACATAGGTGGCTCCGGCCTTCGCCGCCATCAATGCCTGAAGCGGTGAGAAAATCAGGGTAACATTGGTCTTGATGTTCTCCTCGGCGAACTGCCGGGTGGCCTTGAGACCGTCCACGGTCATGGGCACCTTGATGACAATATTTTGGTGGATTTTTGCCAATTCCCGCCCCTCTTTGAGCATAATTGCGGCTTCCAGGCTGATCACCTCGGCGCTGATGGGGCCGTCCACGATTTCACTGATCTCCTTGATAACGTCTTCAAACACGCGGCCCTCTTTGGCAATCAGCGACGGGTTGGTCGTCACGCCGTCCACCATGCCCATGCTGTGGGCCTCTTTAATTTCATCGATATTTGCAGTATCAATAAAGAATTTCATGATCGGATTCCTTCCTGAGTATCAGATGTTAATCAGCAGTATTGGATTCCGCATACATGAATCCAGATCCATTCCCATAATATGAGCGAATAGCTGTCAGCTATGGGCTCGTCATTCGCGTTTCTGTTTTTCTAAAAACCCGTCACGGCAGACCGCCGAACAAAACAGCAATGTCTCCCCGCCACATTTCAATTCCACCCCTTCCCGTTGGGGGAAGTAGATCCCGCACTCCGGATCCTTGACCATCACATCATCGATGCTGGGTTGGCTTGATCCATTTTGTCCGGGAGACTGAAGATTTCGCATCACCCACGATTTGGCAGCCCGGTAGGCCAGGTAGGCGATAATAATCAGCAGAAGCAGTTTCACGACACCGGGCCTTGTATAGGGGTTAAGACCATTGATTTGAGCTGCGTTATCGGTCGTGGCGGTATTAGCATACGGCTTCCTCCATCTGCCTTGCCAAATTGATTGTCTTAACCCTATCCCTATAGCAGTATGGGCTGGTTTTCCAGTGGGATGACCCGCTGGTCCTCATCGTCAAGGTGGCTTAGCAGATCGGCAACAGTTTGTCCCAGCTCCGGATGAATGATCGACGGATTTATATCACAGATGGGCTGCAGTACAAAAGCCCTTTTGTGCATGCGCGGATGGGGAATCGTCAGCCTCGACGTCCGGACGATCCGGTCGTCGTATAACAGGATGTCCAGGTCCAGCACCCGCGGACCGAACCGGATCGCATCGGCTTTTCGCCCCATCTGCTGCTGAATGGCAACCAGTTGATCCAGCAGAGCCAAAGGCGCCATCGTTGTCCTGATTTTTACGGCCGCATTGACGAACCAGTCCTGATCCGCATAGTCCACCGGCGATGTCCGGAAAAATCGGGATGCCCCCAGAAGCACCGAATCACCGGATTCGGTCAGGGCGGCGATGCCTCTGAGACAATTGTCCAGTTTGCCGCCCAGGTTAGACCCGACGGAAATGAACACGGCGTGATCCGTCTTCACGACCGCCATGCTTCCTCCCACAGGTCGCCACGATAGATCACTCGGGCATCGCCTTCCAGTAATACATCCTGGTAGCGGCAGCCTTGTGTTTTGAAATGAACCGTTAGTTTTCCCCCGCTACGGGTCGTCAGCGTAACCGGCGATGTCAGCCCCCGTTCACAGGCCAGGATCAGCGCTGCGGCCACATTTCCCGTTCCACAGGCCAGGGTCTCATCCTCGACGCCGCGCTCATAGGTACGGATAAAAATCGTCCCGTTTTCCTTTACAGCCACAAAATTCGCATTGGTGCCGTCAGGGGCAAACTTCGGGTGATATCGGATGAGACGCCCGGTTTTTGCCACAGCCACCGCCTCGACGTCGTCCACGACCATTACCACATGGGGAACGCCGGTGTTGACGCTGCCAACGGCTGTTGGAGTTCCTTCAATATCCAAAATGGTTCCGGTTTTAAGATCCCTGGGTTCGGTCATGCGGATCTTCACGGTGTTGTCACCCACGGTGGCTTCGATCGTTCCGGCCAGGGTTTCGAAGGCCATCTGCCGATCGGCGATTCCGTGTATGAAGGCAAAACGGGCCGCGCAACGGGCGCCGTTGCCGCACATATCCGGCAGGCTCCCGTCAGCGTTGAAAAAGCGCCACTTGAAATCGAAGTTGGCAGACGATTCGATGAAGATCATGCCATCGGCGCCGACCGACATCTTTCGGCGGCAGGCCCCGATGACCAGACGCATCAGCTGAGCTTCGGGCACCACCGCCTCCCGGTTGTCGATAATGATAAAATCATTGCCGCTGCCACTCATTTTTAAAAAGGGAATGGTTTTCATGGGGTCTCCGACACTCCGGAAGGCATATCGGGCAAATGATCGATTTGCACCGAGTTTGAATCAGGTCCGTCACCGCCGTCCGTCTCCAGCCGCACTTTGAACACATAGCGAAAACCGGTTTCCAGGGGGGCATCGATGGAAAACCGGTTGGATTGCGTATGAACGTATGGAACCGTGGCCACTTTTTCAAATACCAGGGGACAGCCATCGCAGTCCGGTTCAGCCAGGGCGGATCGGGAGCGGTAGACGCCGAATGCCGCGTTTTTTGCCTGTTTGGCCGAAAGCGCCCCCGGCAGACGCCAGGTCAGTGTGACGGTTTGGTCGGTCACCGCGTATGCCAGATCCGCCACCGCCGGTACCGGCGGCTGTCGGGACGGCACCGGGGGGCCCTTGACACCGCACCCAAAATAACTGACACTGAGCAGTAAAAAAAGCCCGGATAGAACGATCATTTTTGAACAGATGCGAGTTCTTTTATTGTCTATCATTAGACCTCGGACGATTGAAAAACGAACCGCAGAACAGCAGAATATTGAACCGCAGAATGCCGAAGGATGAAATCGCTGCGCTTTATCTTTTTTTATAGCCGTTCACGGATTCAAAGATTCAGGGTTCAGAGGTTCCGGGTGCACCGAAAACCTCAGCGCAATTAACCACATACGATAAACGCTAATCCGGTGAATGTTTACATACCTGATTTACTCGCCCTGGGATTGGCGGTTTCATCAGGAACGTATTCGCCTGCGAACAAGGCCAACCAATAGTAAACAAACCCAGAACGGTGAACCCTGAACCTGAGAACGCTTACGAATTCCTTACTTCGACATTCGGCATTCGCTATTCATTTTTCGATATTCGCTTTTCAAGCCTCGTAAGAAACCATAAAAGCCAACGTTTCCTCATCGATCAACCTGGCCGAATTTCAGGCCGGCGGTTGGGCCAGTGCCTTTCTGGCCTCCGCAATCGCCCGGGTCACGTTCTCCGTTGCCGTTCCCCCCAGGCTCTGCCGGCGGTCGATCATGAACTCCAGGGTCAAGTGATCGAAGATATCCGCCTTGATCAGGGGCGAGAATGATTTGAGCTCATCCAGGGTCAGCTGGTCCAGTTCCTTTCCCTTGTCCAATGCATAGGCCACAGCGCCCCCCACGCAGGCGTGGGCTTTCCGAAAGGGCATGCCCTGGTTCACCAGATAATCGGCCATGTCCGTGGCATTGAGGAATCCGATGGACGCGGCCTTGCGCATGACCTCCCGGTTAACGGTGATCCGGGGGATCATCTGGATGTTGATGGAAAGGCAGGCCTTGATCGTATCCGCTGCATCGAAGAGCGGTTCCTTGTCTTCCTGCATATCCCGGTTGTAGGACATGGGCAGGCTTTTCATGAGGGTGAGCAGGGCCATCAGTGAACCAAACACCCGACCGGTTTTTCCTCGAACAATCTCCGGAACGTCTGGATTTTTTTTCTGGGGCATGATGCTGCTGCCCGTGGCAAACGCATCCGAAAGGGTGATAAAGCCAAATTCCGATGTGGACCAAAGCACCAATTCCTCGGACAACCGGCTCAGATGAACCATGCAGATGCTTGCGGCCGCGAGAAATTCCATGGCGAAATCACGGTCCGACACCGCATCCATGCTGTTGGAACTGACCCGGGGAAAATCAAGCAGCTCAGCCACATAGGGCCGGTCTATGGGATAGGTGGTGCCGGCCAGTGCCGCGGCACCCAGCGGCATCACGTTGATGCGGTCCAGGCAGTCGGAGAAGCGTGCCTGATCCCGGGTGAACATCTCGTAATAGGCCATCATGTGGTGGGCAAACAGCACCGGCTGGGCCCGTTGGGTATGGGTGTAGCCGGGCATGACCACATCCTGGTGACCGTTGGCCAGATCCACCAACACCGTCCGCAGCGTTTGCAGGAAATCGATGGTCCGTTGCGTCTCGTCACGCAGGTACATGCGAAGGTCCAGGGCGACCTGATCGTTGCGGCTGCGGGCGGTGTGAAGCTTCTGCGCCACCTTCCCCGCCACTTGAAGCAGTCGGGCCTCGATGTGCATGTGGATGTCTTCCAGGCTGTCGTCGAAGATGAACTCGCCCCGATCCAACTCCCGTTTGATGGTGCCCAGCCCTTCCACCAGGCCGCTGGCCTCTTCATCGGTGATGATACCGGCCGCGGCCAGCATCCTGCAGTGGGCAATGCTGCCGGCAATGTCGTAAGGGTATAGGCGACAGTCATAGGCGATGGAGGCGGTAAACGTCTCCACGCTTTTGTCTGTCTTCTCCGAAAACCGTCCGTCCCAGGGTTTTTCAGCCATGATCCACGCCTACCCTTTCCGTTGCATGAGTTTACGGATACGCAGCCGAAGAGCATTGAGACGGATAAATCCTTCGGCATCCGCCTGGCTGTATACATCATCGTCCTCGAACGTGGCGTGGGCTTCACTGTAAAGCGAGTGGTCCGACTTTCTGCCGCGGACGATGCAGTTGCCTTTGTACAGCTCCAGGCGAACCAAACCGGACACGGTTTTCTGGGTGCTGTCGATCATGCCCTGCAGCACCTCCATCTCCGGAGAGAACCAGAACCCGTTGTAGATAAGCTGGGCATATCGCGGAATCTGAGAGTCCCGCAGGTTCATGACTTCACGGTCCATGGTAATGGATTCCATGGCCATATGTGCCTGCCGTAAAATGGTGCCGCCCGGCGTTTCATAAACCCCGCGGGATTTCATACCCACGAAGCGGTTTTCCACGATGTCGATGCGGCCGATGCCGTGTTTGCCTCCCAGCCGGTTCAACTCGGCCAGCAGGTTGGCCGGTGAAAGAACAGTGCCATTGACCGCCACCGGATCGCCGTCGGCGAATGTTATCTCGATGGTCTCGGGCGTGTCCGGGGCATCCTTGGGCGAAACCGTCATGGTGAAGATGTCGTCCGGTGGACCGGCCCAGGGGTCTTCCAGGATACCGCCCTCGTAACTGATATGCAGCAGGTTACCGTCGGTGCTGTAAGGTTTGGCATGGGTGGTGGGCACTTGAATGCCATGGTTGGCGGCAAAGGCCATCAGTGCGGTCCGCGAGTTCAGGTCCCATTCGCGCCAGGGCGCGATTATCTTGATATCCGGGTCGATGGCGTAATAACCCAGTTCAAAGCGGACCTGGTCGTTGCCTTTGCCTGTGGCACCGTGGCTGACCGCATCGGCGCTTTCCAGGGCGGCAATCTCCATCTGACGTTTGGCGATGAGCGGCCGGGCAATGGCGGTACCCATCAGATACTGCCCTTCGTAAATGACGTTGGCCCGAAACGCCGGAAACACGTAATCGTGGACAAAGGTCTCCTTAAGGTCATCCACGTAGGCCTTGACCGCACCGGTTTTCACGGCGTTGGCCTCCACGTTTTCCAACGAATCGATCTGGCCGATGTCAGCGGAAAAGGTGACCACCTGGCAATCGTAGGTTTCGATGAGCCATCTCAGGATCACCGACGTGTCCAGACCGCCCGAGTAAGCCAGCACCACTTTATTGATCTTCTCCGTCACTGTTTTTTTTCTCCTTCTAAATTGTAAATTTTATTCATTGAGCCTGATTCAAAACGTTGCAGTTCGGCCAAGATCAAGGCGGACGATCATTTCAACCGGAGGCATACCTATCGTATGTCGAGGAATGAAATGGGGAGTCCAACGCCGATATTGGTCGAAATGGGGCGTTTTGAAAGTGGCTCATGATTGCGTCAGCACCTCATCCAGGCACTGGATCAGCCGGTCAATTTCATCTTGCTGGATGATCAGGGGAGGAACGAACCGCAGGGTATCCCCCTGAACACAGTTGACCAAAAACCCCTTTTCCATCAATACCGGGACCAGTTCATCGGCCGGTCCGTTCAGTTGAATGCCCAGCAGCAGCCCCCTGCCCCGTACCTCGGCAATCCGGCGGTGACGATGCTTCAGCTGTTTCAACGCATCCGTGAAATAGGTCCCGGTGTCCCGGGCACGATCCACGATCCTTTCTTCATCCATGATCTTCAGGGTCTCAAGGGCGGCGGCCGTCACCAGGGGGGTTCCACCGAACGTGGAGGCGTGGGCGCCGATCCCGAAAGCGGCCGCCACCCGTTCAGTGGCCAGCATGGCGCCGATGGGAAGCCCGTTGGCCAGCGCCTTGGCCAGGGTCATGATGTCCGGCGTCACACCGTATTGCTCGTGGGCGAAGAGCGTTCCGGTTCGGCCCATGCCCGTCTGGATCTCGTCCAGGATCATCAGCATGCCCCGCTGGTCGCACAGCCGTCGAACCTGTTGGAGATAATCGGGACCCGGGCAGCGGATGCCACCCTCGCCCTGGATGGGCTCGAGCATCACGGCGCAGGTGCGGTCGTCAATAGCAGATTCCAGGGCGCCAATGTCGTTGAAAGGCACGAAAGAAAACCCTTCCAGTACCGGGTCGAAGCCCTGCTTGATTTTATCCTGTCCCGTGGCGGACAAGGTTGCCATGGTGCGCCCATGAAAAGATTTTTCCATGCAAACGATGCGAAACCGTTCCGGCTGACCATCGTCCTTAAAGTATTTCCGGGCCAACTTGATGGCTGCTTCGTTTGCCTCTGCACCGGAGTTGCCGAAAAAGACGCGGTCCGCAAAACTGTGTTCCACCAGCATCCGGGCCAGTTCGGTCTGGGGAATCGTGTAGTAAAGGTTGGACACATGCACCAGCCGCCGGGCCTGGCGGGCCACCGCATCGGCAATGCGCGGGTGGGCATGGCCTAAATTGCACACGGCAATGCCGGCGACAAAGTCCGTATAACGGCGGCCCTGGGTATCCCAGAGCGTGCACCCCTGGCCCCGTTCCATAACGACGGGAAACCGTTTGTAGGTCGTCGCAATGACGCGGTCCGCCGTGTGCATAATGGTATCGGTCATCTGTAAAGTCTCTGGTTTGTGGTCTCTGGTCTCTGGTCTCTGGTCTCTGGTCTCTGAGTTCTGAGTTCTGAGTTCTGAGTTCTGAGTTCTGAGTTCTGAGTTCTGAGTTAGGGTCGATACATTGTCGGTCGCATAGAATCAAGCCATGATCTCTTCAAGGTTCAGCTTGTCCTTCCGGTGTCCATTTTAGAAATGGATGCCTTATTCTATTACCTCCGTGCCGATCCCCCGATCGGTGAACAATTCCAGCAGTATCGCGTGGCGGCGCTTGCCGTTGATGATGGGCACTTTCCCCACGCCGTTTTTCAGGGCGAAGAGGGCATATTCGATCTTCGGAATCATGCCGCCGCTGATGCTTCCGTCAGCGATCATGCGACTGATGGTGGCCGCATCGATGGAGGATATCAGCTCACCGTCGGCATCCATCACGCCGTCCACGTCGGTGAGCAGGATCAGCCGACCGGCAGACAGGGCCGTGGCGATGTGGCTGGCCACCAGGTCCGCATTGATGTTGTAGGTTTCCCCTCCCGCACCCGCACCCACAGGGGCAATGATGGGAATGAATCCCTTTTCGGAGAGCGTATGGATGATCTGGGGGTCGATCCGGGTCACCTCTCCCACCATTCCCGGATCGATGATTTCGGGCGGACTGCCCGCATCGGCCTGGTGGAGAATGCGCATCTTTTTGGCTTCAATGAGCCCGCCGTCCTTGCCGCTCAGCCCCACGGCCTTGCCCCCCTGCTGGTTGATCTCGGCCACGATGCTTTTGTTCACCTTTCCGCCCAGCACCATCTCCACCACGTCCATGGTGGGGCCGTCGGTGAGCCGCATACCACGCACAAACTGGGGACGGATGCCCATCTGGTCCAAAACCCGATTGATCTGGGGGCCGCCGCCGTGAACCACCACCGGATTGAGACCGACGAACTTGAGCAGGGTTATATCCCGGGCAAAATCGGTTTTCAGCTGCTCGTCAACCATGGCGTGGCCACCGTACTTCACCACCACGGTCATACCGGAGAATTTGCGGATATAGGGCAGCGCCTCGATGAGAATGTCCGCTACGGTTGAGTGGGGGGGGGCGCATTCGGGTGTCATGGTGGTTCCTAAATTCAATAGGGTTCGAGGATTCAGGGATTGAACCCTCCCCGCGGCAAGCCGTGGGGAATGTTCTGCCTGTAACGGCAGTGCTGCGCAGCACCGTAAGGATGAAAGTCTATTTTCAGTTCGCTCGCGAACCCCGCCGCAAGCGGAGAGGAATGCGCTCACTATCGCGGTTCAAGGGTTTGTTTTCCATAGAATTTATCAAGGTTTATAACATCCGTTCAACTTCTGTGATACCCGCTTTTAGCCATGTGAAATACTAAAGCATTTTCCATGAACCCTTGACCCCTCGAATCCTTGAACCCTGCTACAAAATATACCGGCTCAGATCCTCATCATCCTTAATCGCTTTGAGCTTTTCCCCAACGTATGCATCATCCACCGTCAGGTGAACATCCTGCACATCGGGTGCGTCGAAGAGGATATCTTCGAGCAGGCGTTCCATAACGGTATGAAGACGCCGGGCACCGATATTCTCTGTACGGTCATTCACCTCTTCGGCAATCTCGGCAATCTTTTTGACCGCATTGTCGGAGAAGACCAGTTCCACGCCCTCGGTTTTGAGCAAGGCGATATACTGGAGCAGCAGCGCGTTCTTCGGTTCTGTCAGAATGCGGACAAAATCCTTGCGGTTCAGTGCATCCAGGGTCACACGGATGGGAAACCGTCCCTGGAGCTCCGGGATCAGGTCGGACGGCTTGATCGTGTGAAAGGCACCGGAGGCAATAAACAGGATATGGTCGGTCTTCACCGGTCCATACTTGGTATTCACCATGGATCCCTCCACGATGGGTAAAAGATCCCGCTGAACCCCCTCCCGGGAGACATCCGGACCGTGCCCTTTGCTGTTACCTGCGATCTTGTCGATCTCGTCGAGGAAAATGATACCGGACTGTTCCACTTTAACGATCGCATCCTGGATTACCTTGTCCATGTCCACCAGGTTCTGGGCCTCCTCCGCAGCCATGGTTTTCATGGCTTCGGGAACTTTGATCTTTCGGCGGTGGGTGTTCTTGGGCAGCAGGGAACCGAGCATATCCTTGAAGTTGAATCCCATCTCCTCCATGCCAGCATTGGAGAAAATCTCAACCATGGGCATGTTGCGCTCGGCCACATCCAGGTCGACATAACGACTGTCCATCTTTCCAGCCTGCAGCATCTTTCGCAGCTTTTCCCGTGTGGACGAAGCTGTATCAGCGGATGTGTTGACCACTTCCAGGCCGCCTTCTCCTGCAGCGTCTGCCCGACCCGGATCGGCCTTGGGCAGCAGCAGGTCCAACATTCGCTCTTCAGCAATGCGCCAGGCCCTTTCCGTGACAGCCTCCTGCTCGGCCGTACGAACGGCATTGACCGTCAGTTCCAGGAGGTCACGGACCATGGACTCCACATCCCGACCCACATATCCGACCTCGGTAAATTTAGATGCCTCCACCTTGAAAAACGGTGAGTCGCTGAGCCGCGAGAGGCGCCGGGCAATTTCCGTCTTGCCAACACCGGTGGGGCCGATGAGGATGATGTTCTTGGGGGCGATCTCATCCTTGAGCGAATCAGGCACCTGCTGGCGACGCCATCGGTTTCTCAAGGCAATGGCGACGGATCGCTTGGCATCATTCTGACCGATAATGTATTTGTCCAGTTCGGCCACGATATCAATGGGTTTTAGGTCATTCATGGATCAAAGCGCTTCAATGGTAAAATGATCGTTGGTGAATACGCACAGGGACGCGGCGATTTGCATGGACACCTCGACAATCCGGCGCACGTCCAATTCGGTCTGATGGAAAAGGGCGGTTGCCGACGCCTGAGCGGCCACAGCGCCCGAACCAATGGCCACGATGCCCTCGTCCGGTTCGATGACATCCCCGTTGCCCGATATGAGTAACATGGACGAGTCGTCCACGGCAATCATCAACGCCTCTAAACGGCGCAGGTACTTGTCCGCACGCCAATCTCTGGCCAGTTCCACGGCCGATCGGGTCAGGTTACCGTTGTAGCGCTCCAGTTTCTGCTCCAATTTTTCGGTCAGGGTCAGGGCGTCGGCAGTGGCACCGGCAAACCCCACCAGAATGGTGTCGTTGTATATGCGCCGAACCTTGCGGGCATGGTGCTTGATGACCGTGTTGTTCAGGGTCACCTGGCCGTCACCGGCCATGACCACCTGATCCTCCGACCGGACAGCCAGGATGGTGGTGCCGTGGAATCGCAGTGAAGGTTGCGTGGATTGGTGGGACATGAATTAAACCCGGATCCTTTCTATCGCCTGGGGTGGGCGCTGTCGTAGGCCGCCATCAGCCGGTCAATGCTTACATGGGTGTATTTTTGGGTGGTTGACAGGCTCTTGTGACCCAGCAGTTTTTGAACGGTGCGCAAATCTGCCCCCGCGTCCAGCATGTGGGTGGCGAAACTGTGCCGAATGCCGTGGGGGGAAATCGGCACCGCCAGACTGCACTTGCGAATCAATGCTTCCAGAATCCGGCCCACGGAACGTGAACTCAGCCGGCCCTTGTTTTTATTTAAAAAGAGCGGGCCATCAACTGCCAGGCCGATGCCGGTATAGGCAAAGAGCCTATCCCGGTAGGTTTGAATACGATTCAGCGCTTTTTCACCCACCGGTACGATCCGTTCACGGTTCCCTTTTCCGGACACCCGGAGACATCCTGAGGAAAAATCAACATCGAACACATTCAGGCCTGTCAACTCGGACACCCGGATCCCCGATCCGTAAAGGGTTTCAAACAGAGCCCGGTTGCGCAGTCCCAGCACGGTGTCGTCGGCCGTCTGATCCAGCAGGCGAAACATGTCATCAACGGACAGATAGAATGGCATCCGCCGGCTGTGCTTGGGCGTCAGGATGGCGGCCGTGGGATCCTCGGTGATCAGCCGGTGTCTCACCAGGTGACGAAAAAAGGATCGCAGCACCGACAGCTTCCGGGCAATGGTAACCTTCTCGTTCTTGCGGTGCAGAAGCCCCAGGTACCCCCGGACCGTCAGGTTGTCGACATCGTCGATGGCCAGCGACCGTTTCTCTTCTTCTTCGGACAAACCTGCCGCGCGGGCGGCATAGCCGGCGAACTCCGCAAGGTCATGGCCATAGGCCCGAATGGTGTGGGCGGAGTAGCCTTTTTCCGAAGCCAGGACCTGCAGGAAAAAGTCGATCTGTTCGGTCAACCCAATCCGCGTCATGGGAAAGCGATCCGCTGTTCGAGTTCCTGCCATGATTGCACCTGAAGGTAACCATGGGGCTCCCGGTTCCACGGCTGCCGGAACACAACAGGCGCAATACCGGCAGCGTTGAGCAGGTGACAGGTTTCCAGGCGGTCCTCCACAAACCACTTGATGCCGTTTTCCAGCAGCACATCGGTTTTGGCCTCGAATGAACCGGTTGCCACGATTCTGGACCGGTGATGCTGACCGTCGAGAAGCTGGTTCATCCAGAGCGCGATGGGACCCGGCTCGGGCCTGGCCGTCACCATCAGGATGCGCCCCGTGGTCTCACCGATGCGCTTCAACACCGGCCCGGCACCGGATATGGGTTTCAGTGCGGCCCGGTACCCCCCGTCGAGAATCCGGGCCACCGCCCCCTCCAGAACCTCCTCGTCCAGATCCAGGCAATGGTCTAGCCGGTAGCAGGTGATGTCGGCGTATCGCACCGTGTGGACATCGTAGTGATCCCTGAGGATATCCAGAAACAGGTGCATGGTGTCGGCGATTACACCATCGATGTCAAAGGCAAGTGCCGCCGGATCAATCATCGGTCCTTCCTGGTCTTTCAACTGTCTGCCCTTCAGGCCACCTTGCGTGTTTTTTTCTTCAACCGGGAAATCTGGCGACGCAGGATGCCGGATTTCTTGCGGTCTTTTTCTGCAGCGGTTTCACGTTTAAGGGCTTTGAGTTCCCGAATATGCTGTTTAATCTGTCGAAGCGATCGGCTGGGCTTTTTGGGTTTTGCTTCCTTGATGCCCCGATGCGCCTTGATGGCATCTATCAGATCCTGCTTATTCATGCCGTGAATGCCCTTGAGGTCCGTTATGGTGTGGGCGACTTCACGAAGTTCCTTGACGGTCATTTTATCCAACGGTTTTTCTGCACCTTCCGTACCTTTGGTCATTTGATCCAGTCTCCTTTCATGAATTAACGGACAAAACCCCGATCATGGATGCCACGCGCACCCCGCCAAATCGGTCACCATCTTCTGCAAAAAACTGTTTAAGTAATCCCATCCCCCCGAGCGTGTCAATAGAGATCACTCCTTATTTCCCTTATCCACCAACTTCAGGAATGGCCTGAACAGATCCAGGGGCAGGGGAAAAATGGTGGTCGTGTTCTGCTCGGCGGACATCTCCCGCATGGTCTGCAGGTAGCGCAGCTGAATGGCGGTGGGATACTGGTCGATAATCTTGGCCGCCGCAGCCAGGCGGTCGGCGGCCTGGAATTCGCCTTCTGCGTTGGCCTTGTGGATGGCCGAACCCAGAAAATCGGCGTTGCCGGGAGAGATGGCTCCGTTGATCCGGACTAAATAGACCGGTTCCGATCCGGCATCGGCCTGACAGATCGATATCAGCAGCAACAAGGCGACGAATACGCCAACGGTGATGGGTCGATTTCTCATAACAACCCCCTTGAAGGCGGGAAAGGG
>NZ_JASJGN010000478.1:0-4721 GCF_033791525.1 Desulfosarcina sp.
CAACAGCACCGGTTTATCCGTGTCAGGTAGTCGTCAATAAAAGGAGTATGTTTTGATCTACCTTGTGGGAACCACTGTGTTTGTCTCGGTGATCCTGATTCTTGTGGGACTGCTGCTCTTTGTCGAGGGAAAGGTGGTCCAGAAGGGCAACAACCGCGTCATCATCAACGACGACGAGGAAAAGGGAATTAATGCGCCATCGGGCAGGACACTGTTGTCCGCCCTGTCGACCAACGGTATCTTTATCCCATCCGGCTGCGGCGGTGGCGGGGCGTGTGGCATGTGCAAATGCAAGGTGGAGGAAGGCTCCCGTGGTCCGCTTCCCACCGAACTGGCCCATCTGTCACGCCAGGAGAGAAAAGGCGACATTCGCCTGGCCTGTCAGTTGAAAGTCAAAGAGGATTTGAAAATCCGCATCCCCGATGAAATCTTATCTGTTAAAAAATATACGGCCACGGTGGTTTCCAACGAAAACGTGGCCACCTTCATCAAGGATCTGATTTTGGAACTGGAGGGTGATGAACACCTGAAATTCACGGCCGGCGCCTACATACAGATCGATATTCCGGAATACGAGATCCCGTTCGAGCATTTCCGGATTCGGGTGGCCGAGCGGTTCCGGCCCGACTGGGATCGATTCAACCTGTGGGGACTGCGGGGAAAGAATCTGGCACCGGTCTTCCGGGCCTATTCACTGGCCAATCCGCCCAAAGAAGCTACCCGGCTGCGTTTCACCATCCGCATCGCCACGCCACCGCCGGGGGCCAAGAACCTGCCGCCGGGGACCGGCTCCACATTCATCTTCAGCCTCGAGCCCGGGGACAAGGTGACCCTGAGCGGACCGTTTGGCGAGTTTGCCGTCAAGGAGACCGACAGGGAGATGTGCTTTGTGGGCGGCGGCGCCGGCATGGCGCCCCTGCGCAGCCAGATCCTGGACCAGCTGCTGGGTATGAAAACCGACCGCAGGCTCTCATTTTGGTATGGCGCCCGCTCCAAACTGGAATTGTTCTTCGATGAGGAGTTCAAGGGGCTGGCCGAAAAATTTCCCAATTTTTCCTATCACGTGGCCCTGTCGAGCCCCATGCCCGAAGACAAGTGGGATGGGCTGACCGGCTTTATTCACCAGCGCCTGCAAGACACCTATCTGGCCACACACAAGGATCCCACAGAAATCGAGTACTACATGTGCGGGCCGCCCATGATGGTCCATGCCGTGGAGGAGATGCTCGACAGCCTTGGGGTAGATCCGGAGATGATTGCCTATGACAAGTTCTCCTGATTAGTGTTGATCCATAAATGGCCAATTTGCCTGATATCTGCGTTATACTCAAAATTTTATCCTCGAAATATCAACTATATGTCTGCGGTAAAATTTTTCGCATGCCCTGATCTCAACCAAATCTGCCTATTTCTGGATGGACACTGATTATAAAAACATCTTTTCAGGCGGACGTCGTTCGGGCACGTATTCCTGATCGATCTTTCCTTCATTCCATTCTTTGGAAACGTAGAGGTTGCAGTAGCATGATCCAAATTCGGCCACGTCGGGCTCACGGTAGTCGCAGGGGCAGATGATGTCCCGGTCATTGTCCCGGTCACCGGAGGCCAGCCTGCAGGGGCAGACCATGTAGCCATAGCGAGCCTTGTTCACGAGCAGGGCTTCCACCAACTCCAGGACCCGCTCGTGGTCATTGCTGAAGTAATAGCCTTTGGGCTCGTGGACTTTTTTCAGTTTTTCGTAAAGTTCACTGGCATCCATCACAGTCCCAGCGCCTCCTTGATTTTATCTAACTTGTAGCCGACGATGACATTGTCACCGATGATAACCGTGGGAAATGAACATCTGGGGTTGAATTTCTTCACATCGGCAAGAATGGCCTTGCGTTCATCCCCATCCAACAGATCGACATCGACGAATTCGTATTTAACGGTGCATTCGTCCAAAAAACGTTTGGTGGATTTGCAGTGGCTGCATGTACTCAGCGAGAACACCTTCACAGGTTTGTCAGACATGATCCTATCCTTTCCATGAAAAAAAGGGCGTGGGCATGCATGCTTCCCCGGCCCTATCAGCGTGGGGCTCGTCCGAAACAATGGGCACCAACTTAAACTACTGAGTTTCAGACGATCCCTAAAAGCGTTGGTGAGCGTCCTTACATTAAAGGTCCACCGGTATTCGGTCAAGGAAAATCAGTGACACTGGACCACAATCTCGTCATCGGTTTTGCGCCACCTGGGTGCCGCCAGGGATCGATGTCGTTCAAAATACCAATGAAAAGCGAAACAATTCTTGACAGGGCTGCAATAATTATTTATTTGTATTAGTAATCATTCCTGGTAAGGGTTTGACATATGCCAAATACGCTTCCATCGCTGTCCACGACAACTTGATTTCAAATTGTAACTGCCTTTCCGGATTATACATGCCATCAAGGCCGCTTATATTAACTGTAATCACATAACTCACTCGCAATCTTTCCACGAAGGAGGGAACATGGTCGACAAGAAAGTTGGTAAAAAAGAAAATGAATACGAAATCAAGGACGTCACCACCTGTGAGGCCACTCGGCAGATGCTGATAAAGGCCCGTCTTGACGGTGTCGAGACCCATTTTGACCGCGCGGTCAACATGAAGGCCTGTCCCATCGGTGCCGATTCTGCCTGCTGCAAAAATTGTTTCATGGGACCCTGCCGGATGAACACCAAGGATCCTTATGGCAAGGTGGGCGTCTGCGGGGCCACCATCGATACCATCCAGGCGCGAAATTTCGGCCGCATGGTCGCCACCGGGTCCGCTTGCCACAACGACCACGGCATGGCCATGCTGGACATTTTCCGCGATGTGGTCCAGGGAAAGATTAAGGACTACCGCATCAAGGATGTCGGCAAACTGGAATCGATCTCCAAGGAGATCGGCATCGAGACCGAGGGGCGCAGTGTCGAGGACATTGCCATGGACCTGTATCATGAGTTGGAAAAAACCTACACCCAGGTGGAGGGCGAGATCCCCTTTGCCAAGCGCGTCCCGCCCAAAACCCTGGAAATGTGGCGCAAACACGGCATCGTTCCCCGGGGCGCCATGCGTGAGATCATGGAGATGATGAGCCGCACCCACATCGGTATGGATCAGGATCCCGACAACCTTATCAAACAGATCAGCCGCACTGCACTGGCTGACGGTTGGGGTGGATCCATGGTCGCCACCGAGATCAGCGACATCCTCTTCGGCACCCCGTCACCGGTCAGCGTTGAAGTCAACATGGGTGTTTTGAAGGAAGACCAGGTCAACATCATCGTGCATGGCCATGAACCCAACCTGTTCGAATCCATGCTGGCCTCGGTCAACGCACCCTCGTTGGTCGAGTCGGCCAAGGAAGCTGGTGCCAGGGGTATCAACCTGGTGGGTATGTGCTGCTCCGGTGCGGAGGTGATGTCGCGCCACGGTATCCCCCATGCCGGCAACTTTTCATCCACCGAGCCGGTTATCGTGACCGGTGCCGTGGATGCCATGGCCGTCGATGTCCAATGCATTCAGCAGGGCCTGGTCAAGGTGGCCGAGTGTTACGAGACCGCGCTGTTTACCACCAACCCGCGCTGCCACCTGGAGGGTGCCACCCACATCGAACTGGATGAACACAATCCGATGGCGTGTACCGATGAGATCGTCGTTAAAGCGATCAGCCGATTCAAAAACCGCAAATTTCCCGTTGAGATTCCTAAGCAAGTGGGTACAGGTGTACACGGCTTCTCCCATGAATACATCAACTACATGTTGGGCGGCTCTTTCCGTGCCTCTTATACCCCGCTCAACGAGAACATCATCAACGGCCGCATCCGCGGCGTTGCCGGTGTGGTGGGCTGCACCAACCCCCGAGTGAAACAGGATTATGTGCATGTAGAACTGGTCAAAGAGCTGATTAAAAACGATGTGCTGGTGGTTCAGACAGGCTGTTCGCAGATCGCGCTGGCCAAAGCCGGTCTAACCTCGCCCGAAGCCGCGGTCCTTGCCGGTGATGGTTTGCGCGAGGTATGCGAAACTGTCGGCATGCCGCCCGTACTGGGTCTGGGGTCCTGCGTGGACAACACCCGCATCCTCATCGCCTGTTCCGAAATGGTAAAAACCGGCGGCCTGGGCGACAGCATCGCCGATCTGCCGGTGGCGGGCGCCGCCCCCGAATACATGAGCGAAAAGGCCATCGCCATCGGCCAGTATTTCGTGGCCTCCGGTGTGTATACCGTGTTCGGCGTCACTTTCCCGGTCACCAAGGGCACCAAGTTCGAAAAACTGCTCTTCGAGGGACTGGAGGAGATGGGCATGGGCAAATGGGGCTTTAACCCCGATCCCCACGAGATGGCAAAAATGATGATCGCCCACATCGACAAGAAGCGAAAGGCCCTGGGTATCGACAAAGCCCGGGATCGCGTGCTCATGGATATGTCCGACCGGCGGGATATCGAAGCCGCTTAACGGTCAATTTCATTTTTAACAATCAAAAGGGGCTCGATATCGAGCCCCTTTTTTTATCAGATGTCTTTTCAGAGATGCGGCGGGGATTATTCGTCAGTCAGTACTTGATGGACTCGTAAAAAGTCGAAATTTCGGTTTTGTTGTCGTCCCCGCGAAGGCGGGGATCCAGTATTAACAGGTAGTTATAGATTCCCGCCTTCGCGGGAATGACATGATCGGTGACTTTTTACGAATCCGTCAATACCTGGGGATG
>NZ_JASJGN010000479.1:0-20173 GCF_033791525.1 Desulfosarcina sp.
AACGGTAATGCAGTCCCAGGCGAGTCCCGCTACGCGGTTCGAAAATCAAGCCGACATTGGCACCGTAACCCCAGTCGTCGCCCTCTATCTTGGCGGTGCCGTCGAGGTTCTGGGATGCGGTCGGCGGAGCCAGCCCCTGACTGACGAGGGCTGTTCCCCAGTCGATGGCGCTGGTCAGTTCGGCCTCGGCCCACTCGAAACTGACCCCCACGCCCAGCGACCACTGGTCGTTAATCTTATAGGCCACGGAGGGGTTGATGTTAATCGTGGCCAAATCGGATTTGAGACCGTAATAGCGGCCGACCCAGCCGCTATCGTACTCGGTGACCAGTCCGTAAGGGGCGGTGATACCGATGCCGGCTTTCCACTTTTCGGAAAAGCTGTGCATGTAATACAGGTTGGGCACCAGGGCCGGCTCACCGGCGTCGCCGCCGTTACCGCCAAGGAGGGGGCCGGTCAAGGGGGCTGGCAACCCGTTGTTCGACCCCTGGTTCTCGAACTCGGCCTTGGGGATAATGTAGTGGGCGCCAAGCTGCAGCTCGTTGCCGGAGAGCAGGGCCATGCCGGCCGGGTTGAAGAAAATGGTGCTGGCGTCCTGCGCCACGGCCCCCGCACCGGCGTAGGCATAGCCTGCACTGGCGGCGCTCTGCTCGATGATGGCAAATCCCGAGCCGGCTGCGCTGCCGCTAAAGAGAAGTACGCATGAAATGGTTACCACCGCCAGAACCAACAAAGACCCATTCTGTTTCTTTAACATAATCCCTTCCTCCTCCTTCTTATGCCGTTTTTGCCAATGATGATACCTTCGTATAGTGAGAGCACGTTAACACACGCTGTCGCGTCCTTAATTAAACCAGTCCCCCGGGAATGATATCGCACTCATTCTCTTGTATTGCATCGGAAACAGCAGTTTGAGGAAGGGGAGGACTTATCATTCTATTGTTGATTGATTTGTCCCTCCTTGGCAATGTTTTTTTTATACCGCGGCCGATTTTCGGGACGGATGCGGAGATGCCTGTGGGCAGACCTTGATTTGTGACCCATAAATAGCTTATTGAATGGTCACGGTTGGATAACCGACGGATAAGCGAAGCGGGTGCATTGGACGGCGCGGCAGCGGCGACGATTGGTCATGGCGGGCGCGGTTGGTGAACGGGTGCTGATTTTTGGGTATAGGTGGGCAGATGGCTTCCGTGGAGAAAGTTGAGGATATCGAACCGATGCCGACGATCTATCCGATTGGGGGTGGTAAAGGCGGGGTCGGAAAAAGCTTTGTCGCCGCCAGCCTGGGGGCACTGATTGCCAGACAAGGCAGGACGGTGGCCCTGATCGATCTGGACCTTGGCGCATCCAATCTGCATACCTTTCTGGGGATGCCGGCGCCCAAGGACGGATTGAATCTCTTTTTGAGCAAGAATGCGCAAACGCTGGAAAGCGTGGCGGTGCCCACCCCCATCACCCATCTTTTTCTGATCAGCTCCTCCACCTGCTCCATGGAGATCGCCAACCTGTTTTATGCCCAAAAAATAAAGCTGATCAATGCCATCAAAAAACTTCCCTTTGATTATGTGCTCATCGATCTGGGTGCCGGGACCAATTTCAACACCCTTGATTTTTTCCTGACTTCCAACAAAGGGGTCTTTGTGTGCACCCCCGAACCCACCTCCATTGAAAATGCGTTCCGGTTTATCAAAGCCGTCTATCTAAGAAAAATAAAACAGCTGATCAAGCGGCACGATTTTGATGCGCGGGCAAAAGCGGCGGTACTGGACACGGAATCCAATGCGTTGACCTCCCAGGACGTTATCGATATTGTGTCGACACATGATCCTGAAAAAGAGCGTTTTTTCAAGGCGCGCATCGGCAGGTATCAATTTAAATTGATCCTGAACCAGTTTCGCAAAAACGCCGATGCATCCCTGGGTGAAAAAATAGAGGCTGTATGCAACCGTCATTTTTATTCCCCTTTTGAATTTTGGGGCCAGGTCGCTTTTGACGAGCGAGTCATCGATTCGATCTACGCCAGAAAACTGTATGTAAAAAACTACCCGGCCACCGTCACCACCATGGAATTAAAACAGATTGCCGAGCTGCTCACCAATGGTCAGACGGCCCCCTCATTAGTGCGACAGCCGTTATGAAAACATTTGAAAAGGAAAATTATTACCAGATTCTTCAGATCCCCGCCAATGCGCGTGCCGATGAAATCAAGCACGCCTACCGGGATGCACTGGCCATCTATGAAGCGGAAAGCGTGGCCACCTATTCGCTCTTTTCCGAGGAGCAACGAGAACGTTTGCTGCAGGCCATTGAAACGGCCTTTGACACCCTGATCAACGAAGACAAAAGAACCGCCTACAATCAGATGCTCATCGACACCGGCCAGGTGGATGCGGCCGTTTTCTCCAGGCAGGGCCAAAGAAAGCTGGAGGCCTATGGTGACACTCGGACCCTATCCAATGAGAAGAGCCTCAGCCAATGGGTTAAAAAGAAAGCCGATACGCCTGAGATCAGGCAACTCATCGAAGCGATGCGGTCAAAGGAGCTGCTTTCCGGACTGGAGCTGAAACAGCTCAGGGAAGCATACGGCATCGAAATCCCCGAAATCCACGCCATTACCAGAATCAGCGGCGACTCCCTGAGAAGGATCGAGGCCAATCAGTTTGAAGACCTTCCTGCCGGGATCTATGTAAAGCAATTTTTAAAAGCTTATGCCGAGGTTCTTCAGATTGATTCCGGGCATGTGATCAACGGTTATTTAAAGTTCATGGCCCAGGCCAAGGCGGATTAGGATCACCGGCGCGATTGACCGCCGCGCTGAACCACGATAGCGAGTGCATTCCCCGTCGCTTGTCGGAGTGAAGCAGAGATCCCGCTCATTGGAGCCGCGGGGAGGGTTCAATTCAAGGAATACAGATGGAAATTACAACCACAATCGTCGGGGCAGGGGTCGTCGGTCTTGCCGTGGCAGCGGAACTCTCCAGGACCCGTAAAGGGGTATTGATCCTGGAGCGCAACCAGGCATTTGGCCAGGAAACGTCCAGCCGCAACAGTGAAGTGATTCACGCCGGTATCTATTATGCCAAGGATTCTCAGAAGGCCAAACTCTGCGTCGAGGGCAACCGGTTATTGTACCGGTTGTGCGAGCAGCGTCGAATCCCCCACCGCCGATGCGGCAAGCTGATCGTGGCCACCGATAATGATGAGGAAGCCATGCTGGCGACGATCCAGGATCGTGCCCGCGAGAACGGCGTGGAGGCCCTTGAGATGTTGAACGCCAGGCAGGTCAAGGCCCTGGAACCCAATGTGAAGGCTTGTGCCGCTCTTTTTTCCCCCTCCACCGGTATCATCCATTCCCATCGACTGATGCGCCACTATGCCGCCCGGGCCCATGAAAACGGCGCCCAGTTCGTGCCGCATACGACGGTTGTACGGGTGGAAAAACAAGACGATGCCCGCTACCGGGTCCATGTGGTCTACCCGGACGGCCAGACCGATTCGTTTGCCTCCCGTTGGGTCGTCAACTGTGCCGGATTAGAATCCGATCGGCTGGCCGAATCCATGGGGATTGACATCGATGCCTGCGGCTACCGGCTGCACTACTGGAAAGGTGAGTATTTCAGCCTCGACGTGCCCCGTGGGTTTATCCGCCATCTGGTCTATCCGGTTCCCCAGGCGAACCATGTAGGCCTGGGGGTCCATGCCACCATCGACTTGAGCGACCGGGTGAAACTCGGCCCCAATGCGACCTATCTGCCCGACAGGCAGCTCGACTATACTGTGGATGCGCAAGCCCGGCAGTCCTTCTATGAGGCGGCCTGTCGCTATCTGCCCGGCATCTCGGTTGACCAGTTGCATCCGGAAATGACCGGGATCCGGCCCAAGCTGCAAAAACCCGGGGATCCGGCCAGGGATTTTATCATCGCGGAGGAAACCGCAAAGGGGCTTCCCGGGGTGATCAACCTGATCGGTATCGAATCCCCCGGACTTACCGCCAGTCCCGCCATTGCCCGTCATGTGGCGGCCCTTTTGGCTGAGCGGTCGTGAACCGTCAGTACCTGCAGGCGGACGACGTTGTGGTTGATGCCGGCAATACCCGCCGCCCGCATGCAACCGCAGGTAATACCGGGCGCCACCGCGCAACTGTATGCGGAGGCAGCCCGGCTTTCTAAATTGATCTGCAGGATGGACCGACTATCCGAAATCCATGTTGGCCGGCTCGAAGTGTTCTTTGGAATGCTTGCAGGACGGGCACATGGGGGGCGGTTCGGTGCCTTCGACGATATAACCGCAGACGCCGCACTTCCACTTGATCGGCTGCTCGCGTTTGTACACGGCTCCTGCCTCGACCATCTCGATGATTTTCTTGTAGCGTGCACGATGATGGGCTTCGATCTTGGCCACCTGCTCGAAGGCGATCTTCGCCTGGGTCTGTCCCTCTTCTTCCGCCTCCTTGGCGAACTGCGGGTACATGCTCTCCACCTCGTAGTCTTCCCCGCCCATGGCTTCCTTCAAATTGGTCAGGGTGTCGCCAATGCCGCCCAGCAGTTTCAGGTGGTCCTTGGCATGCTGCATTTCGTTAAAGGCCGTCTCCTCGAAAATCTTGGCGATGTAGTGATAGCCTTCTTTCCGGGCAACCTTGGCAAAAAACGTGTACTTGTTGCGGGCCTGGGATTCGCCGGCAAAGGCCGCTTTTAGATTTTCGGTGGTCTTGCTCATTTTTTCCTCCTTGCTGGTTGATGGGTGAGTTGCGTGTTAAAAAAAGATGTCCGGTTTTCCGCTCGTGCGTCGACGGCGGCTTTCAGAACATTTGCTGCTTTGCGGTACACGTGTCACAAAGGCCTTTGAGGACGACTCGTCTGCTGATCACCTTGAACGTGGTGGCGATGGCTTTCGGCACTTCCAGGCGGGCGTAGCCTTCATATTCGAAATCAATGATCCTGCCGCAGGCCATGCAGTGCAGGTGGTGGTGGTCCGTGATGTCTGGGTCGAAGCGCTTGGGTCCGCCGAAGGTCTCCACCACGTCCACCACCCCGATCTCGGCAAAGGTTGACAGCGTGCGGTTGACCGTATCAAAAGAGATGTTCGGGAACTCTTTTTTGACGGTCTTGAACACCAGGTCCGCCGTAGGATGCCGCTTCGATTGAATGAGGACCCGGTATATGCCGACGCGCTGAGGGGTGATTTTCAACTGGCGGCGGCGGCAGGTTTCGATAAAAAGCTGCACCCGCTGATCCATCTTTGTGTCTTGCATGCGGTTCTTAAATAGGATTCATTCCTATTTGTCAACACCTTTTTCCCGTTGAAACCAACGGGATCCGGGCACCTCCGTCTTGACCAGTCTGATCCGATTGTTATTCGGCCAACGGTATCCAATTGAACGGGTTCCGGACTGGCCGCGAGGTCTGAACAGGTTCGACGGCACGCCGATCAATGGCGTCAAGCTGCCGGGAGCCGCGTGGGGTGTTGTGTCAGGGAAAAGCGCGTCGAGAATCGCTTCGGTGGCCGGCGGCAGCAATAGGGTGTCGACTGATTGGCCCATTTCAATTATCAGGGTAAGATGGCGGCATCTGTCAATGGATTATCCTGCGCATCGGTGGGCAACGGTTGGGTCGTTGCCGGGAAACCTCAGGCAGCGCAGGAAAGCGTATGTTTCCTGGCCGCTGCCGGGGCATTACATTAAGGAGAAGAGATGCCGGAAGCGACGGAACACCCGGACAATAGCGATTCAAGTTGTCTGTTCTGCCGATGGATCAGGGCGAGAAAGGCTGTGGAGACGCTCGGCACGGTTGCCGCTTTCAACGACGGCTACCCGGTGACCGACGGCCACCTGTTGATCGCGCCTTTGCGGCATACGCCCGACTGGTTTTCCATGACCAGTAAGGAACTCCGCGACAGCGACACACTGATCCGCGCCCTCGTCGAACGGATCAGGCCACGAGACCCATTGGTCACCGGGTTTAATATCGGGACGAACATCGGCGCATCGGCCGGACAAACCGTTTTTCATGCCCATATTCATCTGATCCCGCGGCGCGATGGCGACACGGCAAACCCCAAAGGCGGCGTTCGGGGGGTCATTGACGGCAAGCGCGAGTATCATCCGTTTTAAACGCAGTCTGACGCCCCAATTCGATGTAAAAGAAATGTCAGCGCGGGTTCGGCAGGATAATTGGTTTGACTTTGTGCCGGATTTTACTCACATTCACAGGTGGCAGGCCGCTCTGGAAAGACAGCCGGCGGCAATACCCGCAAGGAAAGCAGACTGGCTTATGACCCGGACAACCACCCATCATGGATACCGTCGCGCCGAAGAGAGGGTCAACAGCATCACCCACGGTGTCGGCATCATCCTGGCCATTGTGGGCCTGGGGGTGCTGACCACCTCCGCCGGCGTTTCCGGAAATGTCCGGCACATGGTCGGCATCAGTATATTTGGGGGCATGCTGATTCTGATGTATACGGCATCGACCCTTTACCACAGTGTCCGGCATCCCCGTGCCAAAGCTATTTTGCAGACCGTTGACCATTGTGCCATATTTTTGCTGATTGCAGGGACCTATACACCGTTCACCCTGGTGACCCTTTACGGTCCCTGGGGCTGGTCCCTGTTCGGCGTGGTATGGGGGTTGGCGCTTTTCGGAATCGTTGTTGAACTGACCTCACTGCGCCGGCTTCGTGGGCTTTCGATTGGATTATACCTGGGCATGGGCTGGGCCGTGGTCGCTGCCGTCAAACCCATGATAGCCAACATCGCCCCGGGCGGCCTTTTGCTGCTGCTTGCCGGCGGCCTGTCGTATACCGTCGGCATCAGCTTTTACCTGTTGCGCAAGCTTCCTTATCATCATGCCATCTGGCATCTTTTTGTGCTGGCCGGCAGCAGCTTTCATTTTTTTGCAGTCCTTTTCTTTGTGGTTCCAGTTACCGGTCTGTGACAGGCAGACGGAACGCTAACCGGCCGGCTGCAAGAGCAAATCAACGCCTTGCCCTCCGGGCCGGGATCCACTAACAAGTGAGGAGAGATACGCGATGCCTAAAGATGCAACGAAAGTCAGGGATCAGGAGGTGGTGTTGTGGGACAACACGGTTACGCGCCTCAGTCACTTCTGGGGAAGCGGACCGCTGGTGCTGGTTTTCCTGCGCCATTACGGGTGACCCTTCTGCCGGGATCAGGTGGCGCAGTTGCGTCAGAAGGAAGACCACTTTAACCGACTCGGTGCCCGGGTGGTGCTCGTCGGTTTGGGAACCCCGGAGGAAACCGCAGCCTTCAAAGACCAGTTTCAGGTTCCCTTTAGCATGATTGCCGATCCACAAAAGCGGCTCTTCAGGGCTTTCCATCTCAAGCAGGCGTCCCTGGGCGGCCTCTTGTCCGTCGGTATGGCCGTAAAGGGGCTGTCGGCCATGGCCAGGGGCCACAGCATAGGCATTCCCAAAGGGGATGTCCGTCAGCTGCCCGGGGTTTTCATCATCGACAGCGGCGGCCGTATCCGGTTCAGCCATTATGCAAAAGATGCCGCCGATCACCCGGACCCGGACACGCTCCTGGCATTTCTCCGGGATGACAACTGAACGAACCATCGGCGCTGACGGATGCAAGCCGGGGCGGTTGGCTGCCGGCATTGATACAACCGGCATCATTCCTCAGAACTTAAAATCCAACCGTCCGAGGACCTCCCTACCGCCAGCGTCTTTCAAGCGCATCACCACCCCCTCTCCGGAGGACACGCCCTCGTCGGTGATGGCGGATATGGTCACGAAATGGGTCACCAGGACAATCAGCGGTCCGTCTGCGGGTTGTTTGGCCAGAAACGACCGCAGGGCGGCAAGGTTGGGCTCGCGATCCCGGGGCCGTTCGTAAAAGGAATTCAGGGCCGGCAGCTCGGCAACCGGTCCGAGACCCATCAGCGCAGCCGTCTCGAGGCAGCGGCACCACTGGCTGGCGTAGAC
This sequence comes from Desulfosarcina sp., assembly GCF_033791525.1. Taxonomy (GTDB): domain Bacteria; phylum Desulfobacterota; class Desulfobacteria; order Desulfobacterales; family Desulfosarcinaceae; genus Desulfosarcina. The sequence continues at coordinate 7,948 of NZ_JASJGN010000479.1, forward strand.
CCGGGCCGACTCGATACCCTGGCTGCGAAACCATTGGCCAATGCGCTGGGCCTGGATGCGCCCCCGGTCGTCAAGGTTGCGTTGTGTCGAGCAATCGCCGATCCGGAAATGGTCAGGATCCCCGTTTCCCGGGGCGTTGGCATGGCGGATCATCAGCACATGGCCACCGGTGGCGATCTGTTCGACAAGGCGGTCAGGTTCGGCTGCAGCGGCGCTGACGAAAAAAAGCACCAGGCCGGCCGTCAAAAATATCTGTCTCAACATCATGTTTCATCCTCCTGAACGTGTCGTGTACGTCTGGCAATGGTCCACGTTCACCGGGCCTGTATCACCGCTCAAGCGAACCCTGCTCTATACATCAGGCTCTATTGCTATCACCCATAAGCTAATCCATCCTGAGTCCGGGTCAAACCGTCCCTTAAAGCAGATGGTTCGCACCGCATGAAAAGGGGTTTTCGACGCCCTCCTTTTATACATCCAAACTCCAATGAATCGCTTGACGAAGCCTTCCATCAGACCTTATATTCAAGAATAGGCAAAACCAGCCTGATTACCAAAGGAGGTTCAATCATGGATGTGAGAAAGATACTATGGCCGACAGACTTTTCCGCAATATCCGAAAGCGCCCTGCCGCACGTTAAATCGCTCACCGAGAAGTACGGTGCTGAAATACACGTTCTCTACGTGATTGAGGATATCGCCCACCATGACGGCTGGTACGGTGCCTTTGAGGAAAAGCGTGTCAAGGAACTCATGGCGCATGCCAGCAAGACGGCAACCACACGGTTGGGGCAGATATGCGAAAAGTACCTGGACGGCTGTCCACTTTACATCAAGCATGTAGCGGTCGGTGACGCCGCCAAGGAGATCCTGAAGCTCATAGAAAAAGAGCAGATGGATATAGTGGTCATGGCCAGCCATGGCGAGAAAGGCAACTTCCGTTTCGGCAGCGTGGCCGAAAAGGTACTGAAACATTCTCCGATTCCGGTGACGGTCATCCCCGTTGCGCCGAACCCATGATACCCCCAGTCTGAACACCCATCGAGGCACCCCCTCCAGGACAACCGTGACCGGCTCGCCTACCTGGCTGAACCACAGCGTCCGCTAAGTGGGCCGGCAGGTCTTTTCCGCGCTCCTGCAGGCGATTTTCCAAAGGAACCGTGCGCACATCTGCACCTTTTCTGCGCATGGTGAGCGTCATCTTCGCAGCGTCCAGTGGATGCTGGGCCGTCCTTTCGTTCCTCGATGATCGTACACCGAAAGCCGCTTTCCGATAAAATGGCACACTCCTTGAACTCAAATCCGGACGCCCCATGTCATCCGCATCGGCGCAGGCGTGTCTGGCTCCACAACTATTTAATCATGCGACCAAACCGGCCTTGGCGATGCGACCACGATAGCTTTTATAGTGATTAATAACAGGTAGTTGAGGAAATTCGGAGACCGTCGGACGGGTTGCATGGTCATCGGTGGCCGTCAACCGCATTGCCAAAAGGAGAACCATGCGCCAGTTTCGAAATCGTTTTTGCCGTCTCGTATTCTGCACAGTTGTGTTCACAGGTATGTTCCCCGCCGTATTCACGGCCATCGCCCAATGGCCGGATGGGCACATGCCGGAGCCCGATCCGCCTGCCGTGCACCAACCGCCCGTTGAAAGACCCTTTTTTCGTGCGCTGGCCGAACCGGCCTCATCCGACACGGAATGGACCCTCCATAAAACAGCCGACAACCAGCATCCGGACGGCATCGAACAGCAGATGACCTGGCTGATGAACCGGGCCCGTACCAATCCCACCCGTGAAGGGATATGGCTGGCCACCATGAACGATCCGGACGTGGACGGCGCCAGAGATTACTTTGATGTGAACCTGGATGTGCTGCAGGACGAATTTTCCACCATCCAGGCCAAACCGCCGGCAGCCTTCGATGTGCGCCTTTACCAGGCCGCCCGGGCGCACTCGGATTATCTCGTGGCCAACGACAGCCAGAACCACGACGGTCAACTCGACCGCGTGGTGGACGCCGGGTTCGCTTACCTCTCTTACCGCGGCAATGTTTTTTCCTATACCCGCAGCGGCATCCACGGGCATGCCGGTTTCAATATCGATTGGGGCGAGGGAGACGCGGGTATGCAGTCCGGCCGCGGTCATCGCCAGGCGATCATGTCCATCGATGGGGATTACACCAATGTGGGCCTCTCCGTGGTGGCCGAAGCCGATCCGGCCACGGGTGTGGGCCCTTTGGTGACCACTGGCAACTATTGCCTTGCCAACACGTCGCAGACCAATCATTTCAACCGTTTTCTGGTGGGAACGGTCTGGCGTGATCTGAACGCCAACGACCAGTACGATCCAGGGGAAGGTATGGGCGGTATCTCGGTGCGGCCGGATCGGGGCGCCTACCACGCGGTGACGGCTGACAGCGGCGGGTACGCCATGCCCCTGCTTGAAGCCGGCACCTATATGGTCAGTTTCAGTGGGTCGGGGATAAGCGGTGAAACGATCCGGACGGTTACCGTGGACAGCCAGAGCCTGCTGCTTGATCTGGTAACCATTAACGGCGATCCGGGAGATGCCGAGGCCATCACCGGATCGGCTTCAGCCATTTCAGCAAACACAACGCAGCTCAACGGCATCGTGAACCCCAACGGCAAGGATGTGGACTACTATTTCGAATACGGTCCAACAACCCTTTACGGTGATATTTCCGAGGTCTTCTCAACAACGGCCAATCAACACATCGCCATTGCCGTGTCCGAGCTGTCCCCGGGCACCTTATACCATTTCCGGCTGGTGGTCGTCACAGACACAGACACCATCAACGGCAACGACCGCAGCTTTGAAACCGTGCCGGCAGACGGCAGTGAGCCCCAGGCCCCGCCAATCAGCAGCAGCGGCGGTGGCGGTGGAGGCTGTTTTGTCGGTACGATTATCCGGTAGATTTAGACTCGCTGCAAACAAACCCACATCAAGGGCGGCTGGGCTGCGGGGCCTCTTTTCAATCCCCTTGCCCAGGTAACGTTCCACCATGATCGCCTGCACCACTTGCAACCCGAAACCAGGCATGCGATGGTTGGTTACGGCCATGTTGCCGTAGTTACTGTTTTCGCGATGCGCCAACCGGTCATCACTGCACCGATTCACAAGTAGCGATGCTAACCGATTCTATCGATCCATTCGAGAAAGGGGGACGTATGCTGGATTTTAGGCTCACACCGGAGCAGCTAACGCTGCAGCAGAAAGCCCGCGAATTTGCTCTGAAGGAAGTGCTGCCGGTAGCCTGGTACTACGACGAAAAGGACGACATCCCGCTGCCGGTGATCCGTAAAGCATACGACGCCGGAATCATGAACATGGATATTCCCAAGGCCTACGGGGGTCAGGGACTGGGTCTGGTCGAGGCCGCCATCCTGACAGAAGAATTGGCGGCCGCCTGCCCCGGCCTGGCCACATCGATTTTTGACAATTCCCTGGGAATGGAGCCGGTGCTGCTCTCGGAAAACGAGGAGATTCGCCAGCGCTATCTGCCGCGCATTCTCAACGACTTCAAGAAAATCTGTTTTGCCACCTCCGAGCCGTTGATGGGGTCGGATGTGGCCGGCATCCGCTGCCGGGCCAAAGCCGACGGCGAGGACTTCATCCTGGATGGCACCAAATACTGGATCACCAACGGCGGATTGGCCGATTATATGTCGGTCTTCGCCACGGTCGATCCCAAGCAGGGCCACAAAGGGATCTGCGCCTTTCTGGTGGAAAAAGACTGGCCCGGTGTCCGGATCGGTCGCCCCATCCCCAAAATGGGCCAACGCTGCTCGAACACCGTGGGGCTTAAATTCGACAATGTCCGCGTACCCAAAGCCAACGTGCTGGCGCCGCCGGGCGACGGCTTCGTCCTGGCCATGCAGACCTTCGGGCGCACTCGGCCTATTATCGGTGCCTTTGGCGTGGGCGCGGCCCGATCGGCCATGGAGTATGCCATGGATTATGCCAAAAAGCGGCAAGCATTCGGCATGCCCATTGCCAATTTCCAGGCGATCCAATTCAAAATCGCCGAGATGTATCAGAAGGTGGAAACTGCCCGCCTGTTGACCTTGAAAGCGGCTTGGGAGGGTGACCAGGGCATGGATCCCACCCTGAATGCATCCGTCGCCAAACTATACGCCACCGAGGTTGCCCTGGAAGTGGTCAATGAAGCCTTGCAGATCCTTGGCGGCTATGGCTATACCAAAATGTATCCCGTCGAAAAGCTGCTGCGCGATATACGCCTCCTGCGCATCTACGAAGGTACCAGCGAGATCCAGCGCGTGATCGTGGCCGGTACCGTGATGAGCCAGTACCAACCCGTCATGCCGGCTTTGGAAGACCTCCCCTTGCATCGTGACGCCGATCCCCTTGGGGGCGATGCGGCGGATACGGCCTGGCGCTGCCGCATCTGCGGCTATGTCCATTACGGTGATGACGCACCCGAGGAATGTCCCTATTGTTTCTTCCCGAAGTCGGCATTCAAGAAGGCGGGGGAGGGCGCAACGGCCTGAACCTATCAGCCTGAGCCCGGTGTCCGCCCATCACGGTGCCGGCCATGTCTGCAGCTGACGAAACGGGGTCCGGATTCACCCCCCACGGCCCCGATGAGCGGGATCTCTGCTTCGCTCCGACAAGCCGCGGGGAGAGTTCTGCCTGTAACGGCAGTGCTACGCAGCACCGTAAGAAAAAATCAATTTCCAGTTCGCGCGCTATCGCGGTTCAAGCCACCGGGCGTTGCTTCCGTTTTTCAACATCCTTGTCAAAGCGCGCTGACATGCGCGACCATGCGTCTGCGCATGTCGGCATCCGGCAGGCGGCCAACGCCCGCTGCCATATTGTCCGTCATGTGTTTCACCTTCGAGGTTGCCGGTATGACGCAGGTGACAATCGGATGGGCGATGATGAATTTCAGAAAAAACTGCGCCCAGCTGTGACAGTCGATTTCAGCGCTCCACGCCGGCAACTGGTGGCCCCGGGTTTTGTGAAACAGGCTGCCGCGCTGGAAGGGGCGATTGATCAAGACGGCGATTCCTTGATCCGCGGCAAGCGGCAGCAATCGCTCTTCAGCAGTGCGATCCTCGATGTTGTAGCTGAACTGGACAAAATCCAGCGTTTCGGTTCGAAGGATCTGTGCCAATGCCTCATGGTCGCGGCCGTGGGATGTGGTGATGCCGATATAGCGGATCCTGCCCTTTTGCTTCCACTCCCGGAGCACTGGCAGGTGGGTCTTCCAGTCCCGCAGGTTGTGGATCTGCATCAAATCGATGACATCGACCCCCAGCCGTTGTATGGACCGCTCCATCTGAGCGATGCCGTCCGTCCGACCATCGGTCCACACCTTGGTTGCGGTAAACAGGCGGCTTTTTCCCCGCTCCGATCCCAGCAGCTCACCGACCACGCTTTCCGCCGAGCCATACATGGGGGACGAATCGATCAGCCGGCCGCCGCTGTCGAAGAATGCTTCCAGAACCTGCGCCAGTTGCCCCATGGTCTCCGCATCGCCCTGGACATCGAAGGTGCGCGATGTCCCCATCCCCACCACGGGCAACCGCTCACCGCTTGAGGGAATCGGACGCAACAGGATGCAGCTCTCTTCGGCCGACAGGAGATGTGGGGCCAGCAGCATGGCCGACGTCAGTGCGCCGACCGTCCCTAAAAACGAACGACGTGTCATATTGACATCTGGATCAATCATGATGGAATTCTCCTTTCGGATCGGGGGGTGGGTTGGCCGCTGACCTGGCCATCCGCTCCTGGCGCTTGCCCAGCTTGAATGAAATCAAGGCCCAGATGCCGGCCAGCGGCACCGCCGCCAGCGCAATCCGGGAAGCTGCAAGGCCGGCGCCCTGCAGACCGGTATAAACCCAGGCACTGAGGGCATCACCGCCCCGATACACGACGGTATCTATGAAATTTTTGGCTTTGTATTTTTCTTCTCTGGTTAAAACCACGTAGAGCATTTCGCGCGCCGGCCGCATGACCGCGTAGTTGCCTGATCGGCGCAACACCTGCACAACCACGATCACCGTCAACACGGGCGCAAACCCCAATCCCAGAAAACCAATCATCAGCAGCAACGGAATCAATGCCAGTGTCCAGCCCATCCCGATCTTTTTAATGATCCTGCCGGTGAGAAAAACCTGAAAAAACAAAGTGATCGCGTTGACACTGAAATCCATGGCCGCAAACACGGCAGTGCGCGTGGCCGGATCTTCAAAGCTGTCGCGCACGATCTGGGCCTGCTGAAAGTATAGAAAAGTGGCCAGAGAAGAGAAAAGCACAATCAACAGGCAGATCCCGGCCAGATACGGAGAACGCAAGACCAGACCGACGCCGGCAAAAATACTGCCGTCCATGGCTTTTTCGACGGGTGGGTCCGTTTCGGCGCGATCTCTGACTGCACCGGCAGCGGGGCCGGCGGTGGCTGCGGACTGCTTCCAGGCGATGAGCCGATGGATGCACACCACTGTCCAGGCCAGCAGTGCGGCCGATACCGGCAGCAGGTTGACAGGTCCCACGTGGACCACGAGAACCGCGGTGAACAATGGTCCGGCGAGCGCTCCGGCCGTGCCGCCGGCGGCAATAACCCCGAAGAGGCGTTTGGCCTGTTCGTTGGAAAAGGTGTCGGCCATGAAGCTCCAGAATACCGATACGATGAACAGGTTGTATACGCTGACCCAGATGAAAAAGGCGCGGGCCACATAGGCATGGGTCAGGTGCGATTGGAATAGCACGTAAAAGATCAGCAGGTTGGCGATGAATAAATAATAGATGCAAGGCAGGAACTGCCTGGTGGCCCATCGCCGGGTGACCCAGCCGAAAAAGGGAACGACCGCCAGCATGGCCAAAAACGTCCCGCTGAACATCCACTGCAGATGCTCCACTCCGCCGGCAATGCCCATCTCGTCACGCATGGGGCGGATGATGTAGTAACTGCACAACAAGGCGAAGAAATAGCTGAACGCCCAGCCAAGCGCCCGCATCTCATGGCGGTTCACGGCCATGGTTCGTCTTATTAGTCCGTCCATGACCCGTTGCCTGTCGGTTGCGGTTTGTCGGTGTCCCGGTGCATCCATGGCGAAGATCCCGCCGGTATGGGTGAGTTGATTCCGATCAGCCTGTTGAACAGAATAATCACTCCCGGATCTCATGGCATGGCCGGCATGGTAAATGGCTCAGCAGGGCGAATTTACGGCCTCTTTTTATTTGCTGAGGATGTATTATATTTTGTTAGAATGGCTACCCTAGTGTCCATCCAGAAATAGGCAAATATGGTTGATATTCTGAGGATAAAATTTTGAGCATAACGCAGATATCAGACAGATTGGCCATTTGTGGATCGACACTACCCTAATATCGATGGGTGTGGGTCCTGTAGGTTGCGGCGGTTCAATCCATTGGTTATCAGGGCTTCCGCTGAATGAAAGGAGAAAGACAACCATGAAACGGTTTCTAATTATAGTTGCGGGTTTATTGCTTACTTCGGGTTTGGCCTGGGCAGATGAGGCGACGATCAGCATGTTTGTCGCGACGGATGCCGGGCCCGGCAAGGCCATCGGCACCGTTGCGGTAACGGACACGCCTTACGGGGCACTGTTTACTCCGGATTTGAACGGCTTTACACCGGGATTGCACGGCTTTCACGTGCACCAAAATGCGGACTGCGGCCCCAAACAGAAAGACGGGAAGATGGTGCCGGGGCTGGCCGCCGGCGGGCATTATGACCCGGCCGAGTCCGGCCGGCATGAAGGCCCATACGGCAACGGCCACCTTGGGGATCTGCCCCCGCTCTACGTCGACGAAAACGGCGGATCGAGCCTGCCTGTTCTGGCGCCGCGGTTGAAGGTGGCCGACCTCAAGGGGCGGAGCCTGATGATTCATGCCGGCGGGGATAACTTTTCGGATAATCCCGAAATGCTCGGTGGCGGCGGTCCACGGAAGGCGTGTGGGCTCGTCCAATAGGAACAGCGGTGTCGGGGCTCAATTCATGGAAAACCTGATTATTCGAGCCAGCATGGTTTGCTCAATGCGAGCCTATTTACCCTTCACGGCGGCGGGTTGAGTGGATGAACCAAAAACCGATCAACACTTTTCGTTGCAAGGGATTCCCGCGATGGCAGCGGTGACCGATAAGGCAATAATTGCGACGGTTGAGCGGTTTTTTCGGCGTCCTGAAATCCACGGCAACCTGGATTATCTCAGCAATCGTTCATCCGGTTTTCTCGAGTTTGGCCTTCGACCCGTGCCTGCTTCCGGATTTCGTGGTGATCGATACCTAAGCGACTACAATGAATTGTGCAAATCCCCGTCGTATGATGCCTATCTTGCCCGTCGGGCCCGGGAGTTTTAGCGCTCGGCCACAAAAGCCTGAACCAGGGCTCGGAATCGGGCCTTGAAAACGATCCGTTTCTTGGTTCATCGCACGTTTTTTGCTTTGCCCGTCACGCCGGGGCTGTATATCGACCCTCACCCGACGCTGGTTATGGATCAGCCGGCCCATCATCCTCTCTTTTCCGGTGACGCTATGGTAGCTTCAACCTGTCACCATGCGGCCAATCGACTCACATTGCATATTTCCCCGGGTCTTATAAGCTGAGATCACTTTTAGAACGGAGTCACCAGGCAAACCATTAACCGGAGAGGTGAAACTATGACCGGATTGGAACAGACGATGGCGTTGGTGAGATACTTCATGAACAACTGCCGCTTTGACCGAAGCGGAAAATCTCACTGCAAGCGCCGGCAAAATAAAGATTAGGCCTTGTCTCTAGAATGGGGTGTTGGTTCAAGGTCAAGGTTTGACCGCGTTTCAACCCGCAGGCATACCTGAGCATGCAGAGGATTCGAAACGAGGACCCCAGCCAGTGCTTGAGGCTTTTGACAATGTAAAGATTGCCTCCAATGGCAGGGTTTTAACATTGAAAGTGATCCATTTTAATACTGCCAGTAATGTGGTGACGCGCCTCTTTATCCCGCAGACAATTCCCGGTCAACCACCATTACCCCCGTAAATAATCCTCCCCGCGGTTCGCCGCAGGGAGGACTCTGCCTGCAGCGGTAGTGCTGAGCAGCACCGTAAGGATGACAATCGATTCCCCGTTTGCTCGCTAACCCTGCCGCACCGGTGCTCGGAATTTCTGCTTCGCTCGGACAGGCGACGAAAATTGCGTTTGCTATCACGGTTCAAGCCATGCGGATATCAGTCGGGCGGTTGGGCGAAGCCGGGATGAACCGATCCCGCGATTGCAAGGACGTCGTGCATGGTATGGCGAGCTGGCCGTTCGGGGTGTTGGCAGTGGATTTTTTTCCTCAAATTGTTTATTATCGCCCAATCAGAGAAAAGACCGCATTGATCTGGGACGCCATCGATTTTTCACAATCATACTGCAGCCAACAGCAGGCAGGGTGCCTCGTGGCTGTGCAATCCGACCTTTTGTTGAGGAGGCACAATGGATCTATCCACGCAATACCTGGGGCTTGAGTTAAGAAATCCGATTATCATGGGCAGTTCAGGGTTGACCAGTTCGGTCGAAAAAATAAAGAATGCCGAAAAATGCGGCGCCGGTGCGGTGGTTCTCAAGTCCATTTTCGAAGAGGAGGTGGCCCTGGAATTTGCCGATTTCATGAAGACGGCTAAAAATTTTGCCACCGACAGTCAGTATTTCGATTACGACGGACGAAAAGTCCCCATTGACTACTATAACTACGTCGTTCGGGAAGAAAACCTGAAAAAATACATCACCCTGATCGAGGAGAGCAAAAAGGCGGTCTCCATACCGGTTATTGCCAGCATCAATTGCTTTCTGCAGTCGGTCGAGTGGATGGCCTATGCCAAGCAACTGGAAGCGGCCGGTGCCGATGCCCTCGAGCTGAACATGTTTTTTCCCCCGACGGATTTCAAGCAAAAGCGGGTGGACCCGGAAAGCATCTATTTCAAGGTCACCGAGCAGGTGACCCAACACCTCTCCATCCCCACCGCCTTGAAGATCAGCCACTATTTTACCGATCTGGGTCCGATGATTCAGCGGCTCTCTCAAACCGGTATCGGCGGACTGGTGCTGTTCAACCGGTACTTCAGCCCGGACATCGACATCGACAACTTCGAGACCACCAATGCGTTCGTCTTCAGCACCCCTTCGGACCTGGCCATGTCACTGCGCTGGATCGCCATCATGGCCGAAAAAGTCGACTGCGACCTGGTCGCCTCCACCGGTATCCACGATGGGGATGCGGTGATCAAGCAGTTGCTGGCCGGCGCTGATGCGGTTCAGGTGGCTTCGTGCCTGTATCAACACGGTGTTACCCATATAGGGGATATGCTCGAGCGCCTGGAGAGCTGGATGTCCCGCAAAGGATTCAAGCGGATCAGCGGTTTCAAGGGTAAAATGAGTCAGGCCAAGAGCACGGATCCATCCATTTACGAGCGGGTGCAGTTCATGAAGTACTACGGCGGCAAAAAGAACGTGGTCGTCTGACCCTGGCTGCGGCAGGTCCCCGACGCAATCAGTTGTTGTCCGCGATGGAAAGCAGGTGTGATGCATCACTATGACGTCATCGTTGTCGGGCTGGGTACCGCCGGATCGGCCACCGTCATGACCCTGGCGCAGCGGGGTGTGTCGGTGTTGGGGATAGATGCGTTCCATCCGCCGCACACCCTGGGCAGTCACCATGGTGAATCCCGCAGCGTCAGGCGGGCCTATCTGGAGGGCACCGCATACCTGCCCATGGCGATTCGGGCCTGGGACCTGTGGCGCAAACTGGAAAAAGACTCAGGAGAGAAGCTCCTGGTCACCACCCATAACCTGACCATCGGGCCGCCGGATGGACCGGCCGTTTCCGGATTCCTGGCCAGCGCCCTGGCCGGCGGCATATCTCATGATATGTTGACTGCCGCCGAAATCCACAGGCGGTGGCCGCCGTTGGCACCGCCCAGCCACTTTGCCGCCGGTTTGGAAAAAGAGGCGGGGATCGTTTTCCCGGAAACGTGCATCCGGATATTCCTCGCCATGGCCGATGCCGCCGGGGCAAGGCTTCAGGTCGATGAACGGGTGACCGGGTGGACGGCCACGTCGGGCGGCATCGAGGTTCGCACCTCCCAGGGCAGGTATACCGCCGGACGGGTCCTGATCGCCGCCGGCGCTCGCACAGGGCGATTGCTGGGCGTTGCCGGTGCCATGCTGACGCCCAAACGGATTCCCGTCCACTGGATTACTCCGCCAGATGCAACCGCTTATCAATTGGGTCAGTTTCCGGTGAATTTCTGGCAGGTCCCGATAGACGACACTGCCGGTACGTGCGTATCGTACCATGAGTTTTATTCCCTGCCGGCCATCAACCACCGTGGACGGGTCAAGGCCGCCTTCCACAACCAGCTTGCCGACGGCGACCCGGAAACCCCATCGCCCGCAGTATCCACAGAAGAGGAGGCGGTGATGCGGGCCATGCTGACCCGGTTTCTGCCGCCGCTGTCCGACCGGCCGATGACATCCGACACCTGCATGTACACCCTGACGCCCGATGACCACTTTTTACTGGGTCCACTGCCCCAAAACGAGAATGTATTCGCCGTGGCACTGGCCGGACACGGCTTCAAGTTTGCGCCGGTGTTGGGTGAAATCCTGGCCGATCTGCTCGAAGGCCGTATCCCCGCGATCGATATGGGCTTTTTCTCACCGCAGCGCTTTGCCGGGCGGGAGTGATGCCGGCCGTGTGTCCATGACCCGTTGCACGAAACCCCAACTCGATTATTCCTTGGTAAACCGAAACCTTCACCAAGTCCATTAAAAATAATTTGAATGGATTGACCTTGTTGTTCTGCCTATGGAATCCATTCTGCTGATCAATCCGCCGGTTGCCAAACCCTGCGAACCCGCTGCCGGCCCGGCCAAACTAGCCTGGGCACTGCGCGCCCAGGGGGTCGACTGCCGGATATATGACGCCAGCATCGACGGTATCCTGGGGCTGCTCCAACAGCCGATCACGGTCGACGACACCTGGTCCCGCCGGGCACTGGCCGGCCGGGCGGCCAATATCGATGCACTGCGGTCTCCGGACCTATATCGCAACCGGGACCGTTACAAACGGGCAGTCATGGACACCAACCGGGCCCTTCACATGGTGGGCCTTGAATTCGATGCCGCCCTCTCCCTGTCCAACTATGGATCGAAAGCCCTTTCACCGGTTCGCAGCGCGGATCTAATCCG
>NZ_JASJGN010000480.1:0-3840 GCF_033791525.1 Desulfosarcina sp.
ACAGAGGCTGTATTTGTTGTGAGGCGATGTTAAGCGTTTTGATTCAGGGATTTATGGATCTTTTTGCACCGTGATTGATCGACATCCCCACGCTACAAGGGGGGTGTAGGATTGAACACCATAGAACTCATGTTTACATTCGATCATCGAAAAGATTCAAAACGAACATTTAAAAAATTGGAGGGAATACATGTTTCGCAAAAAAGATACCGGTGAGTCACGACAACTATTGGATGGAATTAATTTAACGACCCTGGTTCACGGTGATAAGACACTGATGGGCCGGTTCAAAATAGCTAAGGGCTCTGCAATCCCAACACATTCACATCCCCATGAACAGACCGGAATTATGATCTCCGGCAAACTGCGCTTCATTGTCGACGGTGAAATTAAGGATGTTGAAGCTGGAGATAGTTGGTGCCTGCCGGGTGGCGTCGAGCACTCGGCAGAGGCGCTGGAGGATACGGTTGTTATTGAGGTCTTTTCACCGGTTCGCGAAGATTACCTACCCTGAAAATTTCAACAATATTCCCTTAAGCGATGTAATTGCGACCTGTTGCCGTGGATACCATGATCGGTCCTTAAAAAAGGAAATAATCATATGCTCCCCAAAGTCATTGGCGCAATATTCGGGATCTTGGCAGTCGGAATCTTCGCCTGGAAATTCAAAGAGACACCCTTGTGTCGACCATGAATCATGCTGCCGCTGGGTCTCGGCGTCGGGTACGCTGTTTATTGGATAGTAAAGATGTTGGGGTGAAAGGTTATCGAGGATTGACGGAAAATTCTTTAGGGTTGCTGAAATAACGAACCCAGAGCTGATTTTCTATTTAGATGGGGAGCCCTCCTGGTCGGTGGATTGGGAGGGCTCCCTTTTTGTTGGCAATGATGATGTGTGTCTGGTGCCATCGTCGGCATGATCATATGGGAAATCTATAACGTAAACTGATCAGCTTTCTGATGGACCACCTATGTTATTTGCCTTTCTGTTGTTTCGGTTCTTGTGCCAGGTTAGCCTGAGTGTCAAAATTCATAACATATTCGTAATCTTCCTCTTCTAATATCTGGCGTACATAGCTTTCGCCAATCACCAACTCATAGACATACACAAAAGCGCCCAGGTGGTTGTAAGAGCCTTCGTACAGATTCTGATATACTGTTTGAATGCGTTCTTCGTCCGTCTCGTCGTAGGCCTTCCAGATGTCAAGGATATCATATTCTTCGATATAGGCCCCGACGAGGAGCGCTTCAATCTCGGACTGTGAGCCCCGCTCAACGAGATCCGAATACAATTTGGCTATAGCTTCGTCGTTGAATTCACCAGTCTCGTCACTCGTCACTGGATCAACGATCCCGTAAAAGGCAATCAGATTCGCCATCGCATCCATATGAGCCTGTTCGCTTTCTACAATGTTGGCAAATATAGGATTGCCCCATTTTTCATACAGAACACGATATACATCCCGTGCCATTTTCTCCTCTTCACGGATGAACAGTAAATGATGAATTTCAGTATCATCAAGTTCAGAGGTCTCATTTGCGGATTGCATGATCAGCGTATCCGAACTGCCTGGCATTGGTGCGTCTTCAAAACATGGCTGGTCTTCACAGTTGTTTTCGTAGGTAGAGCCTTGGCCGATTTCGCCCCTGTTCTGATCACCGCCCGCCATAACGGTTGATGTCCCAAAAAACATCATCACGAATGCAAATACAGTTAATAACATGAACATCTTTCTCATCGGAAACTCCTTTTAATAAAAGATTTTTTGATACACTGAAACTTCTGTATTTCATCATGCTTCTCCTTTAACGTATAAGAATGAAAAAGGTTACAGTGTCTGTGAAAAATTATGGAAGCCTATGAAATTACTTTCTTATTACCGAAACAAACCCAAATGATAGGGCACCCTGTATTCATTGCCCAGCATGCCACCGCCACATCCTACATTCAACACCCCTAAGCAGTGATTTTTAACAATTTTTTATTCCCGTAAAAACAGACACATATCGATTGTAACATATTGTATTTACATGTAAATAAAAATGTCTAGACATTTCAACTAGTTGCTGATACCCTGCCCTGAGGTTTAAATATCAAGGCCAGGGAGGGTAGATGCAACCGTTGAATACCGAGCAGATGACCATCACCGATACCAAGCATATGCCTATTGTCAAAGCCTATGCCAAGAAAATCGATCTGGTGGATACCATCGACCGATTGGTCGACACCCAAATGGAACTGAGCCCTGGTATGGCAGTCTTTGGCATGGTGCTCGACACGTTGTCCGGGCGAACACCACTGTACCGATTGACCGAATTCTTTGAAGAAAAGGACACGGAACTGCTGCTTGGCGCCCCTATCGCACCCGAACGGTTTTGCGATTACAACCTGGGGCGATCGATGGATAAGATCTTCGAGACCGGGACCCAGAAGATCTTCTCTCAACTGGCTCAGAACGCCCTGACCGTTTTTGCCGTCGATCCACGGCGGCTCCACTTCGATACCACCTCCGTGAGCGTCTTCGGCGATTACGACCTGGTCGATCCACCGTTTGATATTACCTATGGTTACAGCAAGGACAAACGGCCGGATCTCAAGCAGTTTTTGGTATCCATGCTGTGTGTCGACCGCAACATCCCCATTTTAGGAACCACCACAGACGGTAATGCATCGGACAAAACCCTGAACAACGAACTGCTGACCAATATTTCCAAGTACATGGCCGAGCATGGCCTGCGACCGGGGGCCTATGTTTATGTTGCCGATGCGGCGTTTGTCACCGAGGACAATCTTGACGCGTCTGAGGGTCAAACTTGGTTTCTGACCCGTCTGCCGGCCACGTACAGTGAATGCGGCCGGGTGATCCGCGATGCGGTGAAAAGCGACCAATGGATCGATATCGGTCCGTTGGCCGAAGAACACGACCGCCCCAAACGGCCGGTTGCCCACTATCGTGCCTATGACGGCACCGTCGAGCTTTACGGGAAAACCTACCGAGCAATCGTCGTGCATTCCAGCGCCCACGACAAACGGCGCCACAAACGCATCGACCGGCTGTTGGCAAAGGATCGCAAACGCCTCGAAGCGGACTGCAAACAGGCCACGGCCACGGCCTATTTTTGTCTTGAGGACGCCCGGGCAGCAGGCGAAAAGCTGATCCGCAAATCCGGGACCGGTTATCACCGGCTTCAAGTCGATGTCGAAAAAGTACCCAAATACGGCCGCGGCAGGCCAGCTGCCGGCAAACCCCGACCGGTATTGCGCTATGAATACCGGTTGACCGCAACCATCCGTGAAGCGCCGGAAAAGGTATCTCCCTTGAGGGATGAAGCCGGCTGTTTTGTGCTACTGACCAACCTGCTGGATCAACAAGCCGACTGGCCAGCCCCCGAGTTGCTCTCGTTGTACAAAAGCCAGATTGGTATCGAGAAGAACTTCAGTTTTCTGAAAGACCCGGCGATCGTCAACAGCATCTTTCTCAAAAAGGCCGAACGGATTGAGGTGCTGGGGTTGGTGCTGCTGATCTCCCTGTTGATCTGGCGGTTAATGGAACGCTCGATGCGCCAGTATGTTGAAGCCAATGACTGCACCCTCCCGGGCTGGGTTCGCCGACAGACGAAAAAACCGACTACTTTTATGATGACGACCAAGTTTACGTCTGTCATGGTCATTACGATTGGCCAACACCGGCAGTTGGCAAAACCCTTGAAATCGTTTCAGCGAGAGTATTTGAATGCGCTGGGAGTCACCGTAGACGTATTCACCGTTCCATAGACGTCAAAAAAAATGGGTAATCGTTGCTTATCAAGGGTGCTGAATGTACGCTGCAAAATTTGCCG
>NZ_JASJGN010000481.1:0-2757 GCF_033791525.1 Desulfosarcina sp.
GGCATGATGGCCGGCACGATTGCCCGCAAGGACCTGATCCAAAAACGACGGATGGCTCCCGGCGACCGCGTGCTGGTGACCAAGGGCGTTGCCGTGGAAGGCACCGCCATCATTGCTGCAGAGTTCAGGGACCGGCTTTTGGAAAAGGGAATGACTGCAGCCGAGATCGATGCCTGCAGCCGGTTTCAGTCCATGATCAGTATCCTGCCGGAAGCCCGGATTGCCTGGCGCGTCGGCGGGGTCTCCGCGCTTCACGATGTGACCGAGGGTGGGATTGCCACGGCCCTGACCGAGTTGAGCCAGGCCGGCGGCCGGGGAATGCGCATCCGGCGCGATATGTTGCCGGTTTATCCCCAGACACGACGAATGGGGGAGGTGCTGGGCATCGATCCATTGGGACTGATTGGATCCGGCAGCCTGCTCGTCTGCTGCCGGCCGGACCGTGTCGACCGGTTGCTGTCCGAATTGAAGCAAGCCGCTATCATGGCCACGGATATCGGGGTCGTCACAGAGGCCGGGCCCGGTATCGATGCCGTGGAAAAAGAGGCCCCGGTCGGTTGGCCGCATTTTGATGTGGACGAGATCACGCGGCTGTTTGGTTAATTCGACCCCAGCTCGGTTTTCACGGCCATGCCGATGCTCTCTATTGTATAGGGCTTTTTCAAATACTTGGAGGCGCCAAGGCGATTGGCTTCCCGGACGCGGTCGTTTTCGGAAAATCCGCTGGCGATGATTGTCTTCTGGCCCGGGGGGTTTTTGAGAATTTCCCGGGAGGTATCCAGACCGTCCATGCCTGGATCCATGATCATATCCAGAATCAGCAGGTCTGCCCGTCCGGTCTTCATGTATTCGACGGCTGCCTCGCCGCTGGGGACCGATGCCACGGTATAGCCCAGGCGGGTCAGGATGTGCGTGGCAATTTCCCGCTGATCCGGCATGTCATCCACGACCAGAATGGTTTCGCCGCAGCCTCGCAGCCCGTGCATGGAACGGTTTTCGATGTCGGCGTGGCGGGCTTCCCGGGTTGCCGGAAAATAGAGCGTGAATGTGGTTCCCCGGCCTTGGGTGCTCACTACATCGATATAGCCGTTGTGGTCCTTCACCGTTCCCCACACCACCGCCATGCCCAGGCCTGTGCCGCTCCTGCCCATGACCTTCTTCGAGTAAAAGGGTTCGAAAATCCGTTTCAGGTCATCGGGGGCGATGCCGCTGCCGTCATCGGTCACGGTCAGTACGGCATAGTCGCCTTCCTTGACCTCGTCGTAGCCCCGGATGGGGCGGTCCACGTATTGGTTACGGGTGGACAGGGATATGAATCCTTTGGCCGGCTCAGCCGCCTCGGCGGCATTGGAGACCAGGTTCATCACCGTTTTGGATATGTGGACGGGAGATCCTTTAACATCCATGAGGCGATCGTCCAGATCCGTATGGATGGCGACGCTGGGGTGATACTGTTTCAGTTTCTCAAGTTCCGGGGATTGCAGGTAGTCGCTGACGACTCGGTTGAGGTTGGTCACCCGGGACACAGCCACCCCCCGCCGGGCCAGGGTCAGCAGATCCTGGACGATTGCCGCTGCCCGCTTACCCGAGTTTTCGATGGTTCGGATGGGGCCGCGAAGGGGGCTCTCTTCGGGAAGGTCCATCAGGAGCAGTTCCGGGTAGCTGACCAGCCCGCTGAGAATGTTGTTCAGGTCATGGGCCACCCCGCCGGCCAGCAGGCCGAGGGCCTCCATCTTTTCCGAGCGGTGGAGCCGGTTTACCAGCGCCTGGTTGTCAACCGCCGCGGCACGACGGGCGGTCACATCTGTGAAGAATCCCAGATTGCAGCTGACACCGTCCAAGGTGACCGGGGTTGCCTTGATATCGAGATAAATAATCGAACCATCGCTGCACACGAATGGGATGTCCGATAATATTGATTCCCCGGTACCCATGGCCTGTTTTTCGAAAATGGCCAATCCCCGGCCCAGGCTTTTTTTGGGGTGGATATCCTCGACGGACATGGACGTGAGCGCCGCTTCCGAATAGCCCAGCATGCGGCAGATGGCCGGGTTGGCGTAGCGGAACCGTTTGGTGGCGACCTCGGCCACCAGGATGCCTTCACCAGCGCCATCGAAAAGATCGCGATAACGCTTTTCGGAATCCTTCAGGGCTTTGATGAGACCCGACACCTCCCTGTTTTTTCGTTCCAGGCCGGTCACCATGCTGTTGAATGTATCCACCACCTGGCCGATTTCATCCCTGCGTGAATTGGACAGGACAGAGTAGTCTCCCTCCGCCACCTGGCGGGTGGCGTTGGCCAGTCGCCTGAGCGGAAAACTGATCAGGTTGTTGACGACCACCAGCAGGACCAACCAGATGGCTGCCAGCAGCCCGAAGGTTCCGGTGTAGATAACGCGTCGTGCCATGGCCAGGGGGGCCTGGTAGTCCTTCTCATGAATATAGCCGACCACATACCAATCCCAGAAGGGGAAGTATAAATAGTGGGCCCGGACCGGATTGCCCCAGAGGGAGAGGTTGCGGATGTCCGCCCGTTTCTGTTTGATCAAAGGGAGATGGGGATCGACATCCGCCAGATTTTCGGACGCCTCCAGGATGCGGCCATCTCCGCTGACCACCATCATGTCAATGTCCTTAAAACGGCTGTTGATCGCTTTGATTTCCTTGGCGGCCTCCATTTTCAGGGCGGCGTTCATCTCCCGGTCATCTTCCAGCCGTAGATCCAGCAGATAGTTGAGATGGGTTTCACAAATCTGG
>NZ_JASJGN010000482.1:0-6107 GCF_033791525.1 Desulfosarcina sp.
CCGACCCGAAACGCGCCAGCTCCCACCTCGCCGGTCTATGTCTATGGGTGTCCCCATACTCATCGGCCTTTTTATCGTCCTGGGCGCCCTGGCGGGTTATTATCTGCTGTGGCCTGCACCTTTCTGGACAACGACGCCGGAGACCCAAAACAAATTGGCGGACGCCTCCAGTCAACAAACGGGCACAGTCGCAGGGGCGCCACCGAGGATAACCGAAAAAAGCCAAAAGGCGCCTACCCAAGCATTACCGAAAAATGAGATCGCCATAACAAAGTCTGACAAGGAAACCGACCAACAGGAAAAAGTAGTCCAAAATGAGAAGTCATCGGGTGCTGAAGGACAGCCGCCACTTTTTCAAGCCATAGTTTCTCCTGCACCCGACCCATTGCCCACTATCAGTGAGGTGGATAGGAAAGTGACCGAGCCCGGCAAAGTGGCGCCAGATTCAGGTACCGTAGCTGTCCTGGCCGCCGCCGAACCGGAACCAAAAGCAGACCCGACACCTCGGAAAGAGACAGTTGACCAAGCTGTCCCACCGGCCCGGGAGGTAGATGCGAGCACTCTTAGTCAAGCGGCAGTGCCTGGCGCCGAGGCTTCGCCGAAACCCGACCCGTCCACCAATACGCCTGCGGTTGACAGCCCTGTGACCGCAGCCGGCAAGGCGGCGGCGGCAATGGTCGCTGTCCTGGCTGCCCAACCCGGACCAACAGTGGAACCGCCCCCCCGGAAAGAGACAGTTGCCCAAGACGCACCGCCAGTCCGGGACGCAGATAGGGGTGCCGCTGGTCAAGCGGCAGTGCCTGCAGGTGAGGCTGCGGTTGAACTCGCCCCGTCCACCGATGCGCCTGCGGTTGACAGCCCTGTGACCGCAGCCGGCAAGGCGGCGGCGGCCATGGTCGCTGTCCTGGCTGCCGAACCCGGACCAGCAGTGGAACCGCCCCCCCGGAAAGAGACAGTTGCCCAAGACGCACCGCCAGCCCGGAACGTAGATACGGGCGCCGATCGCCAAAAAGCAGTGTCTACACCCGAGGCTGCGCCGGAACCCGCCCCATCCCCTGATACACCGGTGGTTGAAAGCGATGCGACCACACCTGGCAAGGCGGGGGCGAAGGCGGGCGTGGTCGCTGTCCTGGCCGCCGCCACACCCAGTTCACCGGTGAACCCAGGGACATCGCTTGGCAATGCAGGCGGCAAATCAGCTACCGACGCCAAAGGCCCACGTGCCACTGAACCGGAAAGTCCGGCAACGGTATCACCATCCACCGTTACGACCGAAAAAACCACATCGGCTGAAGAAACACCTTCGGGCAACCGCCCTGAAGCATCCCTGTCAGCCAAAGCAGAAACACCGCTTCAATCGACATCCGAGACAAGTGGGAGCACCACGATCGCGGCAGGGCAATTGGATATCATTGGTATGGAAAACCGACTTCGCTCATTTTTGCAGACCTATTGCAATACCTATGCTGCAAAAAATTTAGATCGGTTCACTCAATTTTTTTCGGCCAATGCCATGGAAAACGGTAAGTTATTTGACAGCCTTTTGCCCAAATACGAAAGGAACTTTAAATTCATCGAAACCATTCAATATCGGATTGAAATGCAGGATTTTTCAGTTGCCGAAGACCAGCAGACCATAACAATCGACGGAGATTTTTTCCTGAAATGGTTACCGCCCGACAAAAAATGGCGGGAGAATTCGGGTAAGATTTCCATGAACCTGATAGAAAAGGGGTCGTCTTTTATCGTCCAACAGCTTGACTATCACGGAAATCCTTCCCCCAAAAAATAGGATCCGCCCAACAGACAATTGAAAAACGTCATAAGAGCAGGCAAGACAAGGCAAAATCAGGCGAAAAAGCGTAGTTTAAGGTTGCTAAATGAGCACATTGAGTCGAATTTTAACGCCGAATGGCCAGGCGCAATAGTTTTTCAACAGCTGCTAAGGCATACCCTTTGGATTTTACTGATCCGCTGACTTTTATATAAGACAACCCAATTGGGCATCACCAGGAAAATGAACTACCCCGCCGCAAGCAGCGGGGTATCAACAAAGGATGCAATCAATTTTATCGTCGCAAGCAACGGGGTATTAGACCCTCGGCTTCGCAATGAACGTTGAACATCGAACGTCCAACATCGAATGGTGAAAAGGAAAGACCGGATAGAAGAGGCCACAGGGTCGAGGGTCCACGGGAAGGGCTCAACCTGCAGAGGGACTAAAACGCAGAAAGCAGCTTTTATAAAGCGCATTTACCAATATAGCAGTGGGTGGTCGATGGTGGACAACATCAAAACGGGCGGAGGACTATCCCCGCCCATTTTGTTTTCAATTCCCTAATCCCTTAATTCCTCAATTTTCCTGAAGTTCAGCAATCCCGGCATAGAAATCCAACGCCTCCGGATTCCTCAGGGCATCCTTGTTTTTCACCTCCTGGTTGTGGATCACCTTCTTCACGGCGAGTTCCACCTTTTTCATGTTCAGGGTATAGGGGATGTCCGGCACCGGGATGATCTTGGCGGGCACATGGCGCGGTGACGCATGCACGCGAATGGTCTTGCGGATCTTGTTTTTAAGATCGTCGGTGAGATCAAAGCCCGGGGCCAGTTTAACGAAAAGAATAACACGCACATCGTTGTCCCATTTCTGCCCTACCACTACGCTGTCCTCGACCTCTTCCAACTGCTCCACCTGCCGGTACAATTCGGCCGTACCAATTCGCACGCCGCCGGGATTCAAGGTGGCGTCGGAACGGCCGTGCATGACCACGCCACCGTGTTCGCTGACCACGATGTAATCGCCGTGGCGCCAGATGCCCGGGTAGACGTCGAAATAGGCGCTGTGATACTTCTTGCCCTCAGGGTCGTTCCAGAAGTAGATGGGCATCGATGGGAATGGCGCCGCGCAGACCAGTTCCCCCTCCTGGCCCACCACGGGTTTGCCGTCGTCGTCGAAAGCAAACACCTTCATGGCAAGCCCCCGGCACTGCAGCTCGCCGGCGTATACCGGCCCCATGGGGTTGCCCAGGGCAAAACAGCCGTTGAGGTCCGTGCCGCCGGCAATGGAGGCCAGTTGGAGGTCGGACTTGACCGCGTCGTAAACGAATTCAAAACTTTCGATGGAAAGGGGTGATCCGGTGGAGAGCACCGCCCGCAAGGGGGCCAGATCAAAGTCCGCTTTCGGCCGGACACCGGCAGCCTGGAGTGCGGCCAGGTATCCGGCGCTGGTGCCGAAAACTGAAATCTTCTCATCCTGGGCCATTTGCCCCAGGGCCCCGGGAGAAGGATGAAAGGGATTGCCGTCGTACAGCACCAGCGTGGCGCCGGTGGCCAGGGAACTGACCAGCCAGTTCCACATCATCCACCCGCAGGTGGTGAAATAGAAAATCGTGTCCTCACGCTTGAGATCGGTGTGCAGTATCAATTCTTTGAGGTGGTGGATGAGAATGCCCCCGGCACTCTGAACCATGCACTTGGGCAGGCCGGTCGTACCCGATGAATACATGACGTATAGCGGATGATCGAATGGCAATTGGGCGAAATCGATCTCCAGCCCGTCTTCCGCCGATTTGAAGTCGGCATACAGCACGGCATTGGGGATGGCGTTGATGTCCGGTTTTTCCTGGGCATAGGGCACCACCACCAGCCTTTCCACCGAGGGAATCTGGCTGATAATGTCGGCGATGCGCGCAAGCGAGTCCAATGGTTTGCCTTTAAAAAAGTAGCCGTCCGCTGTGAAAAGCACCTTGGGTCGGATCTGGCCGAAGCGGTCCAGGACGCCCTTGATGCCGAAATCCGGCGAGCAGGAGGACCAGGCCGCCCCGAGCGAGCTTGCAGCCAGCATGGCGATGATCGATTCGGGCATGTTGGGAACGAAGCCGGCCACCCGGTCGCCGGCCACCACCCCGGCATCTTTCAACGCCATGGCCACCCGTGCCACCTCGTCGTAAAGCTGGGCATAGGTGAACGTCCGCCGAACCTGGTCTTCCCCGCGGAATACCAAGGCCAAGCGGTCGTCACGGTAGCGCAGCAGATTCTCGGCGAAATTGAGCCGGGCGCCGTCAAACCAGCGGGCACCGGGCATCCGGTTAGCATCATCGATCACCCTATCATAGGGTACCGAGGCCTTGATCGCAGCGAAATCCCACATCTCCTTCCAGAACTCGGGGATATGGTCGACAGACCATTGATAGAGGCCGTCGTAGCTGTCAAAAGATGTGCCATATCGCTCGTTGATCAGCGCCATGAACCGGTACATGTTAGACGCTTTGATCTGCGCTTCAGACGGCTGCCACAATAATTTGCTCATGCGTGGTTCTCCTCCCTTCGATTCGGTGATTGAAGCGGATAGAAAAGGTGTCCGACGCCGGCTGCCATCCATTGAAAACAGAGGCGGGGCGAGGTTGCCTTGATGCCTTTGGCGGATTATAAACAAGGTTCATTAGTTGAAGTAGTTCATATCAGAATGGTGGATTCTTGACAATCCCATAAATAGCCATCAGATTATCACCGAATGTTATAAGGATCCATATCCGAATTCGGGAATTTTGGAATAAAAAAGCGGTAATGAACTTGTAAAAAGTCGCATTTCCGACGGATTCAATCCACCTCTGGCTTGTCGACGGAAAAAAATTCATCGAGCCAGTTTCAAAAGGCGGCAGTTCGGCCAAGATCAAGGCAGGCGATCATTTCAACCGGAAGCATACACTTAGGTATTCCGAGGATTGAAAGGTGAGCCCAACGCAGATATTGGCCGAAATGGGGCTTTTTGGAACTGGCTCTCAAGAGAGGAATGTCATGCACTACGAAGGCAACATGATCAGGCCCCCAAGCGAAGCCAACAGCATCCTGCTCCAGGTCACCGTAGGCTGCTCGCGCAACAAGTGCACCTTCTGCGGCGCCTACCAGGGAGAGCGGTTCAAGATCAAATCCGATGAAATCATCATGGCCGACATCGCCTTTGCCGCCACCCACTGCCAGCGCCAGCGCCGTGTGTTTCTGTGCGACGGCGACGCACTGATCATCCCCCAGAAACGGCTCATGAAAATACTCACCGAAATCCGCCGCCAGTTGCCCTGGGTAACCCGGATCGGGGTGTATGCCAACGCCAAAAGCCTGAACATGAAAACCGTGGATGAATTGAAAGCGCTCCGGGAAAACGGCATAGGCATCGCCTACATGGGGCTGGAGACCGGCGACGACGTCACCCTCAAGGCCATCAACAAAGGCGCCACCGCCCAGCATATGATCGACATGGGCAAAAAAGCCAGGGAAGCGGGCATTAAGCTCTCCATCACCGTGTTGCTGGGTCTGGCCGGACGGGAGCGGTCCCAGATCCACGCCCGGGAGACCGGCCGGGTATTGTCAGCCATCGATCCGGAATATGTGGGTGCCCTGAGCCTGATGCTGATTCCCGGCACCCCCATGCACGAGGACGCCCGCAGCGGCCGGTTCACCCTCATCGAACCGGACGAGATGCTGGCCGAGCTGCGCACCATGATCGCCGAAACCCACCAGTCCCAGGGACTGTTTCACGCCAACCACGCCTCCAACTACCTGCCCATCCGCGCCCGGATGCCCAAGGAGAAAGCCAAAACCCTGGCCCTGATCGATTCGGCCCTGGCAGGCAAGGTGGCCCTGCGTCCGGAGTGGATGCGGGCGCTTTGAATCGACAAAGCAGGCGCAATGCTTTGCGCCTGCGGCGGGGTCGGCAAGCCAACTGGAAATCGATTCCGATCCTTATGGTCCCGCGCAGGACCGCAGTCCGCCAGAACCTTACCCTCGGATTACCTCGGGGTATGATCACCGTGATATGAAATCCAAGTGGCATCGGCATTCATCTTCTGCGGATGAGCGCCGGCGTTGCACCCGCACAGTTCACCGGTGAAACGATCCTTAAAATCCTTGCGTCGACATCAAATCTTTTGTATCAAACCCCATTAACGTCGACTCTTACCCAAACTGATCGATTCACCTTTCTCGAAGAAGGTCGATTGGTAACGATCACGGTTGGGTACCATCGATGGTTGTATTCAAAAGGTGAAACCCATTGGGTTTGCCGATCTCACCCCATCTTCGGCGTTAGCTATCGCCGCGCATAGTCCACT
>NZ_JASJGN010000483.1:0-3661 GCF_033791525.1 Desulfosarcina sp.
TTGGTGTGGGGTTTGATCCATTGCCCATCTTTGAGATAGTCGACGCTGATCGGTTTAAGGGTTTTTCGCATGGTCATAAACCGGTCCTTCATGCCCATGAGCCAGGATTTATGGTTCTTGACGTCCTGTCGGGTCAGAAACATCAGTTTGAGGAACCGTTGGATTTTTGGCATGGTCCGAGCGAGGTTTATTTCGTTCGCCCCAAGATCCCCCTTATCGCCGTTGGAATTTCCGCCGGCATCAGAACCACCTTGGCGTTTGACGACATTGACAGGCTTTTCAGCGACTCCACGTATTTTTCACCGATCAGGTACATTACGGGAATCTCATTGTCACCGATGGCCTCGGTGACTTTCTGGATGGCCCGCTGGCTGGCTTCGGCAAGGAGGACTTTGGCCTGGGCATCGCGCTTGGAAGCCTCCAGACGGCCTTCGGCCTCTAAAATGGCCGCTGCCTTCTCTCCCTCGGCCCGGGTCACCGCCGCCCGACGTTGACGCTCGGCGGCGGCCTGCTCTTCCATGGCGGCCTGCATGGTCTGTGAGGGATTGATATCTTGGATCTCGACGGTCTTCATGGTGATGCCCCAGTCCGAAATGTCGTCGGAAATGGCCGCCTTGAGTTTGGCCTTGATCTGGTCGCGGGAGGAGAGGGCATCGTCAAGATCCATTTCTCCCACGATGGCACGCAGGGAGGTCTGCACCAGGTTCTGGATGGCGAACTGATAGTTCTCCACACCATACACCGCCTTTTCCGGAGAAATGATATTCATGTAAGCAACGGCGTTGGCAATGATTACGGCATTGTCTCTGGTGATGACCTCCTGGGAGGGGATGTCCAGAACGATGTCCTTGGTGGTGACTTTGTAGGCCACTGAGTCGATGTAGGGAATGATGATATTCAGGCCTGGGCCAAGGGTTTTTTGATATTTGCCCAGCCGCTGAACCACGTGCTTACTTCCCTGGGGAACGATCCGCACGCCCAGAAACAGGGTAACGATCACCAGCACGACAAAGACAACCACTACGATTAGTCCTTCCATGTTTCCTCCGAATGTCTTGGTGAGAACTTGATTTATGATTTTTTAACCATCAGGGTATTGCCAGAGATGTCCGCAACCGTCACCCGATCGCCTGCGGATACCGCCGTATCACAGATGAACGACCATTCATCCGATCCCAGCAGGGGCGTGGTGAATCGAACCATGCCGCGACGGCCATTTTCAGGAGCTCGAATCACCTGCCCGGTTTCGCCGATGGCCGCCTCGCGGGCAATTCCCGCCCGGGTTCGATCGGTCATCATCGGACGGATGAATTTGAACCAGAGAAAGGTGAATGCACACGAAGCGATGGCCCAGATGAACAGCTGCCAGGTGAAACTGATGTCGGAGAAGAGCAACAGCAGGCAGGCCACCACCAAACCGCCCAGCCCGAACCAGAAGATAGTGAAACTGGGGACGAAAAGTTCGGCCATAATGAGGATCATGCCAAACACCAGCCAGTGCCAGTATTGAACGGTGATATTCATATTGTTTCCTGAAGGGGAAAGGGGGTTAGGGTTTTGCAATCGCCATAGGGTGCAAGCGTTGGGTTTTGGTTTGATGAAATCGTAACACCTCCGACATTACTGTTTCCCGTCTCAACCGACTATCGGCAGTTTTAGTTTGAGCAATACGGAATTTGTCTTTTTCTAACAAGCGCTTCAAGTGAAGAATCTTAGCACAAATTCCGAACCGGTGGAAGCCGCACCGCAATACGCTTGACAAGCACTTCGTTTAAAACCTCGGTTTAAACTCCAGCTTGATCAATCACCTTGACTCGTCTATATTATCCAGCAATTCTTGGGCGGTTAAGGATACCCGGATACGGACAATCAAAGCACAGCAATTTCACTGGAGGGAATATGGTGGTTGACCAGATCGGGAAAATCGCCGACGGTGTTCACATGTTGGGGCACCGGGCCGTGCCGGTCTTTCTCGTTGACGGTGACCGGCCGGCCCTGTTCGATGCCGGCCTGGCCTTTCTCGGACCGGTGTATGCCCGACAGATCCGGCAAGTGCTGGGCGATCGCCAACCGGTGTGGTGCTTTCTGACTCACTCCCATTTTGACCACTGCGGTGCCGCAGCCTATCTGAAAACCCAGTTCCCGAAGATGCAGGTGGTCTGTTCGGAAAAGGCCGCCAATATCTTTGACCGGCCCAATGCGATTTCACTGATATTTGATCTCAACCAGTTTGCGGCCCAGATGGCGGTTGATTTCGGCGTCGATCCGGGCGACACGACCTTCGAATCCTTCAGTGTGGAGGCGACGGCTAAGGAAGGGGATTGTTTTGAGATTTCAGCGGATCTCACCGTCCAGGTCATGGAAACACCCGGGCACACATGGGATTTTCTCTCCTATACCGTTCCCCAACTTAAGCTGCTGGTTGCTTCAGAGGCTTTGGGCACGCCGGATGAGACCGGCTATATCGTGACCGATTGCCTGGTGGATTACGATGTCCACTACCAGTCCATGCAGCGGTTGAGCACCCTGGACATAGAAACGCTGTGCCTGGGCCATGTCTATTCGTGCACCGGCAGCGATGCCCGCCGGCATGTGGCTGAATCCCTGGTGCAAAGCCGCCGGTTTCGCAATATGGTCGAGCGGCTTCTGGAAACCGAAAACGGGCATATTCCGGCCGTGATGAAGCAGGTCAAAGCGGTTGAGTGGGACGGCAAATCCGGGCTTCGACAACCCGAGCCGGCTTATGTGCTCAACCTGGAGGCCCGCATCAATACCATTGTGCGAAAATGGCAGGCTGCGCGGAAACACCACGAACCCAATAAACAGCTGAGATCGTCATATGACCGAACCTGACCTGACCGTCGACATCGGCGGCCTGGAACTCCAGAACCCGGTGATGACGGCTTCGGGCACTTTCGGCTACGCCCGGGAGTTCGACCATTATATCGACCTGAACCGTCTGGGGGGAATCATCGTCAAGGGCCTCTCCCTGAAACCCTCTAAAGGAAACCCGCCCCCGCGCATCGTCGAGACCGACTGCGGCATGCTCAATGCCATCGGTCTGGAAAACGTGGGCATCGACGGTTTCATCAAGGACAAACTGCCTTTTATAAAGACCCTTCGCCCGCCCACCATTGCCAATATATACGGCAGGACCGTCGAGGAGTATGCGCTGCTGGCCGAACGCTTCGAACCTCTCGATGCCATCAAAGGGCTGGAGGTGAACATCTCCTGCCCCAATGTTAAAGAGGGTGGGGTGGCCTTCGGTTCAGATCCCAAGATCGCTGACGAGGTGGTCAGAGCCGTCCGGGAAAAGACGACCAAACACCTGATGGTCAAGCTTTCTCCCAACGTTACCGACATCGCCCTTATGGCCAGAGTGGCCGAAGACGCCGGAGCAGACGCCCTGTCGCTGATCAATACCATCACCGGCATGGCCGTGGATTTGTCCACCCGCCGGCCCAAACTGGCCAACGTCACCGGCGGCCTCTCCGGGCCGGCCATCAAGCCCGTTGCCCTGCGGATGGTCTGGCAGGTGGCTCAGAAGGTGAAGATTCCCGTCATCGGCATCGGGGGAATTATGAACGCGGAAGATGCGCTGGAATTTCTCATTGCCGGGGCTGCTGCCGTTCAGATCGGCACAGCCAATTTTGTAAACCCC